>JAZUDR010000243.1:0-16702 GCA_045639725.1 Candidatus Avigastranaerophilus sp. | reverse complement strand
GTTCCTGGCCATGTTTATCGCCTCTTAATAATTAAAGAGTCGTGAACTAATTCTTTAATTAAAATAGCGTTGAACCTTTTTAATATCTACAGCGCATAATTGAGCAATCTCTTCTGCTGATTTACCAAGTTTTTTCATATTATTAATAATTGCTATTTCTCTTTCTTCAGCACCTTCAGCTTTTCCTGCTTTTCTTTCAATAGCGGCAAAATCTCTGGTCATGGTTATCACCTCTTCCATATTTCTGAAGTCTTCTGGTATAGTCTTGTGGAACTTCGAAGCCAGAAATCTTCTCATAAATCTTAAAAAAGTTTCGAAGCTTTTCAGCTTTTCTTTTGTATCAAGCTTCTTAGCCAGTTCATGCAAAACTTCTTCAAGATTAGCCTTATCTTTTGTGCGCTCAACTTCAATCAAAGCCGTAACGCAATTTAATATACCAGAACTGATAGCATCCTTAGCCCCTGGGGTAGGGTGCAATTCGTCAATCAGATAATAATCAACGTTGATGTTGCTGATACTTTTATCCTGAAGCATTTCGCCAACATCTCTTGCAGCATCCCAGTCTTCAATGCCATTATACAGAACTATTGGCAATACTGGCGGTATTTTCTTAGTCTTATGATATTCAGTGTTTTTATCATTCAGTAAACTAAGCCAAAGCTCAGCCGTATACGACATAATTCTGACCGGCATAGTATAGTCTACACTTGATTGAAATTCAAGTATAAGATACACATAAAGCCAGCGTTCTTTCCACCTGAGCCGCCAAATCATATCATCATGGCGTTCGCCGGATTCTTTACAGACAAAATCAGCATTGGCACGTTCCAATGTTGAATAATCAAGTTCCTTTATGAAATCCTTATCAACAAACCCGCGCAACAAATCAGCTACATTCTGCGGATCCGAGAAGAACTCCTTCTACACATGGCAGATGAGCTACTTTTAGTATATTGTTTTTGATATTTTATGTCAATAAAAACGAATAATTACTGTTTCTTACCTCAAATGAAATTTTAATGATTCTTTCTATTGTTTGGAAGGTAAAGATTATATTCTTTCCATCCAGAGTTTCCCGTTGGCTATCTTAGCCTTTGGTGAGAATTTGCCTAGCCAATACTTTGATGGTTTGCAATCTTCGCAGTTGTTTATTGTGGCAATAATTTGTTTTTGCAGTTTCTGGCGTTCTTCTTTATCGTTTACTTCTAAGATGGCTACAGTAAAGCTATTGTTTATATAGCCGGTTACTTGGTTTTCAATATTCTGTTCATATTGTTTGTCTCTTTTTGATTCATACAAGCTTTTATTTTTGGCTTGGCTGAAATCAATATTCCAGGTTTCAAGGTATGGATCAGAATTTTTGTTTAGAATAGCTCTACCTATGTTCTTTCTGAGAATGCAACCATCTTTGCTGAGCATATTGAAAAGTTCTTTTAATCTTCCCTTTAATCTGCCGTTTACGTCATGTGAACCGACATATACTATTCTTTCGTTGTCATGGGCTATTTCACCTTTTTCAAAAATAAAGTAAATACCGTTTTCTGGTATGGTATCCATATCCAGAGGTGATGATAATCTCGGTAATTCATTTATTAAATTATGAATTTCTTCACAGGTGGCATTTTCTGGTAATAAGCTTTGTGACTCTTCTGGAATGTTTTCTTCCAATGATTCTTCTTGTTCTTCATCTGCGGTGGTTGAATCTAAATCATGAACCAATGCTACTCTGAATCCAATGTATTCATCGGAATTGCCTTCGTATTCAGCGCCTCTTGTTGCTATTCTGCAATCTTCAGCATCAGATTTAAAGCAACCGCCTTTTATTACGTAGCTATATTTATCGTCAGGATTAGAAGCATTTAATTCCTGTTTCCCGGAATAGTCTTCAGAATATAGATCTTTACACCATTCCCAGACATTACCTAGCATGTCGTATATTCCCCATTTGTTTGGTGCTTTTTGACCAATTGTTTGGAGACATACTGATGAATTTTTCACATAGTTTCCTATTTTATTTAGATTTAGGCATATTCCTTTTGTTGTTGTGATTTCTAAGTCATTGTATAGAGAAGTGATACTATCTGCTTTACAAGCATATTCCCATTGTGCTTCGGTAGGCAGATCAAAACGATAGCCATTAGGTATTAAGTGACCATAAAGCTTATTAAGCTTTTCGCAATAAAATAATGCCATTTTCTGGGTAATATTGGTAACAGGGCAATTTTGATTTTTATATTTTGAAGGATTTTCGCCAGTAAGCTTTTTGTATTGGCTTTGTGTTATAGGAAATTTACTTATATAGAAATCGTTATTCATTTCTACATGATGAAAAGCTTCATCATATGCATGTCCTAATTCTCTATTGGGGCTGCCCATATAAAAATCGCCTGCAGGACAATTAATTAGTTCCATTTTTAAATCGCATATTGTAATAGATTTTAAGGCTTTGGAATTTTGTATTGATTCTGTTTGGCTTTCATTTACTTCGTATATATTATCTTCTATATCGTTATCATTGATAATATTATATTCAATTTTATCTTCAGGTTCATTGATGATTTTGCTTGTAGCTGTTTTTGTAAATGAATTTAACAAAGAGTCAAAATCAATATTGTAATTGCCGGTATTTGTTGTGGTGGTTAATCTGGAAAAATTTGGGAAACCATGATTTGCTTCATTTATCATTGATAAATAAATAGATAAAACTATTTTTGATTTATTTAGTTGTTCTTGGTTGGGGTATATTTTTAGTAATGTTTCTTTTATTTTCTTTAAGTTGGTTTCGTTGTAGGGGTTGAATTCTTCATATATAGATATTCCGCTATTCTTTTTTATAGCTGATTCTAAACTTCTTAGGCTTTTTAGTGGATGTTTAACGAGTTTAAATTCAGAATTCTTCATATAATATGATAAAAAGTTAAGACCTATAAATTCTGAAAATATGTTTAAATGATATTTAATTACATGTTCTGACAAATCTTTATTGGAATTAAATTCCATTTTGCATATTGGACATTTTATTGAATTAAATAGATTTTCACATTTATTGAAGTATTCAATCTTTTTATATGATTTTGCACTTAAGGGTAGATTATTAAATATGCAGTATCTTAGGAATGCTTCGGCTCCTTCGGGTGTATAGAACCATTTATTTAAACTTGTTTGTATTGTTTGATTTTGTTTGGATTGAGCTGTTTGGATTATTTTTACGGATTTTGATGTTATTGATGGAAAACTTGCAGCTTCTGTGCTTAGAAATTCAAGCATTTTTCTATAAATAGTAGCAGTTGTCTGTTGTTCTTTTGTTAAGTTATTTAATGCTAATTGCCAGTATTGGTTATTTTGTTCATACAATTGAAATATATTTATTCTAGCGAAAGAAGACGCATATATCTTGATTTTTTCAAGATTTTTTAAATTATTAATTATTTCTTTTTTACCTAATGTTGTTTTATGTTCAAGATAAACTTTGAAAAGATTCTCAAAACATGTTTCAAATCGAGATTGATGGCAAGATTTTATATGTTCGATTAGCGATTCTGCATCAGAAATATATTTCTTGCAAAAGTTGCAGTAATTTGATGGCAGTAATGTTTTTATTTTTGTAAAAACTTCTTCAGTTTGATATTTGTTCGCTTTATTTGGCAAGTTCCCATATACAAATTTTCTTAAGATTGCTTCCATTATTTCAGGATCTTTTCTTAAATATAAATCAGTAAAAATATTGGCGTTATCTATAAAATTAGCAGATTGTTGTTTTGAAATTGTTGTGATAAAGGTTGTAGCATAGTCTTCTTGTTCGACTTCAACAATTGATTTACCTTGTTGAGGTTTCTTTTTATTTTTTGGTTTTCTAGTTTCTGCTGACTTTTGAATTTGTTTTTCATTGTCTCTTATATATTCAAAGAATTTTCTTTCTTCATTGGACATTTTCAAATTGTAGTTTGTTTCGTAGGTAAGATCTGTTATTTGACTTGTTCCTGAAGTATTGGTATAAACTAATTTGCAAGCAATCATTCTTATTAGAGTTGCTCTTGTTATTGATTTATTTTCATAAGCTAAGTGATGCTTACGCAATATTTCTGCACCAAAGTCAGTTATTTGCCAGGTTATCCAACCGGACCCGTGAATATAGCTTTTTATATAAAGACCACTGTCTTCTGTGCGTTCATGAATAACTGGCATATCAACTCTCCTATGGCTTATTATCTTCAGAATTAATTTATATAACTTTTATTTACTTCGAGAATGGTTTTTGTGATTTGTTTTGTTTAAAGGGTTTATGACTTTTTTTACGTTTCTTTTTATGCTTAAAGATATTTGTTCCCTTAGGTGGATTAATATAAGTACTACCTTGGAGATTTTTCTTTATCGAAGGTGACAAGACTGGCTTGAGAATAATTCTTTTCATACCAGATGAATCTTGAGGCTCTTGGTCTTCGTCATTGTCTTCTTCATCTTCTTCGCGAGTGTTTGAAATAAACTTATGTGGCTCAATTGTGGATTTATCTGTCTTGTTTTTTAACAACTTTAGGAAGTTAGCCATTTCAACTTCGCCACTACTCATAATGAATTCTTCACTATCTTTGCCAAAATCAATAGGTTTTGCTGTGCCATTACAACCATTTTTACCATTAATAAAAATAAGGTTGGTATCTTTTAAAAGTAATAATGTGTTGATAGAAATTTCTGTGTTATCCCAGGCTAGTTGAAATTTCCTGAGGATTTCTAAGCCTTTGTTGGTGACTTGCCATGTGATAAAACCATTTTTACTCTTGGATACGATATATAGACCCCATTTTTCATGATACTGATGAATAAAAGGCATAATTCAACTACCTCATCTCTGTATTGTTCTCAACAAATATATTATATAACAAACTCAGGCAAAGAGCACAATTTTTTTTAAAATTGGACCTGCTAGGTCCAAAATTCTAACGTCCAATTTTATATAATCAGAATTGTGGATGAGGAAATAAAATCCACAAATTAAATATGTATTTCAGGAGTTATGTTATGAAAAAGAATTCTGTTGAAAAAATCAGCCAGCGTTGTGAATGCTTTGAGTCATGTGGTATGGCATGTGGCCCATGCTGCATAAGTGGTGTTATTGCAGAAACTGTATTTAAAGAAAATGGCAAAACCTATTATTTGATTAATGTAGCTGTTGGTGAAGGTGACTTTCTTATGGAAGAACATCTTACTGCAGATAAAAGCACTTGGGATTACTACACTATGGAATCTGACGACGAAGATTTCGAAGAAATAGGCAATTACAAAGGCAAAGCACCTATTGAAGATTACGAAGAAGAAATGGCTCACATGTGCCTGGAAAAAATGAAAGAGGAAGGCTACGACGAAGATATAATTGCCGACTGCGAAGCTGAATGGTTTGGTTTGGAATCTGATGAAGGCGATGATTCAGATGAGGTTGAATGACCAAGGGTTTTAAAAAACTATAAATAGCCATAGCGACTATTATTAAATAGACCGCTATGGCTTTGTAAAGCTGCTTAATTCTTGCCATGTAAAACAAATGGTTGTAGACTGAACCTATAATTATGATAAAAAAGGTTATTGTTTTATGCAGCAGAAAAAACTATTTGGCGAAGCCGGTTTCGAATATGATGGCAGCGTTAATTTTCCTGAAAATATAGAGAGAATGATTGATTCTGCCATTATAAATTTGCAGAAACTTGAACATAAAGCTGAGCTGAGTTGCTGTTATAAACTAAAAAAGGTTATTGATGAATACAAAGCAGAAGCAAAAGCAAAAGCTTCTGCTGCCAATAATCAAAAAAGCAAAAATAAAACACAAGTTGCTGGACCCAAGCAGGCAAAGCAAACTACAACACCCCAAAAAACGAAGCAACCAGAACGTGCTCAGAATATTATTTCAAATGAAAATAAGAATGTTGCAGAGCCAAACCCAGAATCTAAGATTGGTGAATTCGTAAGAAATGCTGTTGAATATCTGATTTCTAAGAACTTTCTTGATGAAGCTATTTTAAAAGATATTACATCAGCACAATGGTCCAGGGACATATTGCATCTGAACCACCCGTTTTTCAGAGAAATTGATGATAAAGAATCTCTGGCAGAACAACGAAAAGATAACTATGGAAGAGCCAGATACTGGGATATTGTCTTTGTTGTTGGCTCAAAAAAGTATGTTGTCTGCAAAGAATGGTATGAACGCCAGAGAAAGCATTTTGTTCCCTGGTATGAAAAAGTAATTAGAAACGCTAAGTCTGAAGCTGTATATAAAAAGAATAGACCAATAGGTCTCAGAAACTTGTTCTAATCAAGCCTAAATTAGCGGTTAAGCTAATCAAACAAAAGTTTGCCACTTACATATCAATGTAATATAATTCTCTTAATAAACGGCTGATTATGGCCTGTTGTTTAGGAGAGCTGAGATGGCTGATTACGCACCTGGTATGAGAGTTATTGTTCGTGGCGAGGAATGGCTTGTCAAAAAAGTTGAAACCAACAGTATGGGTAATAAATCACTTCATTGTGTTGGCATTTCAACTCTCATTAAAGATAAAGAAGCCATCTTTCTTGATGACTTGGAAAAGCCAGAAATAGTTGACCCTGCTAAAATTAATTTTGTTGTAGATGATTCTTCTCATTTTATAAATAGCAGATTATTTATAGAAAGCCGATTGCGTCAGAAAATTCCAACAGACAATAATTTACATATTGGCCACCTGGCAGCAATGGACCCTTTGGAATTCCAGCTTGATCCAACTAAGCTAGCTCTCAAAAAATACCGTCAACGTATTCTTATTGCCGATACTGTTGGGTTAGGGAAGACCCTTGAAGCGGGTATTCTGCTTTCCGAACTTATTGCCCGTGGTAAAGGTCGCAGAATTCTTGTAGTAACAGTTAAAAGCATGATGACACAGTTCCAGAAGGAAATGTGGAACCGTTTTGCAATACCTCTTGTCCGACTTGATTCAAAGGCAATACATAAGATTCGTGCAGAACTGCCAACAAACCATAATCCATTCTTCTATTACGATAAAACCATTGTTTCTGTTGATACTCTTAAGCGTGATATTGAATACAGAACTCACCTTGAACAGGCTTACTGGGATGTAATAGTTATAGATGAAGCCCATAATGTAGCAGAACGTGGTGGCCATCAAGCCCAGAGAGCAAGATTAGCAAAATTATTAGCAGGTCGTTCTGATAGCATGATTATGTTGTCTGCTACACCTCATGATGGTAAGGCTGAAAGCTTTGCTTCACTCATGAAAATGTTAGATCCAACATCTATTGCTGATATTCATAAATATACTAAGGAAGATATTAAAGGTCTTTATATCAGACGATTTAAGAAAGATGTTAAAGATCAGATTTCTGAAGGTTTCAAGGAACGTAAGGTTTTTATTGAAAAATGCCAAGCTTCAGATCTTGAAGAACAGGCTTTCGAAATTTTTGCTGATATGAATCTTGAAATGGATGCAAATCGCACTAATGCTACTTCATGCTTATTCAAGACTTCTTTGGAAAAATCTCTTTTCTCAAGCCCTGCTGCCTGCATCAAAAGTATTGAAGAACGTCTGAAAAAGCTTAATAAAAAATATGAACATGGTGAATTTGGCGATATAGCAAAGCTAGAAGAACTAAGAAAAGCTCTTATCAATATAAAACCAGTTAATTTTTCAAGATATCAGCGACTTCTAGAATTGTTGAAAGATAGCAATTATGGTTGGCAGGCAACAAGTAAAGATGACCGTCTTGTTATTTTCACTGAACGCATTGAAACAATGAAATATCTGGCGGCTAATCTGCGTAATGACCTTAAATTATCTGAAGAAGCCGTTGTAGAAATTTCTGGTAATCTTAGTGATATTGAACAACAGGCAATAGTAGAAGATTTTTGTAAAGCTGAGGCTCCAATTAGAATACTTGTTGCTTCCGATGTTGCTTCTGAAGGTCTTAACCTGCATCATCTGAGCCACAGAATGATTCACTTTGATATTCCTTGGTCTCTGATGGTTTTCCAGCAGAGAAACGGACGTATTGACCGTTACGGACAGAAGAAACAGCCTGATATACGTTATTTTAAGATTGATAGTAATAACCAGAAAATCAAAGGCGATACACGTATTCTTGAAATCCTTGCACAGAAAGAACAGCAGGCCCTCGAAAATATTGGTGACCCGGCAATGATATTTGACAAATATGATGTAGAAGGGGAAGAAAACGAAATAAGTAACGTCATTGAATCTGGTGCTGATGCTAGTGCTTTTGAAGCTAGAATTGATGAAACAATACAGAAGAAAAGTCTTAGTGATATTGCAGATGATTTCTTCTTTGGCGATGACGATGATGAAGACGCAGAACCGGTTATTTTATCTGATCAGCAGAAAGTTACTGATAAAACCTTGTTCTCTGACGGAGATTATATTTTTAATGGGATTAAGACTATCAATTCTTCTATAAAGAAATCTGTAGAACCTTGGCAGAAGAATCTTGCATTTAATGTTGAAGGTTATGATATTTTCCTTACAGATGAAATGAAACGCCGCTTGAAAGCATTGATACCTTCAGAAGTAATGCCTCAGGGAGATATTCTAAGAGCTAGTACTGATAAAAAGTTCTGTATTCAGGAAATGGCAAAAAGTATGCAGAAGAACATGAATGAAGAGGCATGGCCTGATACTCAGTATCTTTGGAAGCTTCACCCGATATACAACTGGCTTAATGATAAAGCAGGAGTTCTTTTTAAACGTGATGAAGCACCTGTATGCGGTTTGCACTCAAAGTTACAGAAGGGTGAAGTAATATTTCTTGTAACAGGCAGTATACCTAATCAGAAGTCAACACCACTGGTTGACGAATGGTTTGGTTTAAGATTTATTGATGGTAAATTCGATAAAGAACTTAGTTTGCAGAAGGTTCTAGAAATAACCGGACTTGATGAAAAAGAACCAATTAATCCTCTTTTTACTTCGAAAGAAACTGTTCAGCAACTGATGACTATGCGGGAAGACGTGGTTAAACAGGCAAAGCGCTATATGCAGGCTTACTATGACGAATATAAGAAAAAGACCGATCCGTTAATAAATGAGGAACTTGATAAATTAGCAAGTCTACAAAAGAAACATGAATGTTATCAGCTTTCATTGTTTGAAGACGAACGACGACAAAATGATAAGATGCGGGAAACAGAAGAACTTTTTGACAGATTTGAAAAATGGGTAACAGAAACACTTACAATAGAAAATAACCCCTATATTAGAATTATGGCTGTATTTATGGAGGCTGCAAAATGAATTTTGATTTAACTGGCATTCACAATCAGAACGAATATTATACCAACCATTATTTATCATCTATTTTTGCAGAGAATGCAGCAGCAACTCTATCGGCTTGGGGTGAAGCAGCAAAAAATAATTCAGCCATAAAGACACCGTGGTCTTTGCTTAGAGAATGCTCTAAGCAATATTATACTAAGGCTAGCCGTCAGAATGGTTATAGGTTTAATATTCAGCTTCTTAGGCATATTGAGGAAATGGCTACTTCTTATATCAATGCCTTAGGTTATGACCAGCCACAGCCAACTTCTGTTGAAGTCGAAGAAAAGATTTTTGCACCAGTTTTTATGGAATGTAAAAAGAGTGATGGCTCACCGCTTTTATGGGCAATTCTTTCTGCTTCATATGAAGAAGATACAGGCATTCTAGAATCTAATAGTTTTGATATAAGCAAGGTTCTTGAAGAAGGTTCTATGTCTGTCAAGAAAGACATGCTCAATGAATTAGATAACGAAGAACTGGCTACAAAGATTCTTTTTGGTCAGGAATCTGCACCAAGATTTATTCTTTTTATCGGTTTGAACCAGATTGCATTGATTGATAGAAACAAATGGAACGAAAAGCGTTATCTTGAATTTGATCTTGATGAAATATTCAGCCGCCATGAAGAAACGACTCTTAAGGCAATGGCTGTATTGCTGCATCATGACGACCTTTGCCCAAATGAAGGCAGAGCGCTTATTGATGAACTAGATGAAAACTCACAGCGTCATGCCGCAGGTGTTTCTCAGGACCTTAAATATGCCCTTCGTGAAGCCATTGAATTATTAGGCAATGAAGTTATCTATGACATGAAAACAAGACTGGGCCGTGATATGGAAAAAGACCCGGTAGATGCTTCGCAACTGACTTTAGAATGTTTGCGCTATATGTATAGAATGTTATTCGTTCTGTTCATAGAAGCAAGACCAGAGCTTGGCTATGCACCTATTAAAGCACAGACTTATATGTCTGGTTATTCGCTAGAAAGCTTAAGAGATATTGTTGATGACATAAGAGCAGATATTGACGATGTTGGCGATGGCTATTATCTTCACGAAACTGTAGCTAGACTGTATGAACTTATTTACTCTGGTTATCCTGAAACAGAAGTAGAACTTCAAAAGTTTAGTGCCGCAAAGAGCCTTCACGATATGTTTGTTATTCAGCCATTGAAGGCTCATATCTTCGACCCTGAATATACAAAAATGATAACTGAATCCAGACTTCGCAATTCAGTTATGCTAAGAATCATTGATTTGATGAGTTTAAGCAGACCTTCTGGCAGAAGAAATGAACGCCGAGGAAGAATCTCTTATGCAAATCTTGGTATTAACCAGATGGGTGCTGTTTATGAAGCTCTTTTAAGTTACCGTGGTTTTATAGCGGAAACAACTCTTTGCGAAGTAAAACGTGCTGGTGATAAGTTCAATGAACTGGATGTTGGTTATTTTATACCTGAAACAGACCTTGGTCAGTATACTGAAGACGAACGTGTAAGATATGAATCTGGCGAAAATAAAGGTAAACTGCGTAAATACGAAAAAGGTACTTTTATTTACCGCTTAGCTGGTAGAGAACGTGAAAAGAGTGCTTCTTATTATACACCTGAATGTTTGACTAAATGTCTTGTTAAGTATGCTTTGAAGGAACTTTTGAAAGATAAAACCGCAGATGAGATTTTACAGTTAACAGTCTGCGAACCAGCAATGGGCAGCGCAGCATTCTTGAATGAAGCAATTAACCAGTTGGCTGAAGCGTATATTGATAAAAAGCAGAAGGAAACCGGTGAAACAATAGAAGCAGCTAAGCGTTTTACTGAATTGCAGAAGGTTAAGATGTATATTGCAGACCGCAACGTATATGGTATAGACCTTAACCCTGTTGCAGTAGAACTTGCCGAAGTTTCACTATGGCTTAATACCATATTTGAAGGTGGCTATGTTCCCTGGTTTGGCACTCAGCTTATAAATGGTAACTCATTAATTGGGGCACGCCGTCAGTGCTACACAGTTGAAGATGTTAAAACTAAGGATAAGGGCGAACGTTGGTATGAAAAGGCCCCTGAAAGAGTTCTTTTAACAGAAAAACGTAAGCCCAAAAAACAGATTTATCACTTCCTGCTTGGTGACCCAGGAATGTGTGCCTACGATGATAAGGTAATCAAGAGCCTTGAACCAGCCAACATCAAAAAGATGAAAGAATGGACTAAGGAATTTAATAAACCTCTTAATAATGATGAAGTTGATTCACTTCTTATTCTTTCTCAAACAATTGATGAATTATGGGAAAAGCAGATTCGTTTCAGAAAAGAGCTTGAAGTAAAAACAAGAGACGTTTTGTCTGTTTTTGGTCATGAAGATGAAGCAAAGGACTCACATACAAGCATACGACAGAAAGACGCTATTTTGACTCAGATTTATAAATCAGAACATGCTAAGAATGCTGGTCCATATGCCCGTCTGAAATTTGCTATGGATTACTGGTGTGCTTTGTGGTTCTGGCCTATTGAAAAAGCTGAATTATTACCAACAAGAAGTGAATTCATCAATGAAATGAATCTTATTCTTGTTGGGACAATGCCTACAAACTCTGTTCAGAAGACCACAAGTGGTTATCAGTTCAGCCTTTTTGGTGGTGAGCGCGACGATTTAATGCGCTTTGTTTCTGAAAATCTGGATTCAGATAATGTAGTTGACTTAGACTTTTTGTGCTCAAAGTTTGAAAGAATGGCCCTTGTAAAAGAAATTGCCAATAACAACAAGTTTATGCATTGGGAACTGGAATTTGCCGATTTATTCGCTGAACGCGGTGGATTTGACCTAATTATCGGTAACCCACCGTGGGTAAAGCTAGAATGGTCAGAACAATTTTTGTTATCAGAAAAAGTGCCTTTATTTGTAATTAGAGAAATGGATGCAAATACTATATTGAAATATAGGGACAATCTTTTAACTAATAGAACTATTCGAAATATTTATTTTAAAGAGTTTATTCATATTACAGGGCAAAGAATTTTTTTGAATGGAATTCAAAATTATGAAGAATTAAAAGGTCAACAATCAAATTTATTCAAATGTTTTATTCCATTGGCTTGGCGTTTTACAAATAAAAAAGGTTATAGTGCTTTTATACATCCTAATGGGCCTTTTGATGATAGTGCTGGAGACGAATTTAGAAAAAAAATATATCCAAAACTGAAATATCATTTTAGATTTATGAATAAAAAGCAATTGTTTTCTGATGTTAGCACTTCAAGAGAGTTTAGTTTAAATATTTATAGTAATATTTCAACAAATACCTTTGATATGATGAGTAATCTAATTACAACAGATACGATTGACTGTGCTTATGAAAAAAAGGACCCTAGTTGTATTAGTAGAATAATTAAAGTAAATCAAAAAGTTTTGGATATTTTTGCTAGATTATCGGATTCTGATAGAATGTCACCTAGAATAGTTGCTGTTAACGATAGTTCATTAATTAATCTATTATTATTTTTTGAAAAAGAATGCGATAAAGATTGTTTTTATACAGAAATGTGGCATGAAACTAATTCACAAAAGAACGGAATATTGAAGAAGAATATTGACTTTCCAGATAGATTGATAGATATGATTTATTCTGGTAACCATATTGGAGTTGCAAACCCATATTTTAAAACCCCAAGGCGAAATGGGGACTCAAGATATGACTTTGATCCTATTGATTTAACAGTAATACCAATAGATTATCGCCAGCGCAGTAAATTTTGTGTGGCAATTACTGATGAAAAACAATATTTTTCAAAAGTAATTTCTATACAAAGTATTTGCAAATATAACTATTTTTATAGATTGGCAATGCGCAAAATGCTTAGCTCTGAAGGTGAAAGAACGTTAATGGCTGCGATTATTCCTCCATATACAGGGCATATAGATGGTATTTTTGGTGTGTTTTGTGGAAGAAATTTATTGACAATGGCAGCTGGTTTTGCATCTATTATATTTGATTTTTATATAAAAGTAACCGGTAAAAGTAATTGTAGAGCAGATATTGTATCAAATTTACCTTCTTTAAGCGATTCTCTATATAATAAGGAATTATCTTTAAGAGCTTTATTGTTAAATTGTTTAACTATTCAATACGCCAATCTATGGCATTCTAGTTGGGATGATATATACTTGAAAGACACTTGGTCAAAAAATGATAATAGATTGAATAATAATCGTTTTTATGTTTTATCTCCAAATTGGTCACACACAACGCCAGTTAGAAGTGATTATGAACGAAGACAGGCTTTGGTAGAAATAGACGTTTTGGTGGCTTTATCATTGGGTATGAAATTAAAAGATTTAAAAGATATTTTGACTCTAAAATTTAGAGTTTTGAAAAAAATAGAAAATGATACTTGGTATGATTCTAACGGCAGAATTATTTTCACTCCAAGCACTAATTTACCTGGTGTAGGTCTAACTCGCCCTGAATTTGAAAAAGTAAAAGATTCGTCGCCAGGCACTGTGATAAAAAGAGAAATCGAAGACGATACGATGCCTGGTGGGCCGATAAAGCGCACCATAGAGTATGTTGCACCCTTTGATCGCTGTGACCGCGAAAAAGACTACGAAACCGCCTGGGCTTTCTTCGAAGCCAAATACGGCAAACAAAAATAAAATAATTGAAATGGAGAAATTTCTACGGCAACTATTGCCGTAGGAAACAATATTTATGGCTGAATTAGTTGGAAGAAATGAATTATGCACTTGTGGTAGTGGCAAAAAATACAAAAAATGTTGTTTAGACAAAACAGATAATACGGATAGTCTACTGTATTGTAAGAGATTAATGGAATTGAAAAATGCAGGTAGAATAAAAGAATGTCTCTATCCAGACCATAGTTCCTGTTCTGGAAAAATTATTAAGGCCCATTCTATTCAAAATAATGCAATCTTAACAATGATTGCTGAAGACGGTAAGGTGCTAATGCCAAAGCCAAAATATGATGTTTTCCCGAGTGATTTAACGGAATATGGTAGAAAAGAGGCAACTACATTTACTGGTTTTTGTAGTATCCATGATAAATCCATTTTTCAACCAATAGAAGATAATGAGTTTATAGGCTCGAAAGAGCAAGTGTTTTTGTTTATCTATAGAGCTTTTTCTGCGGTTTATTATGGTAAGTTGCAATCCAGACAAATTGTTGCTTATAGACAAAAATATAATACTGAAAATACATTTAGCGATGAATATAATGGTTGGGAACTTGCTGTAGCTGATTTAAAATCTGAAAAAGATTTTTTTGATAATTGTTTGATAAACAAAGAATATGATGGCTTAACTAGTATTATATGGGAATTCTCTGGCTTTTCTCATTTTGCAGCGTCAGGAATGGACACTCCTACAATTGATTTTTGTGGTAATAATATACAAGACTTATCTGACAAAAATTATGTTGCGAAACATATTTATTACTATGTGTTTCCACAAAAAACTAAGACGTTTGTAATCATAGCTTGGAAAAAAGAATTTAATCATTTCTTTTCAAATATATATGAAAGACTTAGAGCTTTCACAGAGGAAGAAAGAAAAAACTATATAAGCAATAAATTGCCAATTATTACAGACAATATAGTGATTAAGCCAAGTTCTTGGCGTTGTTTGTCAAAATCAGAAAGAGAAAATTTTCTCTTCTTATGTTTTGCAGACCCGCTTATTTCTGATGATCCAAATAATTGTTTAAGCAAACCGCCTTTTGATTTATTTTTACTATAAATATTGTAAGGTAAATGAAGAGTTGTTATATTGAATTCATTAGTAGTTGCATATACGAATAAATATTTATAGTCGAGGAGTGAATAATGAATAACGGAGAAACCTTTGAATCAAGATTAGAGTCTTTACTTGGTCATACAGAAAGCTTGCCATATCTTTTTGTTGGTTCAGGTTTCTCTAGAAGATATTTAAATCTGCCGGATTGGGAAGGTTTGTTAAAGCATTTTGCAGAACTTAGTTTGCCTGGTAACCAACTTGCATATATGACTTTTCAGCATATGGCTGGTAGTGAAAGCGATTTGCCAAAGATTGCACAGGTTATAGAAAGTAAATTTAACGATAATTGGTATAATGAAATTACAAACCATCCACAGATAGAAATTGATGCGGTTAAAAGAGCTAATACCAGCCCCTTTAAATGTAAAGTAGCGATTTATTTGAATAATTTCAAGAATTTACCATCTCAGGGGTTGTTGTCTGACGAGTTGGCTTTGTTTAACAGAATTGCTAAGCATTCTATAAGCGGTATTATAACTACAAATTATGATTGTTTGTTAGAACGGTTATTGCCAGATTATGGGGTTTATTGTAATCAGGATGAATTATTATTTTCACCATTACAGGATGTATATGAAATATATAAAATACATGGCAGTATTACTCAGCCTTCCACAATAGTTTTAACCCAAAAAGACTATGAAATACAGGATAAAAAGACAGCATATCTGGCAGCAAAATTACTAACAATATTTGTTGAGCATCCAATAGTCTTTCTTGGTTATTCGGTTAAGGATTCTGATATAAAGAAAATATTACGGGCGATTTCTGAATGTCTGACAGAAAATCAACTTGATATATTAAAAAACAGAATATTCTTTGTTGATTGGCAAGAAGGCAAAAAAGATTGTGATATAGGAGAATTACTGTATCCTTTTGAAAACGGTAAGTATTTACCAATGACCCAACTTACTGTTGGCGATTATAAAACAGTTTTCAGCGTAATCGCTAAGAAGCAGTCTCAGTATGAATTAAGTGTGTTGCGCCGTTTAAAACGAGATGTTTACAAGGTTGTTTTAAATAATGAAGAAGGTGCAGAAAAATATATAAAAGTAATAGATCTTGATAATTCAGAAAATAGCAACATCAAAAAAGTTGCTGGTGTTAGCAGAAACGATGAACAGGAATATAGTCGACCTTCCTCTGATGACTTATATGTTGATATAGTTTTTAACAATAAAGGTTATATAGCAAATAAAATAATTGATAAATCTATGGAACCTCTATTGAAAGAAAACTCTGGTTATATGCCTGTTTATTATTATATTGCTAATTACAATAAACCTGTTTTGCCAGATTACATTAAAAGATTTATTACAACTCCAATAACAGTGAAATCACTTTTCAATACAAAGACTGCTAAGGATGCGGAAAAAAAGGGTTATATTTCTTGGAATGAGTACAGATTATCTTATGATAAAGTTAGTTTCGAGGCTTTAAAAAGTTTTGATAAAGTAAACTATGAAGAGATAAATTCAGATGAATTGAAAGAATTATTGATAAGGATAATTTCTGATTTGAATGGTAAAATTCGAGTATCTTCTGATTATGGATCCCATAAAATCTATGAAACATCAATTAGA
>JAZUDR010000242.1:0-2422 GCA_045639725.1 Candidatus Avigastranaerophilus sp. | reverse complement strand
GAAAAAATCTGACAAGCCTACGGCTATTATCGCACACACAGTAAAAGGCAAAGGTGTAAGTTTCATGGAAAATCAATGCGGTTGGCATGGAAAAGCTCCAAATGACGAAGAATACGCTCAGGGTATGGCCGAATTGGCTGAAGCCCGCAAGAAAATCCAGGAGGCTAAATAATTATGGCAGATGAAGTAAAAAAAGTTGCTACCCGTGAAAGCTATGGTAACGCTCTCAAGGAATTGGGCGCAAAAGCCAGTGATTTAGTTGTTCTGGATGCTGACCTTGCTGGCGCAACCAAGACCAACACCTTCCAGAAGGCATTCCCAGAACGCCATTTCGACTGCGGTATCGCTGAAGCTAATATGGTAAACGTTGCCGCTGGTCTTTCAACAATGGGTCTTGTCCCATTCGCAGCCACTTTCGCAATGTTCGCTGCTGGTCGTGCTTACGAACAGGTTCGTAATACAATCGGTTACCCACACCTCAATGTTAAGATTGGTGCTACCCACGGTGGTATCTCTGTTGGGGAAGACGGCGCATCTCATCAGTGCTGCGAAGACTTCGCACTTATGCGCACAGTTCCTGGTATGGTTGTAATGTGCCCGGCTGACGACGTTGAAGCCCGCAAAATGGTAGAAGCTGCCTACAAGCATGTTGGCCCAGTTTATATGCGCTTTGGCCGTGCTGCTACTCCAGTATTCCATGATGAAAACTACAAGTTTGAAATCGGTAAGGGCGAAGTTCTCAGAGACGGCAAAGATGTAGCAATCATCGCCACTGGTATCATGGTTCCGGAAGCAATCGAAGCCGGTAAGGCTCTTGCTGCTGAAGGCATCAATGCCATGGTTATCAACATGGCCACTATCAAGCCTCTTGATGAAGCTCTCGTTCTTGAAGCTGCCAAGAAGTGCGGCAAGGTTGTTACCGTTGAAGAACACTCTGTAATCGGTGGTCTCGGCGAAGCAGTCTGTGGAGTTCTCTCTGAAAAGCTTCCAACACCAGTAAAACGCATTGGCGTAAATGACGAATTCGGTCATTCAGGTCCTGCTGGTGCATTGCTGAAGGCCTTCGGCCTCTGCGCTGAAAACATCGTAGCTCAGACCAAGAAGTTCATTGGCAAATAATTAGCTAATAATAAAATACCCGTTTGCTCTTATGCAGGCGGGTATTTATATTTTAGCATTTGTGCTTTGCGGGAGGATTTGTGGATGCAAACCTATTGCCAAAAGAAATAATAGTTGGTAAGATTTTGCTAGAGGATAATGATATGAATAGTGAACGAAGGGTTAGAGAAAACGTTGAACTTCTAGTCAGACAGGGCAATCTGAAAGGGAAAATGCGTGGCTATGGCTTTGTGATGCCGGCTAGCTTACCCGTCAGCAATCGTTTTATTAATGCCTGCAGTGTTATTTCTTATATTATTATTGCTTGTGTCTTTTTTCCAGCCTTAGATAAAAAGATGGGCTATGACTTTGAGTATCTTATGTCCATTTTTACCAATGGCTTCTATCAGATTTGCTTCGCTATAATGTTCTTTTTTATAATTCTAAAAAAGCTGTGCAAATCATATCAGGTAATTAATTTTTCAGAAAAAAAGCTATATACCACCAATTTAATCCTGGGAATAGAAGTTGGTCCAAGACGCGATGAAATCAGCATGTTTTCTATTATTGCTATTGGCATAGATACTAAGCTTAGCCGAAAAAGAATTTATTATGAAAACCAGCCTTCAACTTATATTCAATTTAAACAAAATGTGCTGGCCAAAAGAGATATTTCAAGTCTGAGCAGATTTTATGACTTCAGTTCCGAAATAATACTCATATTGGAAGACGGTAAGCATTTTGCCATTTCTTCTGCAGAAAACTCTGAAGAAATGTTTGAGAAATTCAAAGAAACAGCAACATCATTGTCTAATGCATTTGAAATACCTTTGCTGGTCTGTAATCATGGACAAAAAATTGATTTCCGCTCTTGGAAACCATCAAATAAAAGCAATACCTCTGACCCCGGGGAAGAAACCCTGCCAAAGATAATACCCATATTCACTGAAGAAGACTTCAAGAAAATGAAGCAGGAACTCAACGGCGGCCCAATATACGTTTCGCCATATGAAGAATAATAAGAACTGCCGCTTTGCGGCAGTAATGAAGACTGGCCTTCGGCCAGAATGAAGACTCGCTGACGCGAGAATGAAGACCTGCTAACGCAGGAATGAAGACACCTTCGGTGAATGAAGACCGCTATCGCGGAATTGATTCATTCAATACGCTGACGCACTCGATATGTCGCTAGCGCGACAAGAGGTCGATGCAAAGCATCAACCGAAGTAATCCTGCATGAGCTTGTTCTTCAGAAGCTCCAGCTTTTCAATGCTCTGCTTTATGACAAATTTTGATTTGTCGACCTGTTGGACGAAATCCGCAT
>JAZUDR010000241.1:0-14967 GCA_045639725.1 Candidatus Avigastranaerophilus sp. | reverse complement strand
GGTGTTCCTTCATTTTTGGAACATAGAACGAGCAAGTCCAGGTCCGAATATACGTTTTCAATAGCTTTAATATTTCCGAAAAAATGCACACTGTTTTGTAGATTTAAGTCTGTTACCTGTTTCTGAAGCTGATTTTCTAATTCACCGGAGCCTACGATTGCCAAGTGAAGATTTTTGAAGGTCTTACACAGGTATTGCATTGAATTAATCAATAATTCATGATTTTTAATCGGAACAAGCCTTGCAACAATACCAATAACTATATCATTCTCTTTGAAGCCCGCAGAATTACGCCAATTGCCTGCTCTGCGGCTGGTAGACAAATTTTTAGATAAATCCAATCCAAGAGGAATGACTTTGATTTTGTTGTTGTCTTTAATACCTAATATCTGATTCAGTTCAGAGCATAAACCAGGTGTTAGCGCAATCAGGTTTGTAGTAAATCGCGCAAAAAAACGTTCTATGGCTATTATCAAGGTTGTTGAGATTCTTGAAAAATACCCTTTGAATACGTGACCGTGATAGGTGTGATAAATCTTAGGAACACCACAAAGCATGGCAGCCAATCTTCCCAATACTCCGGCCTTAGCTGTATGAGTATGAACTATATCGGGTTTAAAGGCTTTAATTTCTTTTATTATTCTTATAAATGCTTTAAGGTCATCTAATGGGGAAATTGCTCTGCCCATGCATTCTATGATTTTCAGGTCGATATTTTTTTCTTTGGCCAGTTCATACATATTGCCTTCTTTAGTGCTTGGCTGGCCGCTTAGCAGATGCGTATCAAAGCCAAATTTACGTAAGCCGTCAGTGAGGTTTACCACATGCTTTGACGGGCCACCTACGTTCATTCTGCTAATAATTCTTAATACTTTTGTTTTTTGGGAAAAATCGTTCATAATTTTTGATACAAAATAAACGCTTCCTTGCAACAGGTCAAGGTTTTTGTTAGTATAGAATGTATAATAATCGTAAAGACAGGTATAAAAATGAGCTTTGACCGACATTTGTTCATTCCAAATAAATTAGGCTATATAAAGGGAAGTGATCGTCCTAAGGTTGATTGTATTCTTTGCTCAGTCTGCAATAATGATCCTAAGGTTGATAATCTGGTATTATGGAAAAACGACCTGGTAGCAGCTTCCATCAATCTGTATCCGTATACATCAGGTCATACTTTGGTTTTTCCGGTCAGACATGTAACTGAAACATGCCAGCTTACTGATGAAGAGGTTTTGCAGATTCATAAATTACAGGTTTTTACCATAGAAGTATTGAAAAACCTGTATAGTCCTGCCGGTTTTAATATCGGATATAATATCGGACAAGCTTCCGGAGCTAGCATAGCTCATATTCATCAGCATATTGTTCCTAGATATCCAAGAGAACTTGGCTTTGTAGATATTATTTCTGGAACAAAGATTCTGATAGAAGACCCTCAGATAACCTTAGAAAAAATGAGAAATGCCTTTAAAGACTTCAAAATTTAAGGCTTTGTGTATATAATATAAGTAATTAAAATATTAGGAGTTTATATGAAACGCAATGTAATCGGAATTATCGCAGCAGGTCTGTTGGTTTCCGGCGTTTGTTATGCAGATTTCCCAGAACAGGATTTAAGAATACTTGGATATAGTGATACTGTTGTTGAATGTATTGGCAGCGATTTCGGTTTGATTAATCATAACGAAGCAGACTTGAATGCTGAAAATGCAGATATCAGTGAAGTTGATTCAACTGTAGAACAGCTTAAGGAATTGGGTGTTTCACGTTCCATTACTTCTGCAAATGTAGACCGTTCTGCTGAAGTAAAGGCAAAGAATGAAGCTTTCTGGAACGAGATTAACTCAAGGCTACAGAAAATTGAAGGCGTTGTAGTTAGCGAAGAAACTAAGCAATACATAAAGAATAGCATTGCAAAGACATTGACTGCTAACGGTTACAAAATAGTCCAGCTTGAAATTATTCCTTTGGCTGAAGGTAGCACTAAGAATGCTGTCAGAGCATTGGTAAGAGTTGTTAAGCCAATGAAGACTGGCAGTTATAAAGAAATACAGGCTAGTCTTGCAATCATTAAGGATTTATGTTTAAAAGCTGCTACTGTGGCTGGAAACTGTATGCTTTCCGAAATGACAACTTTTATTGCTGAAAATCCAAAGAATAATTATTACTACGAAAAGACAATTCTGAAATAATCATGAACTTACTTGATAATTCCAGCAGTTTTGGAAAATTTATGGCTTATGCGCTTGTATGCACATTAATAGTTGCATTTGGCGCAATAGGCTCTGTTCTTGCTGGAAATTTCGGAGAGCAGTATTCTTTGTTAGGGTTGTTCCTAGGAGCTTCCTTGGGAGCTTTTATTGCTGTTTATGAATCTACGGTAATAGGCTGTATAGTAGGAATGCTTGTAGGAGTTTTGATTTCACCTGTTCTGTATCATTTTATTGATTTTGAAACCGCTTATCTTGCTGTCTTTATTAGCTCTTTAATAGGCGCAATATTAGGCGAACCGATAGCTTCTTTCTGGCATGAAGCTGATTACTCCGAAGACAAGTCAGAAATAGAAGACGATTTCACAGATAAAAACAACTAGAAAGTAGGCCTATTGTATATATGGTAAATTGTCCAGGCTGTGGAGCAGAAAATTCTAATGACGCTCTGAATTGTGTGGCCTGTAATCGCACACTTTTGGTAACTTGCCCTGTTTGTGGGCGCCATAATGTTGTTTCGGCAACAACCTGTGCCCAGTGTGGTAGAATATTAGACGATACTGTTGATCCAATGCTTATTGATAAAAAGCTTGGTGACCCAGTATCTGAAATGTTTATGCCAATAAGTAGGCATCATTCTGAAAAACCTCCTAGAAAAGCAGTTATAATGCTTGTTCTGGGCCTTTTTGTCTTTGCGTTTATTTATTTAAGTAAGATTTGTGAAGGACATCCATTGTTATTGCTTGTTGGTGGCCTTATAAGCGGTGTAGTAGCACTTGCTGGATTAATAGAGCTTACTTTTTGGTTTATTGATGATAAAGGTCTCAGTGATAGCAGCTTTAAACAGGATAAGCTTGTTAATGACTTCCCAGAAATAGAATCTTCTGAAATAACAAGTCCAGTTGCTTCATTGGAAGAAACTGACAAAGACATTGTAAATTCAACAAAAGCTTCTGAAAAAATTACTGGCCTGGAAATGGGCACACCACTTGAACTTGCTCCTGAAGTGGTTATAAAATCTGCTACGGCAGACAAACACTATGATACTTTGGCTGAATTCCTCGAAGACGGGGTTGCTAGTGAAATAGCAGAAATAAAAGAAAAGCTTGTAAAAACTCCGGATAACTATGCTTTAATGCTTCGTCTAGCACAGTTATATGAAGAACACGGTGAAGTTGATAATGCCATAGAAAATCTTGAAGCTTGTGTTAAACATGAACCGGATTCTGCAGAAATATATCTGTATTACGGAACACTTCTTCGTCAGAAGGGTTGTTTAGACGATGCCCAGATTGCATTTGAAAAGGCTTTGAATAAAAATATGTTTATGTCTAAAGCCTTTTATCAGCTTGGTTTATTGGAAAAAACAAGAGGTAATCTGGAACAGGCAAAGATTCTCATGCAGAAATCAATTCAGCTCTCTCCTGATGACCCATATGCACACTATCAGCTTGGTATGACATATCAGGAGCTTGGAAATACTGAATTGGCTATAATGGAAGTTAAGCGCGCTACTGTCCTACATCCGACTGATTCCTATGGTCATAGCCGTCTTGGACAATTCTATCAGAAGCTTAACAAGCATGACTTAGCTATATCGTCTTACTCAAGAGCTCTCGGATTAAAGCCAAAAGATCCCTTTGTTCTTGAAAAATTGGCAGAAGTGCTTGCAGCCAAGGGTGACCATGAAAGAGCTATTGATATTTTCCAGGAAGCTTTGGCCAGTCAGTTCCATCAGCAGCCAGCCACCATGCTTTCTCTGGCTAAGTCCTTAAAGGCTCTGGAAAGATGGGACGATCTATATGATATTTCCCGTGAAATCCTGAGATTTGATGAAAAGAATTACGAAGCTGCTTTCCTGATGTCTTATGCGACTAAGAAACAGGGAAAAACAACAGAGGCTATTAATCTTTTTGAAGGTTTGGTTCATAATACCAATGCCGGTTACGAAGCATGGTATGAATTAGGAGCTTTATATCAGTCTGCAGGTATGTCTGATAAGGCTATTGTTGCTTTTACCAAGGCTGCAACAGGTTCTCCGGACCAGGCTGGTATCTGGAATACAATAGGTATATTGCTTTCTAACCAGAAGCTTTATGTTGATGCTTTGAGAGCTTTGAAAAAAGCTGCCAGTTATGATTATACCAATCAAAGTATCGCTGAAAATCTTAAGATGGTTCAGAAAAAAGTTGAAAATGACGCTGCAAGGATTATTGAACAGCGTAAGCAGAAGATTGAAGAAACGCCCGATGACATTGATGCATATCTTGAAATGGGTAAAGCCTACGAATCTGTAGATATGACTCAGGAAGCTTTAATGGCATATCAGAGAGTTTTGTCTATTGATCCAAAGTTTGTTCCTGGTTTAATGGTCTATGCTGAGCTCCTTCGCAAACTTGGAAAATTGAAAATGGCGATGAGATGCTACCGCGAAATAATCAAGCTTGAACCAAATAATCTTGATGCTCATCTGTTTATGATTAATGCCAATCTGAATCTTGGATTCATTAACGAAGCAAATAAGCATGCTACAATAGCAGAAAAGCTTGCTAAGGAAGATGATATGCGTGTTCATTTCCTGTTGGGCAAGATTTATTTTGCTAAGGGACTTGCACCAAGAGCTCTTAAGGAATTTACGAAGGTAACTGATTCTGTCGGTGATCCTGAGCTTATCAGCTGGGCAGAATTAATGCGTAAAAGATTGTCGAGAGGCAATAAGTAATGAAAAAAACTGTTGTATTACTGCTACTATTGGCTACGGCTATGCCGGCTTTTTCTCAGTATTTTGAAACTCCTCAGTCTGATGTTTCGGTTCGTGACTTACTTGAGAATGCTAAGAAGGCTCCAAAATCAGATACGTATTATCTTATGGCACTGGCCGCAGCAAGAAAAAACGATATTGAAAATGCCAATAAAGCAATTGCAACAGGATTAAGTATTAATCCACGTAATACTAGCATTCTTAATCTGAAGGCAGCACTGCTTGCAAGACAAGGCCGACTGGTTCAGGCAAGACAGATTTTCCTTAATGTTTTGCAGATGAATCCTGACGATGAATATGCAAATAAATGCCTGATTTCAATTGAAGCAGCAATGCAGCCTAAACGTAACCAGATTACATCAATGGTGAACACTAGGTCTTCTGGCGGAAAAGCTGGTAGTGATGCTCCTATAGCACCTGTAGAACAAAAGCCGGTTTCAACGGAAAAGGTTCTTACTGCAAGTTATTTTGAAGAATTGAAGCATAAACAAGATTGCGCACACGGCATGTCTCTTGCCCAGATAGCTCAGGATAAGCTTATTGCAAGGAATCCCAAGGATAAAGTTACTTTTTCATTGACTGACCTTGTAAAGGAAGGTTTATTAACAGCGGCTCCTGTTTGTCCTAAGGGGGGAATTTATTCCTGGAAAAACAATGAGGTCTGCTGCTCTAAGCACGGCGGATTTTCAGCTCTTGATGCTGAAGTTACAAGTGTTTTTAAGGAATATAATACTGGTTTAAGAGCAAAACTCAGCAGAAATTACTTAGACGCTTTAAAGGCTTTTGAACAGGTAGTTATTCTTTATCCGTTATGGGCAGAAGCACATTATCAGCTTGGTGATACTCTTTCAAGACTTGGTGAAACCGACCCGGCTTTGAACTCTCTGAGAACATGCTTGAAACATGACTCTGACAATCTTGATGCCCAACTTCTGATGGCAAATCTATATTTTAAGAAAGGTCAGAAGCAGGCTGCTCTTACGATACTTGACCGCATCAGTGAAAAGTATTCTGGCAGTGTCTATGGTTTGTCAGCCAGAAGTGTAGCAAAATCTATCAGAAGTGGCAGGAACTATTACCAGATATTCCCACCAAATTAAGTATGAAAAATAGCGATAAAACTATTAGCAATATAGCTTTCGTATGCCATCCTGCAAAGGAATCACTTCCCCCATTGGTTCAGTCTATGTTGAAATGGACTGTAAAGAATCATATTACAGCCAGACTTTCTCCAACTATGGCAAAGCTTGTTGGAATGCCAGAACTGGAATTTGACGAAGATTTCTTACGCAATAAAGCAGAGATGTTTGTAGTGCTTGGTGGTGATGGCACAATTCTCACCGTTGCCAGAGACTATTCTAAATATAATCTGCCTATTGCAGGTATTAATTTGGGACATCTTGGTTTTATGACCCTGGAAGAGCCCAACAATGGCATATATGCTTTGAAACAGCTTAAGGCTGGTAATTATAACATTGAAACAAGAACCATGCTAAGAGCTACTGTTTATCGTAATAATGAAAAAATATATTCTGATATAGCCTTAAATGATGTGGTTATTCAGAAGGCCCCGATGCTTCGTATTATTAAAATCAATGTTTCTATATCAGGAAGCTTTATTAATACCTATGAAGGCGACGGTCTAATTGTTTCTACCCCGACAGGCTCTACTGCTTATTCTCTTTCTGCTGGTGGTCCTATTGTTCCTCCATGGGTTCAGGTTATGGTTGTTTGCCCTCTTAATAGCCATACTCTTAGCGCAAGACCAGTTGTTGTTGCTGATGACGAATTGTTAAGTTGTAGAATAGGATGTGTCCACTCTAATGTAGAAATAGTATTAGACGGTCACAGCAATTTTAAGCTTCAGAACAATGACGTTGTTGAGATTATTACTGCAGATGAGACTGCTCAGATTGTTGCCTTTAAGGAAAGAGATTTCTTTAATGTGCTAAGAAAGAAGATGAATTGGGGATAAAAAAACAGGCGCCAATTAGGCGCCTGTTTTTTTATCTTATTATAAGCCTGTTGGAAGGTCTATGAATTCATAAGGCAGATTGAAGTTTTTGGCAATCAGCTTGCCGACAGCATCCGCACCAAAGGTTTCTGTGGCATAGTGACCTGCAGAAATAAGATGAATTTCTCTGTCGCGATACTGAGTAACGCCCTGATGCTGGATTTCACCAGTAAATATTACATCTACATCGCCTCTGTAAACTGCTGGGTCAGTGATAGAGTTCCAACCACCGCCAGATACTATACCGACAGTCTGAATCATCTTTTTCCCAAAATCAAGATGGGTGTTTATCTTAGCTACATTCTTTTCTATTCTTGATTTTAATTCATCGATAGAAATTGGTTCTTCGAATTTACCAATAAAACCTACCGGGTTGCCTTTGCACATACCGAATGGGGCAACCTTTTCGGCTTTGAGAAGCTTGGCGATAATAGCATTGTTACCAACTTCAGGATGAGCGTCAAGGGGAAGGTGCATAGCAAAAAGATTAAGATTAGCATTCAAAAGTGATTTGAAAATCTTAATATTATAACGGTCTAAACGGCTCCATTCGCCACCTTTCCAGAACAATCCGTGATGAACGAATGCAAAATCTCCTCCACGCTTTTTGGCTTCGTCAAAAAACTGCACTGTAGCATCAACGCCGGCTACAATCTTTTTTATTTCATCAGTTCCTTCAAACTGAAGACCATTGTATGAGAAATCAGGAATATTGACTTCAGAGAATAATTCATTAAGAAAGCTTACTATTTCTTTACGACAGACCATATAATTTCCCTTTCTGTTAATTGCTATTGGTGAGACGGTATGTATTGTTCATTTCTATTGATACATCAGAGCTTGTTGCCGAGTAATCAATACAGATTCTAGATTTATCTTTTGAAGTAAAATGTTCAAAGAAAATCTGATCGGATAATAAATTGCCCAGATAGGCACAATCCATTGTTGACTGCAAGGTTGCGTCTACTGGAATCCAGCCTCGGCCTCTGATGTATATGTCACACCATTCGTGTCCGATGCTTGTTTCTTTGTTCATGTTGTCTGATTTTATCAAAAAGCCGGTAGCCAGCTTTGCAGGAATGCCTTTTTTTATGCAAAGAGCAGCTAAGAGTCTGGAATATTCTGTGCAGTCACATGAATCCATGTTGTCTAAGGCCCAACTTACTGGTTTGTCTACACCATTTTCTAGGTAGTTAAGCCCATGCGCAACGGCCATTGCGGCTTTGGTAACAAATTCTTCATCACTTGTGGTAATGCCATCTTTGTTTTGCAATTCGAGCTTGTCTATATAGTTTGCAAGCTGTTCTATGCGGTTATCATCAAGGCTTAAAAGGTTGTCATTAACATAGTCGCAGGCTTGAGGATTTGAGCTGTCCTGAATATAGAAACCAAATAATGCGTCCATAGTTAATTTGTATTTTAGCTCAAGTGCTATTTCTGGGCATACTATATTCATTGGAACGCTTATTGTAATTGAGCCATCAGTGTTTTCAACAACTTCAGCAGGATATCTTTTGTTTCGTGATATTAGTTCTGCGGAAGTCAGATTAACCTTTTGATGATTATAATAATCTTTTATTGGTCTGATTGTAAAATTCAATGACTTCATGGAAGAAGCACCTGAAATATTCAGGGTGACGTGCTCCGTTAGATTATATTTATTTTCTGTAAGAGCTTTATAGATGCGTTTGGTGCTATCTATATTCTGGTCTTGTGGGAAGTTTTGTAATGCTTTCTTTGCATTTTCAGCCAAACCGGCCATGTAACCGCCGTAAAAAGCAGCTCTTACATAGGCGTGATGAGCGTA
Source organism: Candidatus Avigastranaerophilus sp. (assembly GCA_045639725.1). Classification (GTDB taxonomy): domain Bacteria; phylum Muiribacteriota; class Ozemobacteria; order Ozemobacterales; family Ozemobacteraceae; genus RUG334. The sequence continues at coordinate 6,172 of JAZUDR010000241.1, read as the reverse complement.
GCCTTCGTTTTTCTCTACAAGCTTTTTGGCTTTTTCAAGACAACTGATGGCTTTATTATATTGCTTTTTATCTAAATATTTTATTCCTAAAAGATAGTAGTCATAGGCTCTGTCTATTGTTTTTGCATGCTTTTTTAGAAGTTCAAATACAGTGTCACTGTAATTCTTTGAGTTTTCCAGAGCGGTAATAAGCGCACTCAAATATTGAGGTTCCTGAGGCGCGCGTTTTATTGCATATGACAAGTAATCCGCTGCTTTTTTATAATCCTTTATGTCGTTTATATAGGCTAAGGCAGCTAGATATGCAGTTTTGTGATCATTGGGGTCCATGCCTAATAGTATATTTGCTTCATCTATCAGGGTCTGAGGATGATTGTGAGAATTATTTAAGGCAATAATATAATTTTTCCTGAAATTTATGGCTGCTGGTGCAAAGCTGACAGCTTCTTTCATGTCGGCAACGGCCTGTTCATAGTTGCCGGCATTCATATTGTCAATGGCACTGTTGTTTAACTCTACAGCCTTGTTGTAATCACTTACAGATGCTTCTTCGAAATGATGAGCTTTAAAGCTCAATGATGAAGCTTTATAGGCTTGTGACTTTTCCTGAACAGTAAAGTCAAAGCGACTTTTCCAGTCAGAAGCGTGTGAAGTTGATAATAAAAGACAAAAGAATGGTAATATTATTGCTGTTTTATTCATAACTTTATTCTAACATCAGATTAAAAAAAAGTCTAATTATGGGGTTATTTCGAGTCGTTCATAGAAGGTTGAAAGCTCTTCGCGGGTAGGAGTAGTAAAGATTACTTTCTTTTTAGAATACTTAAAGAATGGGAATAAGCCAAATGCTTCGTCACCGTTCTTAGAAATCAGCACTATTTCACCTACCGGCAGGTCGATAGACGGACGTTTTTCAGGAACTAATACCGTGGCTGCTGGACCGCTTAAATCAGCGTAGGGTTGTTTGGCTCCCTGTGGAGCTCTCATCACTAATGTATTGTTGGTAATAGACCTTACGCCACGCAGTATTTCTAAAAGGCCATCAATAGCTTGTGGTAAGCTTTCGTTCAGTGGTTCTTCCGGTTCTCTTAAAAAATCCTTTAATTCGCGCATTAACATTAGTGGACTGCTATCAGAGGAATCGCTCATTATTTTTGATAATGGGAAAGTAAAAAATACTGGTTCTCCTCTGACTGATTTCATTGCTAGCACGAAGTTGTGCAGACATCTTATTGCAGAAGGACCGGTAAGATTGCCTTTTATACAATCTTTTATGCTTCTTGTCAGCATTTCTGATTCCTGGGCATAATACATAGCAGATTGCAGAAAGCAAATATTTAAAAATGCCGTGAGATTATCAAGAACAACTTCTATGGCTTTAAGCTTGCCTTTTTCTGTGCTTTGTTTGAAGACTTCCAACAACGGGTCTGTAATAAAAGATGGATACTTTGCAAAGATTTCCTTAGCTGTAGCAGGGACAGAAACCTGTTGAGTTGGACTTGATACTGCTTGTGGCTTCGGGGCTGCTGTTTGCTGTGTTTCAGGAACAGTATTCTTAGCTGTAGTATTTTCTTCTTTTACAGTCGGTTTGGGTGCTTCTACAGGTTTTTGTTCATCGGTAACATTAAGATTTATGTCATCAGACAAGTTGTTGATTAAATCATCACCAAGGCCAAGGTCATCCTTAGATGCTTGTTCCTGACTATTTGGCTTTTCTTCGGAATTATTTTGATTAAGATTGATGTCAGCATTAGACAAATCTAGCATATCAGCCGCTGCAGATAAATCAATATTAGACAGGTCGATTTCCGGTTTCGGGCTTGGTTCTGGTTCTTTAATAGTATTGTCTGAAGCAACTTCTAGGCTAATATTCTGTTCTTCTTGCTTTTGTTGAATTGCATTTGTTTCCTGGGCAGGAACTGGCATTTCCGGTTCAGGAATTTTTTCAGTAGAGGCAATAGGAGCTTCCTGAGGAATAGTTTCAGACATAAGGTCGATGGAAACGGCTTCATCTGGAGTGGCTTCTGTTGGCTGGTCATTGTTTTCAATAGCTTGTTCTGCAGAAGCTTTATTAGCTGTTTCCTGCTTCTGCATGTCTTCCATTGCCAATTCAGCCTTGTAATCGTCTATTTCAGCTAATGTATCGGCCTGTTCACTGAAATCTCTAGTTTCTTCCATTTCCTTTGCAGACGGAAGAATGTCTTCCTCTTCAGGCTCCGGCTTTTTAATTTCTTCTATTGGCAAAACAGAATCGTATTGAGCCATTTCCTTTTCAAAATCGACTTTTTCTGTGTCGGACATGGCTTCAATATCTTTGTCTAAGGCGTCGTTGGATTCTTTACGTAGACGGTCTTCTTCTTCTTTCTGCTTGCGTTTCATTTCCATCTGTTCTTTTAATGAAACCTTCTGACCGTTCTCTAAGACGACCATTTCTTTTTCTTTATTTTTGTCTTTTTCCTTTTCTTCCTCTTCCTTACGCTTTTGAGCTTCATCGTGGTCTTTCATAGAGCGCTTTGTGATGTAAGGAATAGCGTCAAGATTCTTAAGTGCTTCACGTGCCTTTGTAGCGACCAGGTGATTAGAGTGATACTGAACTTTGGCTACAACACCGCGAAGTTCGTTGGTAATCAGGTTTGGCAAGAATGGAGCAACGGTTTTTAAAACCCATTCGTCAGGTGAACCTAGCGCATAGTCTAAGATAATTGCTAATTCTGCTTCTGGAAGATTCTTGATTACAGCAAAGGCTGTTTCTGAAACAATAGGATCCTTGTCGGCCACTAGATTTAAAACATAAGCAAAATGAGTTGGTCGACCACTCTTGATGGCTTTTTCGCAAACCATTGCCCTGACTTCCGGGTCGGGGTGGGTCAGGCACATTTCTATAAAATCATAGCCATTGGCAGGGATAGAGGTTCCCATTGCTCCAAGAATAGCTATAATCATCTGGCTTGTTGCACAGTTTTCTAGATATTTCCACATTGTGGGAGCAAAATCATTGACTCCGCCGCCTTCTTCATATTGAAGTATTTCAAGAATACGCCTTTCCATGGCTGAATCGCGTGGAAATGTAGATAGTGTGATTGCTACCTGAACCATGAAAACCGCAATCGATTCGTTTTTTTCGTATTTTACTGCTTTTCGTAATTCAGGTAATAAATCGGTGCGACGGTCAAACAAAATACGATATATGGCTTCACGCTTATTGTATTCGTTAGAACTATATAAGCGCGAAACAATTTCCTTGGATTGGGGTGTGAGTATTCTGTTTGCCATTATCTGCCTTTTAAATATTATCTATAAGGATAATATAGCATTTTTTTTGTGGTTTGTCTTTGTAGATATGATATAATCTCAAACAAACAGGGGGATTGTCATGAAAAAAATTAATTGTTTATTGGTTGTTGCTTTAATTTGTCTTCTTGGAGGTCAAACTGCTTATTGCGCCAAGAAATCAAAGGCTTCAGCGAAAAAAAATGAACAGCCCGTGGCATCAGAGCCCAAAGCTGAAGTATATGTTTTCCCTGTTGAAACTGAAAAACCAGCATATAAGCCTGTTGACAGAGTATTAACTGGTATTTTTACTCAAAAACAGCAGGAAAAAGCTGTTGAAGAAGAAAAAGCAAAGGCATTGACAGGGCAGGAAATAAAAAAAAGGGAAGCTCCTAAGAGAACTCTGAATGAGAAAACAATAGCTTGGACTACCCCTATGAATATTTATTATCATGACCCGATGAATAATTGTCTAAAAGTAGACGAACGAAACTGGGCTGAAGAAAATTCAGAACTGGTAGGCTTAGAACCTTGCCCGGACTGCTTTAAAAAGCGTGATATGGTTCCGGCTTTCATAAAGAAACAATGTGGTAACCTTGATATTGCTGAAGCTAAGGACCTTTTGATTAATTCTAAGTTTATTGAATGGGCAAAAGAAAGAATGCCTGTAAAAGACCTTAGCTTTATCAGTGGAAGTAAAATGTTGATAATTCCTCAACTGGATATGACTTCCAAAGGTATGCATCAGCTTGCTAAGGAAGCCGAAAGAGCTTATTTAAGACAAACCTGGCGTGTAATTGAAGTTCAGGTGAAATCAGATTCTGATATATCACAATATGTAAGCTCTTTTTCTCCTGAAGCAACGCTTTTAGGCGAAGTTAAAGAATCGGAAGGCCAGGAAAGAATGACAAATATAATTAAGGTTAGAAACGATTTGAAACAAGCCATAAAAGGTGCTGTAAGACCTACGGGAAACCAAAAGAGTTCTTCCTCAAAGAATAAAAAAAGGAAATAATCATGAGCGGCGGTCTATTTGATTTCGCTGATGAAGCCAATATAAACGTCAGTGGTAATGCTTCAAAAGCTGTTTATCAGCCATTGGCAGATCGAATGCGTCCAAAGGAATTAGAAGACGTTCTTGGACAAGAGGATATACTTGGTCAGGATAAGCCTTTGAGGATGCTGATGGAAGCTGGCTTAAGCGGTTCAATTATCCTCTGGGGACCTCCCGGTTGTGGTAAGACAACATTGGCAAGGGTCTTGGCGAGCCATTCCGATTCTGAATTTATCCAGCTTTCTGCGGTAACCTCTGGCGTAAAAGATATGAAGGCAGCCTTTGACCAGGCTTTGTATACACGAAAAACCTCTGGTAGAAAGACTATTCTTTTTATTGACGAAATTCATCGTTTCAATAAGGCACAGCAGGACGCTCTTCTTCCACATATTGAATCCGGTGTAGTTGTTTTTATTGGTGCTACAACAGAAAATCCAAGCTTTGAAGTTAATTCTGCCTTGCTCTCAAGATGTCAGGTGCTTGTTTTAAAACCTGTTTCTGTTCCTGCTTTAATGACAATTCTTTATCGTGCTATTGTACAGGATGAAAAGCTTAATAGGGCACCGAAAATTGATATTTCAGAAAAAAGCATAGAAAGAATTTCAATGATGGCTGCAGGTGATGCAAGAATTGCATTGAATGTTCTTGAAACCTGTTGTGAGGTTGCCAGACAAAAATCTCCAGAAAAGCCGGTAGTTTCTCCAGAAGTAGTCGCAGAAACCTTTCAAAGTAAGCTTTTGCGCTATGATAAAGGCGGAGACGAGCATTATAATCTGATTTCAGCATTACATAAATCCTTGCGTGGTTCAGACCCGGATGCTGCACTTTACTGGGCTTTCAGAATGATAGACGGTGGAGAAAACTGCCGCTATCTTTTCCGTCGTATGATACGTTTTGCTGCGGAAGACGTTGGAATGGCCGATCCATTTGCTTTAACTTTGGCTATGTCATGTGCTCAGGCCTTTGAATATGTCGGGCCGCCTGAAGCTCATTTGTTTGTTGCACAATTGGTTGTTTATCTTGCCTCGGCTCCGAAGAGCAATTCGTTGGAACTGGCTGAAGGCCGTGTCAGACACTTCATCAGAGAAGTCGGGGAACCAGGCGTTCCTATTCATTTGCGCAATGCTCCTACTAAGCTGATGAAAGACATTGGTTATGGAAAGGAATATCGTTATCCACACGACTTTCCGGGAGCCTTCCTACCTGATGAAAACTATTTCCCTATCGGATATGAGCCAGTCAGCTTTTATAAGCCAACAAATTATGGCAAGGAAAAAGCTGTTAAGGAACGTCTTGAAAAGATGTGGCCTGCACGTTATAGCAATGGGAAGTTTAAAGGTAAATGAGTGAACAGCCCTTTCACAAAAGATTTGTTTATAGATGCTGGCAGTTTGTAAAGGCAGTGAACCCTCAACTAGACAGTGTAGCCTGGGAAAAGGCCTGTAATTCTGCTGATCCAAGATTACAACAGTTGCTGAACACTCTTGGCAAAGCCGAAAAAGCCCATACACTACGAGTTTTGCAATATATCAACAATGATAATGGAATTTCTGTAGAACAGAAAAAAGAGCTATCTGAATTCGCTTTGATACATGATATTGGCAAAGCTATTACCAGACCAAGCCTTGCCTTTAAGGTTGCCAAGGTTCTTTTTAAGCTTAATGGTAATGCTCATTGTATTGCAGGAGCTCGGGCTGTGTGGCATTTGACTAAGAATAAACAAATGGCTCTGAGGGTTCTGCATCACCACAAGAAAGCGGCTGCAGAAGCTTTTATCACTGCTTTCCAAAAATACGACGATATGGCTTGAGTTGGCTTTCTCAGTCTGCGGGCTAGAGACTAGGGCTT
>JAZUDR010000240.1:0-4977 GCA_045639725.1 Candidatus Avigastranaerophilus sp. | reverse complement strand
GAATGGAAATTCAATTATACCAAGACTTTGAGTCATATCGATGAATATTTAGCAATTGTAAGCCAGGAACAGGAAAAGCAGGTTCTCGATACCACTGTTGATGCTACCTTCCGTTCTCCTCGCGAAACTGTTAGATATTTCTTCAGCAATATGGGAAAGGAAACTGACGACGGCACTGTTGCTGCTGCCGAAGCTCTTGATATGTCTGGTTTTGAGCGCAGCATACGAAAGGATTTGGCAAAAGAACGCGCAATGCTTCTTAATTCCGTTCTTGCCCGATCAAGATATATTGACCTTGTAGAGCTTTCCGATGACAGTAAATCTACTCCTGTAATTCTTTTAAATGACGCAATTGGCCGTATCACAATAGAAAAAGTTCCTGTTGAGGATACAGAGCTTTCTGCATGGAAATTTTCCTGCTCAAGCGTAAAGATTCTTCCTGCCCTTTATGATAGCTACCGTGAAAAAGAAGTTCTTGAAGATATAAATTCAGTTGCTGAACTGCCAATTTCTATACGCGTCAGAGACTACATGAAAAAGAATTTCCCGTCTTTGATGAGAACTACCTTCATGCTTGAAAACTGGCAGTGGATAGGTCTGTTTGTTGTTGTATTCATGGGTCTGGTATTGAGCAGAACCATAATATATGTAATTACAAATGGTATTAAGGCATTGTTCAAAAAGGCCAATGTAAATATCGATCTTGATACGCATAAGAGATTTTTGCTGCCAATCAGTATTGCAATTACCTCATTCTTCTGGTGGAGCGGTATTTATTTGCTCGGTCTTACTGGCAATGCAAGAGTAATTCTTCTTGTTAGCGTAAAGGTAGTTGCAGCTCTTGCTTCTGTTTGGGCTGGCTACAGACTTGTGGATGTTATCGGTAATTACCTCATTGGTAAAGCCGAACAAACTGAAAATAAGTTTGATGACCTTCTTGCGCCGCTTATTACCAAAGCCATGAAGGTTATGGTTGTTATCTGCGGTCTTGTTTTCCTTGCTGATATTTTTGCAATTGATATCGACAAATTCATGGCTGGTCTTGGGCTTGGTGGTTTGGCTTTTGCTTTGGCGGCCAAGGACACTGTTTCCAATATTTTTGGTTCTGTTACGATTCTCATGGATAGACCATTCCAGATTGGCGACTGGGTTACAATCGGCTCTGCTGACGGAACTGTTGAATCTGTCGGAATTAGAAGCACCAGAATCAGAACCTTCTATGATTCACTGATTACTATTCCAAACTCTGAATTAATCAACGCCCAGATTGATAACTACGGTGCAAGAACCTATAGACGCATTAATTCTACTGTAAGTCTGGCCTATGATACACCGGCAGAGAAGGTTGACGCTTTCTGTGAAGGAATCAGGGAACTTATCAGAAAGCATCCATGCACACGCAAGGATTATTACATTGTTAGCTTTGATAAATTCGACATGTTTTCACTGCAGATAATGGTTTATTGCTTCCTTAAGTGCCCGGATTGGGTTGCTGAAAAGAGGGAAACTCACAGACTTTATTCTGATATTCTTAGGTTGGCCAAGCGTCTTGGTATTATGCTTGCTTCCTCTGGTCACAGATATATGAAGGAAAATGACTCAGTTATAAAATATGATATAACTGACAGTGAAGAAGTTGCCAAAGCCGAAGGCATTAAGGTTGCCGACGACATTATGCGCGACTCCGGTATCCTGAAAGATTAACACCTGACTGCCTGCTTACGGTTTTGCTATCAGCCGAGAAAGCAGGCCAGTTAAGCAACGGATAACAGGATTAGAACGGATGAAGCAGGCCAAGCAGGCCGATTGGCAGGCCATTTTTTTAGCCTCGGTATTAGTTGGTTTGTGGTTTTCTCTAAGCAGATTTCTGCCTTGCAATGTTAGCAGAATAGAGATAGCCACAGGCTCTTTCATTGTGCGATAGCACCAGACTGGTTGAAGTAGTAGAAACTAAGAGAAAACACAGAAAGAGCCGATGTATAAAGCGAATATTATTTGTTTAAGGGCTCTATATGCGAAATTTGAATAAAAAGTCTGTCGGCTTATTGATTGCTTTGTCTATGTTTTCCCTGCTTGGTTGCGGCTTGGGCAGTTCCGGCGATTCCGGCACAAGCAACGCTTCTTCCTATTCTTTTACAAATGCGGCTAGCAGTGAAAGCACTGATAATCCCGTTACTCCCACAGAAGACCTTCCCTCGGAATCAGAAACCGAAAAAGCTTCTGTCTTTGATAAGCCGATAAACGAAGTCTACACTATTTCCAACATAGAATCTGCAAATCTAGCTATTGATATTCCCGCTGACGGAGCCAACTATCTTTTAAATATCGTTAATAATAATCCTCTTGGCAGAAAAATCTCTGTAATATCTGACACCAAAGCTTCTGCTAGACTATCTTGTGTTGGGGAAAGCGCTAACCCTTTCACTGCTTTGACGAATGACTGCAGTGAAGCTATGAAGGCTAGTCTTGATGCAAGGCTTGGCTTTATCAGAGCAACTCAGGCAAAAACTGGAAATACCTGTGTTATGGCTTCCAGAGCGTCATTGAATAATATTTCAGACCATAGCGGAGAAGTGGTTGGTAAAGAATATGCAATTTACACAGGAACTATCGATGTAAAACCAATGGTAACGCTTTCCCGTTGCAAACTGGTTGCTATGACAGAACATGTGAAGTTTTTTGTAGACCAGGAAAACCATGGCTATTCTTCCTATGACCCAGCTCAGATGGAAGACTGGGTGACAGGCAAAAAAGGTGGTTTTTCCTTTGCAAACATATTTGATACTTATGCTTATGGCAATGTTTCCGGTTATTCCGTCTTAAAGGATAATTTTGGAACAGTTGCTGATATAGACAATGATGGAAAGCTCTCAATCCTTTTTTCGCCGATTCTTCAGGTATGGCGCAGCGGACTGGAAGGATTGTTCCCGGAAGAAACTATGATTCCTGATTCCGGTGACTATGCCAATTTGCCTGCATTGCCGGAATATAGAGACTTGGTAATTGTTGGTCCAATAAGGCATGGCACTGAAAACTATATTAAGCAGAGAATCCTGTCTAACATGGTCCATGAAACGCAACATGCTATAAATTTCAGCAACAGAGCGTATTCTGGAAATTCTTACACTCCTGGCTACAATGCTACCTGCTTCGCTGATGAATTAGGCTTTGACGAAGGCTGCTCAGTTGCTGCAGAAGCTTTGTTCAGAAGAGCCTGGGGTGAAGCCGGACTTTCGACTCTTTATGATTCAAAGACAGGCGGGGTAGGGTCAGAATATACCGGAAATGATAGCCGATTTGACTATTATCTTCGTGAAAGCAATAGCATTGGTAATGTTTTCCCATTTACTGGAAATAATTTTAATTACAGCCAGGATTACGGCAGGAACGGACTTTTCGTTCTCTATCTGCATGACAGATTTGGAAAGGATGATTTCAAACGTCTAATAGAGCAGGGCTGGCAGGGCAATAAGCTTGTTGATACAATTCCTGCAATTCTTTGTGGAAATATGACTACAACTCTTGATGACCTGCAGCGCGACTGGCATTTTGCTCTTCAGAACGAATACTTAAGAACCATGCAGAATGCAAACGGCGAGTTCATGACCTCGAATGTAAGATATAAATATCAAGACTGGCTAAAACTTACATCTGTTAACAAATCTATTAACGCAAATTCCTCTTATTTAAGCCCAAAATATGGTATAATGTACTTATTGAAGCCTGAAACAGCAAACGTCAATGGCAACAATTACAGATTCTATGTGAAGTCTGTAGACAACACTACATTAAACGATTTGGAAGTAAACATCATAAAGCTTCCAAATAATTGAGAGCTTATATGAAATCAACTAAATCTTTTATATATATATGTGCCGTTATATTTTTAAGCATAGCACTTCTTGTTACAGGCTGCGGTGGCGGTGGTGGAGGAAATTCTGTTGGCCCCGAACCAGATCCTACAGAAATTGAAACATTTTCTAAAAAAGTAAATACTGTTGGTGAGTTATATTCAGAAACTGGTTTGGATACCAAGAATATAGCTGTAGATGTTGCTGCTGATAATAGTGACTATATTGTAAATATTACTAACAATGGCAGTCGCAGCATTAACATAAAAGTCAGTTCTTCTAATGCAAACGCTGATACAAGAATGTCTATGGCAGAAGAACCTCAGCCAGATATAGGCGAGTGGATTTATGATCCAAACCTTATGGCAAGACGCATGTTTGCCGAAGCAGCAATAGCTCATCAGAACAGTGCAAAATCTAAGGCTTCTGCTAGTAGAGCCTCTGTTCGTTGCTCAAGCTTAAATCACAGCAGCGAAACTGTTGGTAATAATTATTCTATTCAGGTTGGTACTGTAGATCAGGCTCCATTAGTAATATTAGAAAGATGTAAGCTTGTAAAGGTTACTGGCCATGCCAAGTTTTTTGTTGATCAGACTAATCATGGTGGCTATTCCTCACAGGCTGCAGCAATGGAAAGCTTGATAACAGAAAAAGGTGGGTTAGCTGACTTATACGAAGACTATATGTATAAAGTCTTGGAGGATAATTATGGAACAGTGGCTGATATAGATGGTGATGGCAAGCTTTCTGTGCTCATAACTAGTGTGCTACCATCATGGCAGTCTGGATTACAGGGGCTTTTCCCGGAAGAAACCATGATAATAAACCCTGATGATTATTGCTTAGATGTTAGAAATCCAGAAAATAATATTACAGATTTCCGTGACTTGGTTCTTATTGCTCCTCCTGTGAATAATTCTGATGAAGAACGTCATACCATGATTAGCAACCTGATTCATGAAACCCAGCATGCTGTAAACTTGAGTCAAAGAGCTTATTCTGGAAATACATACGTAAAATTCAATGCTAATGCTTTTGCTGAGGAACTTGGATTTGATGAAGGTTGCTCTGTGGCCGCAGAAGCCTTATTCAGAAGGGCAATGGGGGCTGCTGGTGAAGCTCATAC
>JAZUDR010000239.1:0-49153 GCA_045639725.1 Candidatus Avigastranaerophilus sp. | reverse complement strand
ATACTGTCTTCAATTCATCTACCTGACAGCATATTGAAACGCAATGAGAATCCAGCAAGTCCCTTATCGCAATCTGCTGAGGCATGATAATACGCCCTTTTGGTGCAGATTCATCAATAGGAATAACTAAGATTACTGTTGATTTCGGTTTTACCAGGTCAGCAACCAAGTATTTTTCTTTTTTTAGAGCGCCTGCAAAAGAACCAAGAGCTTCTTTCAAAGAATTTATTCCAGATAAAGTCTTTGAACTGACATATACAGCAGGTGTTGTTCCATTTGCAACTATAGTTGGAATCTCAGGCAGAAGATCAGTTTTGTTATAAGCTATCACACATGGAAGCTTACGGGCTTCAAAGCTTGAAAGCAAATCCTTATCGAAATCGCTCAAGCCAATAGTTGCGTCTACTACTAAGACAGCAATATCGGTCTGAGCAACAATCTGTTTTGTCTTTTCGACACGCTTCAACCCAAGTTCCCCTTCATCGTCAAGACCGGGAGTATCGATGATTACCACAGGCCCAAGAGGAAGCAGTTCCATCGAACGCTTAACAGGGTCTGTGGTAGTCCCTTTCACATCGGAGACAACAGATAAATCCAATCCGGTTAATGCATTTACGACACTGGATTTACCTGCGTTCCGCATTCCAAAAAAGGCTATATGAATACGTTCGCCACTGGCTAATTCATTTAAACCCATTTGGAAAGCTCCTTAGAATCTGAAATCTCTGCGATTAGAGTTTCTGATTGCCTGAATATTATCAGTAGCAATTCCTCTAACCTTTGCATGAGGAATCTTCTTCAATTCTTCTTCAACCATCTTGTAACCTACTTCTTTTGTTTTTTCTGAAGCATAGTCTTCAAGATATTCGGAAAGTGTCATTAAAGCATTCGGGTGGCAGCAATTCAATATCTGGCCGCTCTTGCAAAGACTCATGAATCTGTCACCAGTTCTGCCTTCTCTATAGCAGGCTGTGCAGAAAGAAGGAATATGACCGTTTTCCATCAACCAACGAACAACTTCATCAAGAGAACGCTGGTCAGAAACGTCAAACTGTTCCGTATCATGAGGTCGTTCTTCAGCAGAATAGCCTGCATAACCTCCAACTGAGGTTCTGGAGCCACCGCTGACCTGAGAAACACCCAATCTCAGAAGCTTTGAGCGAACCTGTTCGGTTTCACGGGTAGAAATAATCATTCCGGTATAAGGAACGGCAAGTCTGATACAGGCTGTAATCTTCGCAAATATTTCATCGGAGATTGAGTTATCAAAAGCATTCGGATCAATATCATCAGCATGTTTGATGCGTGGAACACTTATAGTGTGCGGACCTACGCCATGAACAGCTTCAAGATGTTCGGCATGCATCAGCAAACCTACAAATTCGTATTTATAAAGTTCAAGACCGAATAGAACTCCTAATCCAACATCGTCGATGCCACCTTCCATTGCACGGTCCATTGCTTCAGTATGGTATGCATAGTTGTGCTTTGGTCCCGTTGGGTGAAGCTTTTCGTAGCTTTCCTTATGATAGGTTTCCTGGAAAAGAATATAAGTGCCAATGCCAGCTTCCTTGAGTTTACGATAGTTTTCAACAGTTGTAGCGGCAATATTTACATTAACTCTGCGGATATCGCCATTCTTATGATGAACACTGTAAATTGTCTTAATACAGTCAAGAATGTATTCAATCGGATTATTAACAGGGTCTTCACCGGATTCAATAGCTAGGCGTTTGTGGCCCATATCCTGAAGGGCGATTACTTCAGCCTTTACTTCTTCCTGAGTAAGTTTCTTTCTGCAAATATGCTTGTTCTTGAAATGATACGGACAGTAAACACAACCATTTACACAGTAATTAGAAAGATACAGAGGGGCAAAGATTACAATTCGGTTGCCATAGAAAGCAAGCTTGATTTCTTCTGCAATCTTATAAATCTTTTCAATTACTTCAGGAATTTCACAGGCTAGTAAAACAGAGGCTTCACGATGAGTAAGACCAGCACATACGTGGCCTGTTGCTGTTTTCTGTGGGCGAGCTTTTTCAAGTATCTCATTGATAAGCTCAACGTTGTTTTTGTTGGCCTCTGCATAAGCAAGAGTAGCCTTGATTTCTTCGTCGTTGATAAATTCTTCAGCGCGCAAAGATTTTGGGGCAAAAATAGCCATATTATTTACCTCTTCTGGGTCAGTAGTTACTTTCCCGTTAGATTTAATTTACTACTTTGTGAATTATATCACTTGCGAGTTTCTTTGTAAACTTAATTTCCAAAACATATGAATAGAACCATATGACTAGAAACCGTATGATATAAACTTGATGCTATTTTCGGCTAGAATTGATATGAAATAGCACTATCTAAGTTATTCAGCACTATCAGAATAATAAATATCTTCGTCCAGAAGTTTTTCACGTTTGGCTACTATAATTGTGGATACAGCATCACCTATAACATTAAAAAGCGTTCTGAACATATTAAGAACAGAATCTATACCCATAAATAAGGCAATAGCACCAGTAGGAATACCAAACTGCATCATCATAACAGAAAGACATACAAGAGAGGCTCCAGGAATAGCAGGACAACCGATAGACATAATTAACGCAGAAAATACAATTATTACATAATTACTGCTAACGAATGTAAAGCCACATAGCTTTCCTAAGAAAAGAGTAGCCAAAACCAAATGAATACAGGTTCCATTCATATTGATAGTTGAACCCATCGGAATAGAGAAAGCAGATATTTTTTCAGAAACCCCTAACTTCTTGCAACACAATATAGTATCAGGAATACATGCACTGCTGGAACCAAATGAAAACGCCTTTATCATTACATCAGCAAACTTCTTAAAAAAAACAATGATATTGAGTTTTACAATAAAACCCAGCATGAATGAGTAAAACAATACCATCATGGTTAAAGCAACAATAAATGCAATGAAATAACCACCTATCTGTAATACGGTATCTAAGTTGGTTTTTATTATAAGATCGGTAATAGAGGTAAAAATAGCGATTGGCATTGTTTTTATTACCAATTTTGTAGCATTACTAAACAACAAATTACACCCGTCTAGCAGGTTTTTAATAGAAGAAGAGTATTCCCCAATCATACTAACAGCTGCCCCTAATAAAACAGCTATAAATATGATTTGAAGAGTATTAGACTCGGCATATGGTTTAACAATATTATCAGGAACAATATTGACAATAGTTTTCATGATTGAAAAATCATCAATAGATTTTACTCTGCTTGACTCGATTGATGTATTAGTGTTTTCAAATGTTTGCTTACAAGAACCAAATTCGCCTGGATTTATCAGATTAAAAACCAATATGGCAATAATAGACGCAATAATGGTTGTAATCGCATAAAGTCCTATAATCCTACCACCTATTTTACCAAACTCTGAAAAATTAGAAAATTGCGACACACTGGTTATAATAGAAAAGAAAACAACAGGCACAACAAGCATCTTTAAAGCATTCATAAACATTGTTGTTAATGGACTCAAGGCATTATCACAAACCATCTGCTGTATTTCATGAGATGCTAGATTCTTAAACAATAATCCTGTTATAAGGGCTAATATCATAGCCATAACAGCAGCAAACAGCAGTGAACGTTCAATCTTCTGAACCTTAATCTGAACCTTATTATAGCCGTCTTTATGCATGTAGCTCAATGTATCGCCCAAAGCACCGATAAGAACATTTCGTAGAGCCGATTCTGTATATTGGTCTAATTCAGATTTATTGCTTTCGCCAATCAGAGAACTGTCATAAAAGCTAATTTCTTCACCGGGAACAGATAATTCAAGTCTATATTCGAAAAAGGTCTTTCTAACAGCAACCTCTATCTTAACTTCTTTTTTAGCAGATTCAATCAGTTTCAAAGCAGATTCTTCAAGACTTAAATCAGCTCTGACAATTGCCTTTTTATTAATTTTGTAGCTGCTCAGCGTTTCTTTCGCAAAGTTGCAAGCCTCTGAAATCCCAGTGGCATTGCCTTCAAAAGTTTTTCTGATAAGACTCATAATAATCTGCTTTCTCCATTATCTGCTTTCTTTAACACAGCTAAACAGCATCTCCACGGCCATTTACTATTTCATAGCCAATAGCCCTCATATTTGCTTTCAGTTGTTCTAAATCATCGGCCAAATCATTATTATATACTTTTCCATTGTATATTTCATATTTACCACGAGACTTTGCCGGAGACAAGTTTGGCATAATAACGTTTGCCCCGGCAAGAATACCTTTTTCCCTGCCCTGTGGATCTAAGGTTCCCAGAGCTGTCGTTGCAGGAAGCAAAATAGACGGGTGTATCAATCTTATTATGGAAAGAAGGTAACAAGTAAAATCAACAGAGCCGGCTGTCTTATCTGCAAATGGAGTGTTAGCGGCTGGTATAAATGGACCTATCCCGCACATAGCCGGCCTGAATTCTTCTATAAATTTCAGATCCTTTGCAATAGTTGATGCTGTCTGAAACGGAGAATCAACCATAAACCCGCAACCCGTCTGATACCCGAGCTTCTTCAAATTCTGAAGACATAACATTCGGTTATCAAAAGACATATCAGATGGATGAAGCTTCTGGTAGTGTTCTTTATCAGCAGTTTCATGACGCAAAAGATAGCGGTCAGCACCAGCATTCTTCAACAGGGAATAGCTTTCGATGGTTCTTTCCCCAAGAGATAAAGTTACTGCACAATCAGGGTAATCCTGCTTTATTTCTGTAATTAGCTGACATAGAATTTCATTGCTAAAATACGAATCCTCGCCACCCTGTAGAACAAAGGTTCTGAAACCAAGCTCATAGCCGTTTTTGCAACATTCTAGAATTTCCTCAGAAGTTAGTCTGTAACGTTCGCAGGTTTTATTACTACGCCTAATGCCGCAGTATAAGCAGTCATTTTTGCAGATATTGCTGATTTCTATCAATCCACGTATAAATACTGAATTACCATAGCAAAGCTTTCTTTGGTCTACAGCTTTTTGCGAAGCACAGTCGGCCAACTCCGGGCAAAAACTCTTTACAAGCTGCTCATATTCATTCAAATCAAGACTATGCTCGGTAGCTAATTTATCTAACAGATTATTCATGTTAGTTTTCCTAGTTTACTTCGCCATGCTTTTATCATACTTCAAAGTTTTCAGGTATTTTTTAGTTTCATCAGATATTCGGAAGCTCTCAATGCATTTCTGAATTGCCTTATTGTGTGTCCATGGCTCCAGTATTTTATTTTCGAAATATGGCATTATTGCATCCGGCTGCTTAGCCAAAGCGGTTGCAAAATACCATGCCACCATCATCTTCACATAGTATTCGTCAGATTTTATCTTGGCCACCATTTTGGGGAAAGCCTTATCAAAGTGCTCATCCAAAAAGAAATTCATCAGCATTTCGATACCGTAGCGAACGGTCCAGCAATGCTTAGAAGCCATCCATTCCACGATTTTATTCTGCAAAGCCGGCAGATTCTTTTTCAAAACTTTTGGAGAAACGCTATCGCATGTAGCCCAATTATCAACGTAGGGAAGAAATTCATCAAGCAATCTTATTGTCTCATCAAAATCCTTGCAGCTTTCAATGACAAAACCGTGAAGATTGTATTCTTCGTAATATTTATGTGGAAGTATATTTAAATACTCTTTTGCGTCTTCGGTCTTTGCAAATTCTTTAGCAAATTTACGCAATACAGGAACTCTTATTCCAATGATTCGATCAAAGCTGACAGTAGGCATCAGCTTTGCATGAAAACTACGATATTTAAGGTCCTGAAGTTCAAATAGCTTCTGCTGAACAGCAGACTCTATCTTTTTATTCTTCATATTAAGAGTTCCTGGTCTTTATAACCAAAACAATACCTAGAATCAAGCAAATAACACCGATAATAAATTTTGTTAAATAGTCAGAGAATGCATCACAAACAATATAATAAGGAACAATAACTTTACCGGCGTCTTCTTCGGTAAGCTTAATTTTAGTAATTGCTTCTCCCAAAAATCCAACTTCTTTCGTCTTCATAGCTTGAATAGTGCCCTTTATGCGTATTGGAGTTGGTTGAGCACCGTTATTTTTAATATGTTCATAGGTCTTCTTGGTCTGGGCAGTAAAAATTGGGTATCTTTTAGAATTAGCATCTACTGAAATACCCATATATTTATCTTCTATAGGAATAATGTAATAATATTTTTTTGAAGTAATAATACCATAACGGCTACTTGCTTTTTCTTCATAGATACCAAAGTTGAGGTTTACCTGTCCTTCAACCATCATGCCGTTTTTAATTTCACTTACCTTTAAGGTTTCAAATTTAACTGGTTTTTCATTATATTTAACATATGAATATATCCCAGCAGTAATCAAAAATACGCCAAGCAGGCATAAAGCATACTTTATTTTTTCAACAAGTTCGTTCAATTTATAAGTTACCTTTCTAACAGTATTATTTGTATTTCATCAGTTTTGGCAATACTGTTATCGTGGCAAATAATAAGGCAAGTAAAGCATTATGTCAAGCCTCGCGGGCGTGAAAAACTGCCGCTTTGCGTCAGATGTAATTGAATGTTTGGCTTCCAGCTTCAAGCGGCCTGCTTGTTCTCGGCCAGCAGCCAATAGCTAATAGCCAAAAGCCTATTGCAACAGACGTTATACTCGCTTCGTATTTAATAATGCCCTGCTTCAAGCTTCAAGCTTCTAGCTTCCAGCTTCCTTCCGACTATTTTTTACAAAGTAGTTGAAAAAAAATCGCTAGAGTACTATACTTCTTTGGTCACTTTATAAGCTAATATTATATTGTGACATTCTTGCTCTAGTAACAAACCGGAGTTTGGGCTGAACAAGCTTAAAGCTCTGTAAATAAAGGATATTCTATGAAAGAGTACACACCAATAGCTGATTTCAAGAATCACGTTGGCGAAGAAGTAACTATCGCAGGCTGGTGCTATAACAAGCGCAGTTCTAAGAAGCTTCACTTCATCATCGTAAGAGATGGTAGCGCAATGTGCCAGTGTGTTGCATTCCTGCCAGGTCTTTCTGCTGAAATCGCCAAGATTTGTGAAGAAATCAATCAGGAAACCTCTGTTATTGCAACAGGTAAGGTAAAGAAGGATGACCGCCAGGTTGGTGGTTATGAACTCGAACTGAGCGATATCAAGATCGTTTCTCAGAGTGTTGATTACCCAATCACTCCAAAGGAACACGGCGTTGCTTTCCTTATGGAAAACAGACACCTGTGGCTCCGCTCTAAGAGACAGCATGCTATTCTTCGCATCCGCCATCACATTACCATGGCTATCCGCAATTTCTTCAATGAACGCGGATTCATCAATGTTGATGCTCCAATCTTCACTCCAAACGCAGCTGAAGGCACCACTAACCTGTTCGAAACCACATATTTCGACCAGAAGGCTTACCTCTCTCAGAGCGGTCAGCTTTATATGGAAGCCGCAGCAATGTCTTTTGGTAAGGTTTACTGCTTCGGTCCAACCTTCAGAGCCGAAAAGAGCAAAACCCGCCGCCATCTCACTGAATTCTGGATGGTAGAACCAGAAGTTGCTTACATGGAACTCGCAGAAGATATGGAACTTGCAGAACAGTTTGTTGAAAGCGTTGTTCAGCACGTAGTAGCAAACTGCGAAGAAGAACTCAAGACTCTTGAACGCGATATTGAAAAGCTTAAGAAAATCAAAGCTCCATTCTATAGAATGTCTTATGACGAAGCCTGTGAATTCCTCGCTAAGAAGAAAGCAGAATATGCTGCTTCTGATGACGAAGAAAAGCGCAAACTCGCTGAAGATATCCTCAAGGGCGGCGTTGGCGATGACCTTGGCGCAGCAGACGAAACCTGCATTGGTATCAACCATGACAAGCCAGTTATGATCCACCGCTATCCAAGCGAAGTTAAGGCCTTCTACATGAAGGAAGACCCAGAACACAAGGGCCGCGTATTGTGCTTCGACATGATCGCTCCTGAAGGCTACGGCGAAATCATCGGCGCCAGCGAACGTGAAGCAGATATCGATGTTCTTACCAAGAAGATTGAAAAGCAGGGCATGAGCCTTGAACCATTCAAATGGTATCTTGATATCCGCCGTTACGGTTCTGTTCCACACTCTGGCTTCGGTCTCGGTATCGAACGCACAGTTTCTTGGCTCTGTGGCTTGACTCACGTAAGAGAAACAATCCCATTCCCAAGAATGATGGACAAGATTTGGCCGTGATGTTGTAATCTAGCAATAAAGCCTCTTGAAGCAATTCAAGGGGCTTTGTTGTTTTAGTATTGTAAGTTTGTTGACAAAAAAAACAAATAAGTATAAATTGCGTTCATTAAATTTTCTAATACAGAGGTATATGATGAATTTCAAAAAACTCTCAACCGTAGCATTTGTAGCCGCATCAATCATTGCTGGTGCTTCATCTGTAAACGCTAATCCATCAATGAACATTAGCAAAACCTATATTACAATCAATGAAGACTGCTCTGAAGCTGTTCTTGCCAAAGCCAAGGCAGATTTTGAAGCCAAAAGTGGCGAAATAGCCAAGACCTCTTTAAGTCTTAATAAAATATCAAAAGAAGAAGCACTCAAAGCTTTAGAAGCTTTCTCCGGCGTAAAGACTATCGTTTTGAATGGTGTTGAAGTTGGCAACCTGGAATTTATCAAAAATCTTCCAAATCTTGAAGAAATATCAATCACTTATGATTCTAAGTTTGAACCATTAGACATCAGCGCTTTAAAAGATAACAGCAAACTCACTAAGGTTTATATTTCCGGCGCTAAGGTTCAGGACCTTTCTCCTATTTCCAGTTGCACTGGTCTTACCACAGTAACCTTCTATTCTTGCAACATCCTCAGCAACACCATTAAACCACTTGGAACCCTTACTAATGTTAAAGAATTAAGCCTCTACGGCTGCAATATTGACGATTTTGCTCACCTTGCTACAATGTCAAGTCTGAAAAAAATCAACATATATGCAACTAAACCAAATAAAGATGCAGAATTGAATTATGATCACCTTTCTGAAATCAAGTCTCTTGAAGACATCAAGGCCGGTCTCACAGAAATGAAATCTTTGGCTTTCATGAAGGATTTACCCAATGTTAAGAACATTGAATTCCTAGCTGAAAAATTAGAAGACTATGAAACCCTTGAAAACTGCAAAAGCCTTGAAAGCATTATGTATTGGGCTCACAACAGCATGGACCTTGACGGTAACAAAATGGGCAAAGCTCAGTCTCTTAAGAAATTGAAAATATGGTCCACCAAGAATGTTATCAACTGGGAAGGTCTCAGCAATTTAACAAATCTTGAAGACCTCAAGATTTTAACTGTAAAAGATTGCAACTCACCAGAAACCGCTATTGATACTTCTTTCATGGCTAACATGCCAAAACTTAAAGAAGTTCAGTATTCTGAAGTTCAGATTAAAGACCTGGCCAAGCTTGGTCCTGCAGTAGAAAGAATAGAATTATACAAGATTAATAATAAAGATGAAAAGCCATTCGACCTTTCAACTTTGGTAGCTGCTAACGCCAAGAATCTTGTTATCACAGATACCAAGGTTGCTAATGCAGAAAGCCTTGTAAAGAATTGTCCAAAGCTTGAAAGACTCACACTCACCAAGGTTGAAGGAATTACTAACTACGACTTCCTCAAGGAATTACCAGAAGGCTCATATGTAAACCTTACTAAGGGTGCTATTACTGAAGAATTCCAAAAAGAACTCAAAGAAACCAAGAAAATCACTGTAAGTCTCAGATAATAAGCAATAAAAAGACTCCCTCACATTGTGGGGGAGTTTTTATTTTAGATAAATTTACAAGAATTAAGTTAATATGATTGCCGTTAACTATTCAACCATCAGAGAAAATTTTAAAAATTATTGCGACAAAGTGTCCGACGATGAAGAAATAGTCATAATTACAAGAAAAAACGAAAAAAACGTAGTAATGCTAAGTCTGGATGAATGGAATAGAATATCTAAGGCAGCTAGAAATGCTGAATATTTATATAATTTAGACAAATCAATAGAACAACTAAGATCCGGCAATGGCACTCCCCATGAACTAATAGAGGACTAACCAATGCAGAAACTATGGTCCGATAGAGCCTGGGATGATTATATCTATTGGCAAACAATAGATAAAAAGACTTTAAAAAGAATAAATGAATTAATAAAAGACATTGAGAGAAACGGTCTTAATGAGGGTATTGAAAAACCAGAATTATTAAAATACAGAAATGTCTGGAGTCGTCGCATTGATGAAAAAAACCGACTAATATATGACATAGACAGTTCCGGTAATTTATTGATAATAGCTTGTAAAGGCCATTACGAGGATTGAGTTATTTCAGGAAATCGTTTCTGTGAGCTGGTTTTATGAAATTGGTGCCACGGTTATTCAAGTCAGCCACCTTCAATGCCACAAGGTTTATATCAGAGTTCATAAGAGCGGCAATCTGAGCTACATCATAGCCTTGAGTTATATAATCAATAATTTCTTCATCTGGCAGTGAAATCAGGGCAGCAAACATATTTGCTTCGTATTCCATACGATTATTAGCCATATCAAAGAGGTTAAATTCCTTAAAACCGCCGGCAAGCAGCGCTTCTTTTCTATGAAGCACGTCATGGCCTATTTCATGCAAAAGCACAATATTATGCATCACCGGATGCAGGTCTTCTTTTATGAATATAAAACGGTTACGCTCGATTATTTTATAAACACCCTTCTGGCGTTTAAAAGGACGTGGCAAAACGATAATACCGAGTTCTTCAGCTAATTTATCAGCATTAGTAGTGTGATAACGATTTAGTATCTGTTTAACTTTGGAGAAAATATTCATAGTTATATTTATAGACCGAATTAAAAGTATGTTCTAATAAGCTTATGGCTGTTAGACGTTACTTTTGGCCGGGAAAAATCATTGCTCTAGCAAATAGCCAATAGCTAGCAGCTAAAAGCTGTCATTAGCTTTATTAGCGTATATCTTTGTTAGTCTTAGCGTATTTTTTATTGCGTTTTTTGGCAAGAATATAGGCTTCCTGAATAGCAAGCATGAGCTCATCCATGTCTTCTTCGGCCATATCACCGCCAGCAAATAGACCTGTTACTTCTGAAAGAAGCTTTTCTGCGCCTTTCTTGCCACGATAGCCGAATTGTTCTTCTGCTTCAGCAATAAAAGCTTCTTCTTCCTGAAGCAAATAATTTATGTTCACTTCAAGAGCATCTGCTAGCCGCTGATAGCCTGCAGTGCCACGGGGACGTGATTTATCTGTTTCGTAAGAGGTTATTACTCTTCTGGAAACCCCTACTCTTTCAGCCAACACATCTTGTGTTAGCTTGAGTTTTGTCCGTGCTGCCCGGACTTTTTCACCAAAAGTCATTATTATCAACCTTCCTAATAAATTCACAATGCACAATTACAACGCCAACCGAGCCAACAGCCGTATTGCAATACATTTTTTAACAAGCCGCCAAGATAGAAGTTAAACTTCTCATTTTTGCTTGACTTTAGAAGTTAAACTTCTTATCATTTAAACATGGGAAGTTTAACTTCCTATTAATATAATCAGAACTTCTCATTATGTCAAGAGAAACAGTTTATGGAAAGAACTATACTGCATTGCGACATGAATAACTTTTTTGCAAGCGTAGAATGCATGCTGGACCCTAGTCTAAAAGACAAAGCAGTTGCTGTTGCCGGGTCTGTAGAAAACCGCCATGGCATTGTATTAGCCAAAAATTACAAGGCAAAAGCAGTGGGCATTGCAACAGGAGACGCTATATGGCAAGCCAAACAGAAATTCAACAAAGTAGTAATCGTAGAACCACACTACGAGCAATATATAAAGTTCTCAAAACTTGCCCGAGAAATATACAGCCGCTATACCAACCAGATAGAACCCTACGGAATGGATGAATGCTTCCTAGACATCACTGGCAGCCAGAAAGCCTTTGGCACAGGGCTTCAAATAGCCCACAAAATAAGACGGACAATAAAATTTGAGCTTGGTCTGACAATTTCCGTTGGAGTCAGCTTTAATAAGATATTTGCAAAGCTTGGCAGCGATTTAAAGAAACCAGACGCAGTAACCTGCATAGACAAAGATTCATTCAAGGAGAAAATATGGGGGTTACCAGCTTCAGACCTTCTTGGAGTTGGTAGAGCCACTACCAGAGTCTTAAACAGATTCGGTATTTCCACTATCGGTGACCTGGCAAACGCTCCTAAAGAATTAATTCAAAGGCGGCTTGGCAAAAACGGGTTGGCCCTCATTGCTTTTGCCAACGGGTCGGATTGTTCTGTTGTTCATAGAACAGATTATGTCTTTCCCATAAAAAGCATTGGTCATGGAATTACTACTATTCAAGACCTAGAAACAGACTCAGAAGTCTGGGCCGTAATGATAGACCTGGTTCAGGATATTGGCACCAGACTGCGTAAACACAAAAAGAAAGCCTGCGGTGTATCTATTGTTATACGCAACAATCAGCTCTGCTGTCAGGAATGGCAGTGCAAGCTTCCATCACCCACACAAAGCTCCAGCAATATCGTAAAAACAGCTTTTATGCTTTTTCAGCAAAGCTATGCATGGGAGTTTCCCATAAGATCAGTAACCTTGAGAGCAATAGACCTCATAGAGGAAGCCCAGGAGGTGCAATATGACCTTTTTACGGACTATGAAGCAATCAGGAAGCGGGAAAGACTAGACCTCACAATAGAAGAAATCAGGCACAGATTTGGCAAGGGAGCTATAAAAAACGCCATATTACTTTTTCCTAGCACTTTGCCCAAAAGCAGACCTGAGATAACAATGCCCACTGGAGTATTCAGATAATGGAAAGAATAAAAATTTATGTAGATGTAACTGTAATGAATGATAAATATGGGCACATAAAGCCACTGTCTATAACCTGGGAAGATGGTCATGTATACGAAATTGATAGAATAAAAAGAGAATGCAGAGCAGCTTCAACAAAGGTTGGAGGCTGTGGTGTCAGATATACAATTATGGTCCTGGGCAAAGAAACCTTTTTGTTTCACGAAGATGACAAATGGTTTGTAGAGGGAAAAACTGGTTTCCATCATTAATCTCTACCATAAAATGAGCAAAAAAAAGCGGTTCGCTAATCGCGAACCGCCATTTTTGTTTAATTAATTATAAGCCAGCTTTCAAAAGAGCCTGATAAAGGTTAATGTTAGTGCGGTATTCTTCCATAGCAGCCTTAGCGCCTTCGGCATCACCCTTCTGAGCGCAGTCTACATATTTCTGATATGCAGCAGTATAAGCATTATAAGCAGCCTGAGAATCCTTTACATCAGAAGAAGTATTCTTTTCTTCAACCTTTGGAGTTTCTTTCTTAACGGTAGTAGTTACAGTAGTATCATCATCCTGAAGGCCATTGATAAAAGCAGCAACTGCATCGCTTTCTTCCTTAGCAGCGGCTTCGTCAACATCACTCTTACTTACTGTTATAGTCTTACCATTGGTAATTCTATCGATAAGTGCGCCAACGCCTTTAACAAGCAATCTGGAAACAACGCCACCACCGATAATACCGATAGCAAGCATTGGGAACCCCATACCAGCGCAGAGACAACCACCAGCTACGGCACCAGCAACTGTTGCAACATTAGCAACACTTGAAGTACACCAATTGAGAAGCTTTTTGCCAACGCAGAAACCAGCAACACCACCGATTGCCATACCAAGAGGACCACCACCGACTGCAGCACCTACAACAGCACCCATAGCACCAGCTGCCAAACCACCAACATTTACGAACAAAGTTCTAGCAATGCTGCCAACAGCACTAAGAATGCCGGCATTAGCCTGGTTCATTGGAGAAACGGTCATCCACATAGTGAATACCATTGAGAGCACCAAAAGGATAGATAATCCCTGGCGTTTGTTGTAAGTCATAGTCATCATAATGAGACCTCCTGCTTTTTCTTATGAAAGCTTACTTTTAACACGCATCTTATAAAGCGGCTTATTTTATACTATTATATTCATAAAAAGGCAAACCCGCAAGAGTCTGTACACTATTTTTTTGTACATTCACTTGCGGGTTTGCTTTATTTTGAAAAAATCAAAAATTAATTACTTATCGTTTTCTTTGTTGATAAGGAAATCTTCGATTTCGTCAAGCTTCAAGCTAACTTCATGAGTGATGAGGTCACGGTTGAATCTAGAATAAGCAAGTTCAATACCATGGTCCTGAAGTCCAAGAGTCCAGACGCCACCATTAAAGCTACCTTTTTTAACAACTTCAGCAGCCTTAACAAGAGCAATATCAATTCTCTTTACGAGACTGGCAGCAACCTTGCCTGGTGCAGTCTTGCTCTGGTCAGAGTCAACACCGATAACACAGAAGTTACCACGACGTGCAGCATTGATGAGACCAATACCACTCTTACCAGCAGCATGATAAATAATATCAGCACCGGCCTGATTCAGTTCAACACCTACTTCTTCTGCTTTTTCTACAGAGTCAAAAGCTTCTGGAGTATTACCAAGATACTTAGAAACAAATTTTACATCTGAATTAACAAATGCAGCACCGTTCTTGAATCCTCTTTCGAAGCCAGCAATTACTGGAGAGTCCATACCACCCATGAAGCCAACACAACCTGTCTTGCTTACGAGTGCAGCAAAAGCACCTGCGAAGAAAGAACCCTGTTCTTCATCGAAAAGAACAGAAAGAACATTCTGAGCAGAAACAACAGAGTCGATAAGAACGATCTTAGTATCCGGGAATTCATTAGAAATATGTCTAACAGCTTCATTAGCGAAAACGCCAACAGCACAAACCATGTCAAGCTTTCTTCTGCAGAAGAATCTGAGAGCTGGTTCAATACCACTGATAGAACCTGGATCTACAACTTCAACAATGCAGCCTTCCTTACGAAGAATCATAGCGCCTTCATAAGCAGCATCATTGAATGATTCGTCATGCAAACCGCCAGTAGAAAGAACAAGACCGACTGTAAGAGGAGCAGCCTGTGCAGAAGCGGCAAAAATAGTCACAAACAAAGCGACAACCAATAACATTCTCAATTTCATACTATCACTCCATGTAGTAGTATTTTACTTTCATTTAACGTAAAGTTTTTTTTAGTTTACACCAACAAACATCAAAAGACAAATATTCCGTTTTAAGTTTTTAGCAATAATAAAAAAACTGCACCTTAATAATAAAAATTGATTATAGATAATAAAGTTGCTATACTGAATCATTGACTAGTCTAATTTGGGAGCATTTACAATGAGTGTCAACTACGAAAACAGAATAGCATTAAATCCAGCATTAATCGTTGGTCTTGGTGGAACAGGCAAAAAAGCCCTGATGAATTTCAAGGAAACCTTTTTGACAAGTCCACAGATAAGAAGGGCCTACGAACAATCTGGACAAACAGAAACCTCTCTTCCTGATTTCATAGATTTGTTATGCATCGACACAGACATTTTTGATGCAAACCAGCCAGAGAAAGAAGAGGAAAAATCTGCAGTAAAGCTTAGTGAAAGCGAATATCATCAGATTAACATTCAAAATGCAGGTCAGATAACCAACAATCTGGATACAGACACTTATGGTTATCTTTACGAATGGTTTCCTCAGAAGTTAAAAACCCATATTGGCCAGATAAGTCAAGGTGCTCACCAATTTAGATTTACAGGCCGTTTTGGCGTTTTTGTAGATGTCCAGAAGATTTTCATGTTGCTGAAGAGCAAGATTAGCAAAATCATGGCCCGTGGTAATGTAAACCAAGAAGACATCATTGTTCCGTTAACCAACAAGCAGGGCCAGATTCTTACTCCTGAATTCTATGTAGTTGGTTCAATGTGTGGTGGTTCCGGTGCTGGTATGTTCATGGATATGGCCTATTTGCTCAAGATGGCTTATTATCAGCTTTCTGGTGGTAAAGGCAAGCCATCAATCATAGGCATTGAACTCACTCCTGAAGCATTCACCCAGATTGCCATAGACCCAAATGTAAACTCCACAGGTAGAATTGAAGGTAATGGTTACGCTTCATTAGCAGAAACCTATTACTTTATGAACAAAGAAAAATTCCCGCCGACTCAGTCTGCCAAAGACATCATTGCCCAGGACCGCCGCAACAAATTCATGGTTAATTATGGTCCAATTGGCAAGAGCAATGACACAACCACCTTCGGTACTGTTGCAGAGGAACCTCCATTTGATCAGTGCTATTTGCTTGGTACTAGCAATATGGATGATATTCAGACCTATTATGCAATAGCTTCTGAACTGATTTTCACAAAGCTTGCAACTCAGCTTCGTCAGGCACAGAATTCAATGCTTGACAATGCCTCCCAGATTCTTGGCCAATTCAGTTCAGACCTGGAAGGCAAGCAGTTGAAGTGCTTCAGTTCCGCAGGTTTCAAGAGTTTCTACTATCCATTAGATATAATCAGAGAGCTTTATACCTACAAGCTTTCAATGGACGTAAACTACTGGCTCAAGCTATCTAAGGACAGAATCCTTCTTGACGCCATGGTTCAGGAATTTGCAGAAAACAATCCAAGCGTATTGGATTTAACTCCGGAAGGTTTGCTTGCACTCAGCAAAGATATTATCAAGCGCAAGGAATACTGGGATAATCCTCGTTTCCATACCGTTAAAGTTTCAAACAAGCAGAAGGAAAATGAATCTGGTTCTGCATTCATATTAAGACAGATTCAGGAAACTGACTCTGACAGAGTTAAGAAAGACGATATCAGAGCTCAGGTTCGCATAAAATTTGAAGAAGCCGCAAAGAAAGCTGGCGAACATCTTAGAGACAAGGTTATTGAAATCATAAACGATCCAGACCTTGGCGCTCAGGTTTCAATAGATTTCTTAATAGCTTTTGAAAAATACCTTATCAGATATCCCAAGGATCAGCTTGTTCGCAAATCTCAGGAAATCAAAGCAAAGCTTGATAAGGAAAAACGCGAATATACAGAAGTTGCTATTCAGCTAAAAGATGAACTTAGCGGCTTCATGGGCCTTAAGAGCAAAATAGCAGATGTTTTCAGGAAAACCAAGCTTGGTGAATTCCGCGACAAATTGCTCAAAGAAACCAGAGAAGCAATTGACATGGAATATGAAATGTTCTGTATGAATTGTGTTGAAGACTTCCTGAAGTATTTGAATGTTCAAGCCCAGAATATCCGCAAAAAAGTTGAAGTATTTAACAACAGACTTATTCAGATTTCCAAGGATGGTAACCTTGAACGCCAGTATGAACGTTGCCTAGAAAAGATTAAGCCGTATTCAAAGGTTCAGAAATTCATCAGAACATATATCTTTGAAGAAAGAGATATCGAACCTTTCTACAAATATCTGCTTGGCGATTTGTCCAACAATGACATCGAAGGAAATTTCCTTATTAAGTTAAATCTCAAGGAAAACTGGGACAAATATACAACCCATGAAACCAATACTCTTGAAGAAGATATCGTAAAATACTGCCGTGATTCAATTCAGCGCAGATTATTCGGCGGTATCGAAGATTTCATCCATTGGAAGGATTCGGTAAAGAAGGGCTACAAGAAGAGTCTTGTAGAAAGCCTCATGAATCAGTCTACTCCGTTGGTTACTCTCAATGACCGTGGCAACAATCAGCCACAGCGCATGAACATAGTAACCCTTGGTATTTCTGATGAAAACAGCAAGCTCACAGAAGAAATCAAGGAAAGCCTGCGCAAGGGTGACATAGGTGTTTCTGTTGCTCCAACAAGAAATCCTTACGAAATCAGTCTTCTTCAGACTCTGCATGGTATCGCCCCATACAATCTGAGTTCTATCGCACAGTGGCATAATCTCTATAGAAAGAATAACGCCAAGATTAACTGCCATGCTATTCTCAACAATGACGCCTACCCGATTCTCTGGTCCAGCTACAGTCTGATTCCAGCCAAGAAGCTTGAAGAACATTACATGGTTTATTTGCTGCTTCGCTATGAACTCATGGCTGACAATGTTCACGGCAAACACGGTATTGAATACAATTCAGAACTTGTTCAGTATGAATTGTGGTATCAGCAGGATAAGCCGCAGCCAATCGGCAGAACCCTTATTCAGTTGTTTGACTACCTGAAGAACAACACTATGGGTCTCTATCTAATAAGAACTGTTTACAATGAATATTGGAAATCACTTCCATTCCCGAAGCAGGAAGAATTTGTCAACAGATATCTGCCATTCATCAGTGCTAAGGTGAAAAAGATTGAAGAAGCCATTGAACAGGAAATCAAACAGAATCATGAAGTCAGGGCTTCAAGCGATGAATTGCTTTCAATCAAGCGTGGCATCCAGAAGATACTTCAGGATTATCATGACCAGTTCGCAATAATCCGCAGTCAAAAGCAGACAACAACTCTCGGTTAATATAATAGAAATTCTGGCAGGGAAAAGACAAACAGTATATTCCCTGCCACTTATATATGAGATGGAACAGCATCTCAGGAGGCAAAAAATGTTCAAGGGACGTGTGCGCACCGTATTTTGCACAATTGCAATACTGGTCTTGGGCTTATGTACAAAGCTCAGTGCAGAAATCAATTTTGATTTTGCATTACCACTTTTCAAGCAGGAAGAAGTAAATTTTGAGAAAACCAAGCCAACAGACTATAATCTTCAGCTTTTAAAAAAATACATTCTTGAACATGACAATGATGTTCTTGCGCAGTTTCATGCAATTAACCGCTGGTTCACACTCATAAAGCTATCAGATACCCCACGCCATGCAGAATTACTAGCTGCAGGGAATAAATATTTTTCAACCAAAGACAAAAAGAAACCAACTCAGGAAGAAAAGCTCAGAGAAATCTTTTATGCTGGTCTCCTCTTGCAATCAGACAAAACAGAAGATCCTGAAAATAAGAAAGATCAGGAATTTGAGGAACTCCTCCTCGACAATGAAGATGACTTAGCAGAAAATGCCAATTATTGGATAGCTAAGGGCATTATCTTCAACGCATTAAGAGACCGCCCCAACAATTATTTTCAATTAATGAAGCCAGAGGAAGACCTCAAAGCTGCCTTAACAATCATTCCTAAGACTGCTCAATATTATTATGTAATGGGTCAGTGCTTCAGATACATAGGCGGTAGTGAATCAGCCTTATTCCTTGCAATAGCCTCCTACGAAAAGGCATCTTCACTAGACCCGCACAATCAGAAGCTTCAGAACTCTCTCCTCAGCATTTACATGGGTCTTCACGAAGAATATCAGCAAAAGAACAAACAGGAACCCTTCTGGTTGGAAGAAGCTGTTTACAAAAAGATTCTTGAAATGTCACCAGGGAATCCTCATGCTCTGAACAACCTTGGTTATTTATATGCTGAATATGGTGTAAATACACAAACAGCACAAGATTTATGCCAAAGAGCTGTAGATTTTTCTCCAGAAAATCCAGGCTTTTATGACAGTCTTGGCTGGGCAGCCTTTAAGAATAGAAACTATCAGCTTGCAGAAGAATCACTTCAAAAATCAATTGAAATGCGTGGCAATGTATATGAATCCCATAATCACCTCGCCACAGTGTATTATTCTACAAAACAATTAGATAAGGCTGCCGAACAGTATGAAATCGCAGTTAAGCTCAGACCTGATTCAGCAGAAACCTTAAACAATCTTGCTTATCTCTACACAGAACAGAATAAAAATGCGCAAGAAGCATTAAAGATGGCAGTAACAGCTAATGAGCTGGAACCCAATAACGCTTCTTACCTAGACACACTAGGCTGGGCATATTACAGAAACGGCGACTTAGAAAACGCTCTCACCAACCTTCAGAAAGCAAATAATCTTGTTCCGGGCCAAGGCGAAATCCTGCTTCATCTTGGAAGAGTATATCTGGACAAAAACGAATTTGAAAATGCTTTAACCTTCGTTAAGGAAGCTTTCAAATCAGCCCCTGGAATGGAAGATCCGGACGAAACCCTTTATCTTACAATCCGCTTGAAAGCATATCATGAAGCAATGGCTGATTATCATGGTCTACTAGGTGAAAAAGCAGATAAAGAAAAGGTAATAAATATACTTACTGGTATTTCCAGACTCTACCAGGAAGAAGGTCTTTACGAAAAATCTATAGAAATCACAAGAATCTGTTCAGACCTGCAAAAGGGATTAAAAACTCTCAAAGAACCTCTACTTAATAGCTATAAGCTTCATTATGCAGTCGTAAAAGAAACTCAAAACAAACCGGAGGCTCCTGTAAAGGAATCTTCCGAAGAAGCAGATCAAGCTGAAGAAGACGACAACGAAGAAGAAGCATCTGAAACAGAAGCCGAAGAAGAGGATGAAGATGAAGACGCAATCTTGGAACCTGATGAAGAATCCGAAGAACCGTCTTCTGCAGCACCTTCAGAAGAACCTGCCCCAAAAAGCAGCGAAAACAAGACTTCTACAGATTCTAATATAATAACTCTTCCAGCTCCGATAAAATATCCGGTTGCTGTTTCATTCTGTTCTGAATTATTCAAAGCCATAGGAGAATATGTTCCTAAGCTGAACGGCTACAAGGACTGCAATGTAACGATATTTATCGACAGATTCATAGCACCTTCAGCTACTGCAATAACAAGAATCGAATCAGACAAAAACAATGCTACTGAATTGCAACAGGCAATAATAAACATGTTTGGCTATAAAAAAGAAAAAAGTCAGGAAATGTCACCAGATAATTGTCAGATAAAACTGATATCAGGCAACTATTACAGTATGATAAATGGCAATGCAGTCTATTTTTCAAAGAACAAGTTAACCCAGGAAATAGTAGACAGTCTTGCCAACGTATTGCCATACAGGAAAGGCTATATGCTTGAATTCTACATCGATTGGAACGAATTCAAAACAAGAATCCCACAGCTTGTAGTTGGTTTTATAAGTAATCCTGTTGAACCATTTACAAGATTGCAATCAAGCTATACCTATACAGACGATGTTCTCAATGAGTTTATCATTGGCTCAACCGGTAAAACCGAAGATGACGCCTTCATGAAAAAATTAGCAAGACGTCTATTCCAATTCAAGCTTAATGCTAAAAATATGAACCTGCCCACAACCATAAAAATGCAGCAGGAAAAGGATATGGTTTATATTTCAACAGATTTTGAACAACCATTAACGTGGTTAAGCCAAAAGGTCGATTTGTTAAATAGTAGAATAAAATCATTGCTACCAATTATAAAGCAAGTTCTACCAGCGGCTAAATAATCGTTAACAAAAAAGCAAGTCCGACCACTTGCAAAGATTTGCTTTTTTATATACAATGTCACATAGAAATAAAAACGGAGGTATTTCAATGCCAGCAATTAATATTCAAGACAATATTCTTCAGTATCTCAAAGAAGAAAAAGAAGCCGTTAAGATTTTTTTGATGAAGGGCTTCCAGATTCAAGGTACAGTTTTAGATTTTGACACATTTGTCATTCTTCTGGAATCAGAAGGAAAGAAGCAGTTGATTTACAAGCATGCAATTTCAACACTTCAACTGCCAGACAATTTCAATCTTCCAACCGAAAACTGAAGATAGAGTTTTGAAAGACCGCATTTAATATGCGGTCTTTTTTTATGCCAATTAATTGTATAATTTTTGAACACCTTTTGGCAGTTTGTTTAAAAAATATTCAAAATCTTAAAAAGAAATAATGGTTAAATAGTACACACTTAGTAATAACGCACCAACCGATGCACACCAAAAAATATTTTTATTTGTCTATATCCGCACTACTTCAAGCATCTGGCCATAATATCAAAATATTTTTGCAAAATTTTAAAACTTGGCACGGATGTTGCATAATACATGGCAACACTGCACGACTTATT
This sequence comes from Candidatus Avigastranaerophilus sp., assembly GCA_045639725.1. GTDB lineage: Bacteria > Muiribacteriota > Ozemobacteria > Ozemobacterales > Ozemobacteraceae > RUG334. The sequence continues at coordinate 27,284 of JAZUDR010000239.1, read as the reverse complement.
CGTCAGTTGTCTTCAATCATTCCTTTCCTTGATCAAGGCTACCTCATAGAAGTGTGGCCTTTTTTTTTGCCCGTTTTATTTGAAATTATTATATTCTTTTGCTGAGATCTGTTCTTCTGTGAATGTTAAAATATTATGCACAGCAGGAGCTTCCAATGGTTTAAAATCCCTATTGGCTAGATTTGTGTTATCCCAGACTCTTTTTCTTAGAATATTATTACCACTGTTAGAACCATCAATATAATATTCAGGTTCTGCTCTACCAATCCTGATATCACCACCATAGATTCTCTGAATAATAAAACCTGGCTTCTTCAAATATTCTTCAGGATTACCGATTTCATCTTTTACTTTCTTGCTGGAATTCCCAATACGCCAATCAGAAGAACGGCGGCAAGAGCTAATCAAAGTAGCATTTATAGTAATTTCAGGAACATACAGACCGTCATTGGCATCCTTAACAGCTTCATTAAAAAGCCCAGAAATAAGTCCCGCTGCGCCGCAACCAGGGTCAAACTCCTGTTCTTCTTCAAGTATTGCCTGATTCCAAGCCATTTCAAAGATTCTATCCTGTTCATCAACAGTTAAATCCCCACCACTTCTAACAGCTTGTTTAATGTATTCAATAATATCATCGCGAACCTTACTATCTTTTATGCCAAATTTAGGATCCAAAGCGGTACCACCTGGCATAAAAAACGTCTGAAGGTCTTCGATGTTAGCATAATAGCTTCCGCTGGAGTTTATTTCAGGATAATTGTATAAGAAAGCCATTGTGCCAAATCTTGGTTCTGGCAATCCATCTTCACCAACAGAACTGGAAACTCCACGAATTGAATCTCTTTCTTCCGGTTCTACCGGACATACTATTTTTATTAATTCATTTTCAATTTCAATAGTTGAAGGATGCATGCTCTTGGCTAAGCAATACAGAAAATATGGCTTAACTTCATTTTTTATAAACTTGCTTGGTTTTGAGACATCAATAAGAATTCGGCCTTCGGACATTACCATTGCCCCTATCTTATTGTTATCCTTACCATTTTTAAGTGTCTTCTTGTAATCAGAATAATAATTGTCTTTATAGACCTGACAGGTCTTAGGATTCTGGTTAAAATCACCGGCAATAACAATATCTTTTGTACTATATATTGTTATGCTCTTATCCGGACATCCCCATATCCTGAGTGGAACCTCAGAATAAACAAGAATCTTTCTGCCTGAACACTTTTTAATAATATCAGGGTCATCAGAATCCAGGGATTCCAAGTTATCTACCACTTCTTCTTCGTCGCCCAGAGACTCTTCTTCACTCGAAGATGCCCTCGTAGTTCTTGTATCGTCGTCATCCCTTGGAACAGCATTTACTCTGTAATCCTTAAAATCTAAGTCATAATACTTAGCACTGGGGTCATAAGGATTCTTATAACTGCTTACAGGAAGTTTTGTCTTAGAATCAATGATAACGCCATAAGTCTTGTTGTTAGTGGCCGTTCTTTTAATTCTTTCTTTTGGCAGTCTGGTAAGTTTTATTGGATGTGCCCCGTGAGGACCATCTACAATATAACCGTCAAAGTCTTCGAAATCGGAAACAAATACAGAATCGTTCTTATTAGTTAATTTATGGGTTTCTTTATTTTTAAACTGTAAATCAGTATCTTTCAACGCCCTTATAAGCCCTGGGCTTTCAATCTTTTCATTATCGACAACTTCAGAGCCTTTGCATGCTCCACCAGCAGTATTAAACGTTATCCAGTTATGGCCGTATAGTCTGCCGCCAATAAGTTTGTTTTCTCGTTTATCATAGGGGCCAAGGGCGCCAACATCAAGCATTTCTCCATCAAACAGCAGATGTTCACCAGCGGGGTATCTTCTTTCCAGAAGGGCACTGATCTTTCTATAGGTTTCTTCCCTTATGCCCCAGCCACCGCCAACCTTTACAACGATTTCAACTCTAGTATACATTTCTGATTCCCGGAGAGCCCTTGTCTTGGCATTTTCTCTGGAACCAAAATTCTGAGCAAACTTAGCTTTAAATTCACCATAATCAGTGTATCCACCGTATATACCGTTTTTTACACCGGTAAGTGTCAGGTTGTCCATTTTTCCGAGAAGTGAATCACGGCTTTTTACAGGAGAAGTCCATCTTTTGGGCGATTTAACCGAATAATAACGATGAGTATTGTATGCTCTGTTGGCATTCAGTTCCGCCATGATACAATTAAGTGCAGACTCACCAAGATTAGAAGCGACAAAGCGTCTGACATCCTTAGACTGAAGTTGATGATGACCACTTCTTACCCTTCCGAAAATATAAAAGAAAATCAATAGTAATGATACAAAGACCAATACTATTAAATATCCGGAACCTCTTTTGGAATTTCTCATATATTTAATCATGGGTGTAGGAATATCTCTTTTCCGCGCTTATAGAAGCTTGTATTCATAGTAATTGTATAAATATTCTTCCTGTCTTTTTCGTTTTCGTTGCGGTGTCTTTCTATGACCATCTTTACGTGAATCAAGCTATTACCGGTTCCTGCTTCACTTAAAGGAATCTGTTCAATAAGCTTATCGCTGGAAGATTCTATATTGGCTGCCTTAAAAGGCTTGCGAACAGTTCTATAGATTATCAATTCCTTGATATTGTCAGCTATAACCTGCCTTTGGCGGCTCTGTTCACCATTTTTTTCTTCGACATGAGCGTTTCTTACTAATCTGTATCTGACAGGCCCGTCATCACTGGAGAGCTGACCGTTTTCAGAAGGTTTATTCATTGGTTCAAGCTCATATTCGATAGTCGATATCTGCGAAATCTGCCCTCCCAATGGGCTATCAAAAGGAATCTTCGGGTCTATTTCAGAACTCTGCACAATCATTATTGAGCCCGTGGTTGTTTCAATAGAGCTCACCTGATCTAAAGTAACTGGTGTAGGTTTAACAATTCTAGTCGCTTCACGGATGTCGTCACCCATGAAAGCCAGAACACGTCTAAATCCTTCATTAGTCTGCAAAGCATCGATTGTCTGAGTTACAGCTCTTGTCTGAGAGAAGAAAATCTTATACGCAAAACCGAGAATGAAGCACATAATAAGTGCCACCATCAAGGTTTCTACTATAGTAAAAGCAAATCTTCTCTTCATAATAAGCGCCCTTAGTTAATATCAGCTATAGAAGACGAAACAACAAATTTCTCTTTCTTGGCAGATTCATCGGCGTTCCATTCTACAGTAACCTTTATTGTCTTGAGACCAATAGACCGATTATTATCAGTAGCAGCTTTCACATCATGAATTTCAACAAATCTGTGATACTTTGCAAAGCCAGAATCATAATCAGGAACAATGAGATCATTCTCACCGTTCACAGAATTAAAATCTGTTTCGACACTATTGGAACCGGCGTCCTCGTCGTCAAGAATTTCGAAAGGTGATGAGCGCGCAATCTCCAGAGCCTGTTGAGCCAATGCCACAGCAACGCTATAATCTCTAAGCTTCTTGGATTGGTCAAAACCTGACGTCATAATAATTCCGAGAGTAAAAAGAATAGCCAGCAACAAAATAGTGATTAACAGCTCTGGCAACGTAAACGCCCTGTTTTTGAAAATTCTCTTCATCGTATTAATTTCACCTAAAATTAAGTTATCATTTATTAGCATTTTGAGCAATATTTTTAGGAAACCGACATTGCAATTCAAATATAGTTTTAAGCTTTGACTGCTTTTATAGTTTATTGCTTTTTATGTCTTGCTTGTGGTATAAAATTATATCTATATTTGGGGCAAAGTAAGATGAAAGAATTTGTTTGGAAGTGGTTATTCTGGGCTTCGCTAGTATTCTGTTTTTCACTAGCATTAAGTCTTTGTGTTGCCTATCTGCTTTATAACACAGCTCCACATAACGAATACACACCTTTGTTTGCCTCTGGTTTTGGATTTGCTGTAGGCTTTTTTGGATTGGGAGGGATAATATTCTTTCTATTTGACCGCCTGTCCAACATGGAACCTATCTTAAAGGAAGTAGAAAATGAATTCTTCAATAAAGTGCTGAAGGAGCTTCCATTCTTGTTTTTTGCCCTGTTGTATTTCTTCAGTTTAGCGCTTTATGTTGGTCTTTTCCTATTGATATTAACCTATATAAAAAATAGCTGCGTATGAAAGCTAAGTTAAAAAAAATCACAAAATCCATTAAACGTTTCTTTCGTAAGCTCGATCTTTTTCAGCTACTGGTAATCCCTGTATTACTTCTGCTTTTATTGTTCTCAATAGATTTTAAGAGTAATAACATAAACATAGGGGTAGTCCTGCCCTTGTCTGGCGGTTTTAAGAACAGAGTCCAGAATCATCTGGACGGAATCAATCTGGCAATCAGGCACATAAACAATCAAGGCGGCATAAACAACCGCAGAATTGAGCTTCACATAAAAGACAGCAGTCTGAACGATGTTACTGAAGCTACCCGTGATTTAATCTATGATTCAAAATCAGAAGCCATACTAGGCGGTTTTACTTCTGAAGAAACAAGAAAAATACAATACATATCAGAAAGAGCCCTGATACCTTTCATAACAGGCATCTGCACTCATTTTGAAATAGCCCAGGCATCGGCCTATACCTTCAGAACAATAACAGATGACCAGCACCAGTTTGATATTCTTTCTTCTTATTCCAGCAGCCGTTACGATATAAGACGTCCTGCCATAATCTACGATATGGACCTCTACGGTGAAGAAAGTGCCAGAAAATATTCTGAAATCAGTGCAAAATATTATCAGCAAATAACAAGCAGTGTTTCCTTCAGTAAAGGAACAGTAAATTTCAAAACCCACCTTGCCGAACTATTTAAATCTCGCCCGGATTCATTAGTCATTCTGGCACCGGCAGCAGAATCTGCATTAATAGTAAGACAAGCTAGAGAAATGCGATTCAAGAACCTGATAATAGGTGCAAATCAGTGTAACTCCAGCGAATTCTTGCAGTTAGCCGGGATTTATTCAGAAGGTGTCATAACTACCCTGCCCTATAATCCGCGAGCAGGTGGCCAATTATCAGACAATTTTTTAAATTCCTTTCAGGAAGTCTATGGCCGACAAGCTGATGCTGACGCGGCTACCGGTTACGAATCTGTAATGGTCCTTGCTTTTGCCTTAGAAAACACAGCCACCAAGCAGGAACAATCACTCAGAGAAAGTCTGGCTTCCTGTCATGGTTGGGATAGTATCATAGGTTCAGGCGGTTTTGACAATTATGGCAACCAGGTAAGACCTGCAGAAATAGCCATAATAAAAGAAAAACAAGCTATCCCCGTTTCCCTGGAGGGTTTGTTTTAAATGAAACTAAGCATAGAAAACTTCAAAAATTTCCTTCAGAATCATAAGAAGCCGGTAATAATCACATTATCGATTATAGCTGTATTATTAATTGTATTTATAGTCGCAAAATTTTCCCAAACACCTGCCACAGAAGCAATTAAGCTTGAACAGCCACCGGTTGCAGTGGAAAGCAATACTGCTGAAAACCATATTCCGATACAGAATGTGGCAAGCTCAAAGAACCGAAAGAATCTGCCGGTTCCTTTCAGTAAGCGCATCCAGACTCCTCCAATCAACGATATAAAGATAGACCAGTCAGGAAATGTCTGGTTAGCTACCAATAGTGGAGTATACAAGTTAAGCAACAATGAACTAACTGCTTACACAAATCAGAACAACAAATTTCCTTTTCCACAGGCAGAATGCATCGAGTGTTTGCAGAATGAAATCTTTGCAGGCAGCCTGTATGGACTCTGCAAGCTTAGTAAGAACGATGTATTCAAGAATGAAAGCGACAAGTATCCCCTGCCATCAAAGGTAATATTATCCATTCTGTGGGATAACAGCAATCTTTGGCTGGCAACAACAAAGGGCGTTGTTTTCAAGAATTCAAACAACCAGATTGATTGTCTAACCAAAGACAGCACCAACAATGGTCTTAAAAGCGATTGGTGCACAAGACTCCTGCAATTCAACCAATACCTCGCAGTAGCCAATGACAGTGGATTAAGCATTTGGAACATACAGTATCCGGCAGCAAATCCAACAGTATGGAAGAATCTCGAGCACACAAAGACCAACATTCCAAGACCAATTAACGACATCGCTTTTGATGGAAACAACATATGGCTGGCTACACCATCAGGATTAATCCTATTAAAAACTTCCATGAAGCAGTTATATGACTTTTCGCGGGAATCAATCAGCTATACAGAACCCAACGGACTTCCGTCTTCCAAAATAAACACCATGGTTTATCACAAAAATTCTCTATGGCTCGGAACAGCAAAAGGCTTAGCAAGATTCCGCAACAATCAGATACAGACAATTTCACCATTATCTGGCGAAAATCCAGAAGAAATCAGAAAGCTTGCAGTCCATGGCGACATTTTATGGATTGGAACAGCCAATGGTATTCAGTATATCAACACAGCGGTGGTAGATTAAATGCAGGAAATAAAAGAAAAACTGGAGTCCTTACGACAACAGATACGCAGACACGAGTATCTATATTATGTAGAATCTAACCCGGAAATTTCAGACAAAGAATTCGATATTCTTTTAAAACAGCTTGAAGAACTGGAAAAGCAATATCCTGAACTAGTAACACCGGATTCTCCAACCCAGCGTGTAGGCGGTTCTGTAACCTCCTTTGATTCGATCAGGCACCGCGTTCCAATGATGAGCATAGAAAACTCATATTCACTTCCTGACATCATGGAATGGATAGACCGCTGCGAAAAACTTCTTAATCGCAGTCCGTTTCCAGTTGTCGCTGAATTGAAGATAGACGGCATCTCAGGTTCCTTTAATTATAATGAAGGCATATTGATAAATGGCGCAACACGCGGCAACGGCATAGAAGGCGACCTGGTAACCAACAACATAAAAACAGTTAAGTCGTTACCACTGAACATATCAAGTAAGCTTGACATAGACGTAAGAGGAGAAATATACACCCCTCGTTCTGTATTAAAGGAACTGAACGATGCACGTATTGCCGAAGGCCTTGAACCATTCAAGAATTGCCGCAATCTTACTTCAGGCACAGTCAAGTCACTGGACCCCAATGTAGCAGCTCAGCGTAAGCTTGGCGTCATGGTTTATGGAATAGCTCAGGCAAAAGAATTAGGCTTCAAAAAGCACTCAGAGGCTCTTAATTTTTTAAAGCAGCAGGGCTTTAAGCTCAATCAGGAAATTCAAATCTGCAACAATGTTGAAGATGTTCAGAATTTTATATCAAGAATTGACGCGCTTCGCAAAGACCTGAACTTTGACATAGACGGCGTTGTCTTAAAGATTGACGACCTGGATAAACAAGAAGAGCTTGGAACTACAGCCAAAGCTCCACGCTGGGTTATTGCCTACAAATATCCGCAGGAAAGAGCTCGTTCACGTCTTTTGAACGTAGAATGGCAGGTTGGGCGTTCAAAGCTCACACCTGTTGCCTGTCTAGAGCCAGTTGAACTCTGTGGAACAACGGTCTCCAGAGCAAGCCTCCACAACATAGACCAGATACGGGAAAAAGATATCCGCTTAGGCGACTTAGTGTTGGTAGAAAAAGCGGCATACATAATTCCTTACGTTGTTGGTCCGGTTAAAGAAGAAAGAACGGGTCAGGAACAGGAAATACAAGTTCCTGAATTCTGTCCTGCCTGTGGCGGTAAAGTCACAGTAACCAAAGACGAAGACGATGCATCTACGATAGCCCGTTGCGATAACGAATTATGTCTTGGCGTAAAAGCAAGACGGACCACCCACTTCATTACCCAGCTTGAAATAGAAAACTTTGGGCCACAGCTTGTGGACCGTTTATTGGAACAAAAGCTCATCTCTCAGCCCGAAGACATACTTAGACTTACAGAAGAACAATTGGCTTCTGTAGACAGAATGGGCTTAAAATCAGCATCAAAGATTGTTGCAAGCATAAACAAAGCTTCATCTAAACCGCTATACAGACTTATTTCGGCCTTAGGTATAGCCAATGTAGGTATTGTAGTAAGTGAAAGCATAGCTAAGGCTGTCCATCAGTCTCTTGAAGAGTTCCTCGCTGTCACTCCCGAAAAGCTGCAAAATATAGAAGGCATTCAGGACAAAATAGCTCAAGGCATAATCAGCTTCATTTCCAGCCCCAACAACCAGAATTTCATATCAGCAGTGAAGAACTGGTGGCATGGACCTAGTGCGGAAGAACTTGAAGCAAGCAAAGCCAGCAACAAGCTCGAAGGGAAATCCTTTGTTGTTACCGGTGAAGCAAGTGTTCCGAGACGAAAACTGGAAGATCTGATAAAGTCCTCTGGCGGTCAGACCAAGAGTTCCGTTTCAGTAAAAACAGATTATCTTGTAATAGGCTCCCTTGAAGGCGAAGACTTTTCTTCAACCAAAAAGACAAAAGCAATTCAGCTATCAAAGCCTATCATAAATGAATTTGAGCTTTGCGAAATGGTTGGTGTCAGCATAGAAAGCTTGAAATGAATAAAAGTTTTTACTAAGCAAATCAAAAGTTGCAGATTATATAAATTTGCTGTATTTTGTATAAATATAATTATATTCTAGTAAGTGGTGTATTTATGGCAATAAACGACAAACTCTTCATACCCCAAGAAATAGCCTGTCCGATCTGTGGTCACAGATTCACACGCTACAAATTGAAAAAGAATCAATTCAGCCTGGATAAGCGCGACATAGATTACAGACCAACATACCTTGGAGCAATTAAGCCTCGTTATTATTCTGTATGTGTATGCCCGAATTGTTTTTATGCAGGTGAAGACAAATATTTTTGCCCGGCAATGACAGCAGAAGAAGCCAGAAAACACGCTTTACTAGAAAGTCACAAATCTCAATGGGAAGCAGCTAACCGTGTTAGAGCCGCTGCTAATGGTCAGCAGATTTGGAAAGACATTGAATCAGAAAAGCTAAAGGAACTTACTCCGGTAAACATCTCTATTCTTAGACAGATTAGTCCTCTTTTGAATAGAGTAGCTATTGACATCAAGAAAAAAGATAAGCCCATAAATGAACTTCAAAAAGAAGGCGATCTTGAATCTGTTATCCGTTCATGGGAATTAGCAGCAATATGTTATAAAGCAAGAAAAGCCAACCATAGAATTCTTGGATACACTTATCTTTCTGGCGCATGGACAGCAAGAGATGCTTATGACGAAACAGAAAATCCTGAATTAAAAGCAAGATACAAAGCTTTTGAAATGGCATATCTGAAAGAAGCCATAGGATTTTTGAACATTACCAACCTTGCTACAGGTGTTGATGACGCATTTTTCCCTGATGGAACCAGAATTCCTAAGGAAAATCTTCCTCAGTCACGCGTTTTTGAAGTAATGTATATTCTTGCTGGAGCCAACAGAATCCTTGGCAATATCCCAGAAAGCAATAAGTTCCTTGAACAAATTATTTACGGTAGTGCCGGTGCCCAGGGTGTAATTCTCTGGTTTGTTAACCAGGCTCGTGATATGCGCCATGATGAGTCTATTACAGAAACAGACGCTGGCGAAAGCGAAGAAATAGAAGAAACTGACGGAGACGATAGCAGCTATGAATAATTTCAAGAAGAACAACCGATTTGGCGGTGCAGCAGGCATAATAATCGGCATAATCGTATTAATAGCCATAATAGCTGGTGTAAGCTTTGGTTATTCTTATAAAACAGGCAAAGAAATGCAGGAAACCCAAACAAAGCTTTGGGCCGAAGCATTCAATTTCTTCAGCCAGAAACAGCCTGAAGCAGCTTATCTGAAGCTCATCGAAGCCCGCTCTACTTTCTGCGATTCCTTGGATTTATATCGTGAATTAGCTACTGGAACCTATCTCACTAAGGCAGAAGTTAACGAAGCTATCGTTCTTATTTGCCAGTCAGAAGCTTATGATAGCCTGTTCAAATTAGAATCAGCCAGTAACTGGATTACTAACGCAAAACGTGAAATAGAAAACGTTGACGATGGAGAAACAAGATTAGCTCTTGCCAACTTCATTTCAAGAGCAGAAGCAGCCGACAAATTCTGTGGCAGATATAATGCCTGCTTAAAGGAAGAAAATCTTCCGGCAGAAAAATATCAGCAGCTTGTTAAAGATTCTTTAAAAGTTGGTAACGAAGCTCTTGAAGCCTCAGATTACGATTACACAATCTTTGAAATCCGCTTCCTGATTGCTTGTGGCAAATCCTTTAACGAACCGATATTAATAAGTGAAGCCAGAAAACAGCTTTTCGACTTAACTCACGTATTTGGAGAAGACGAAAAGACCAAGTTACTTTGGAGTTTACTCAGACAGTGACGTTTCGCTACAATCCACAGTCTATTGAAAAACAGGTCAGACAATGGCCTGTTTTATTTTCTGAAACTGATTTACACAAAGATATCATTCTTAGAGTAAATCAGCTTTGGAGCGACAATTCTGCAAACAAGTCAGGCCTCATAAATCCATTTTCATGCGTTCTTCCATTTGATAAGGAAATTATCTCTGAATATGGCACGGACGCTTGTAGATTAGCTGCAATAAATTCTGGGAATCAATCTCAGGACCTTCTGCTTGAACCTTCCTTCAAATGGCTTGCCAGATTGCACGACACAATCTGCATGAATTCAGACAAAAGCTTTAATCCAGTTCCTTGGATAGAAGCTATAATACAAGCCAAAGACCACATCATCAGCAGGAATTCAGACCGTCTGGCATTGGCCTTAGCTATGAAAGCCTTCAAGGAAGCCTCTCCCGATTCTTCCTTAACAGCAAACGAAATATCGCTAGTAGCTGCTGCAATATTTCCCTTTGCTCCAGTATATGCTATTGCCAGGCTCTTCCCGGAAAACAATGTACCCTCAATCAAAACTATTATTGATAGTTTTTCTGACTTTTATTGTGCTAGAATAGCATTGGAAAATGGCGGTTGGCATTGGCACGTATTTGCTCGCAAGGCATTTCTAAGCACCCCGGAAGAGGAATTGCTGAAGCTTAAATGGGTAAAAAAAGCCATTAGCGGTCACAAAATAAAACTAATTAAAGAAGATGAGGGCATACGAATTTGCTTAGCCTGAACAGAACAGAACAGATTCAGATAAGAATATTGATAGCTATAGTAATACTATCAGGCATTTTCTATCTGTCCTTTGCCCCTAAGCGCATATTCTTAAAAGACGCCGTAATAAAAGGCAGCAATCATGCAGAAATTTCTATGTCCGACGATGGCACAAACGTAGAGATTCTTGAAGTAGAACAGAAAGGCAAAATTTCTCCAAGTAAAGTAATCATCAATGATTCCAGCCTGGAAGACTTGATGTGCTGTCCGGGAATTGGCCGCCAAAAAGCATTAGCAATAATTGAAGAAAGAAAGATATCCCCATTTTATAGCTGGAAGAATTTCCAAAGAAGAATTAAGAGCATATCACCTATTCAGATACAGATATTGAAAGACGCAGGAGTAAGAATAGATTCCTCCGAACAGGAAATTACAGATCTATGAAAAAGAAAACTCCAAAGCTATTCAATTCTTATCCTGAAATATTCTCTATTTTTGTAGCAATATTCATATCAGGTCTTTTGCTATCTGAAAGATTCACATCTGATTCTTACATTGCATGGCTAGGCCTTGCTTTGGGCGCATTCGTCCTATCGTTTTTCCTGAAAAACAATCAGCATAAAACAGTCAGCCTTCTTGTCGCAGCATTGTTCTCATCAATGTTTTATGGTTCTGTCAGATATTTACCCGAAACTGACTTTTCAGATTTACTGCTGCTAGACAACTCAACAGGCACATTATCAGGGCGCTATACAGGCAAATCAAACAGATCCGGCAACAAAATCAATTATACTTTCGATAAGCTTGTCTATCAGACAAATGAACAGGAAATAACACTTCCAATCGAAATAAACTGCAGATGCACAGTTAATCGCGAAAGACTTTATCCAGAGCAGTATTATTCAATGACAGGCACCATGAGAATTATCGACTTCGATAAGCGTCCAACCTTCAATGTAGCCAGCTTTACAAACTTTGAATCCGGTGTCAATTCTTTATCCGCAGTTTCCAAAACAATTCAAGGAAAAATCATTCATGGTTTAACTTCTGTATTAAAGAAAGAGCACGCAGCCATGATAGCCGGTTTCATACTTGGAGACACAGCACAGATTTCTGATAAAAGCATTTTCACAGAAACCGGTGTAAGTCATCTGCTGGCAATATCCGGTCAGCATATTATGATACTGGTATTTCTAGTTGCCTCTATACTTCATTGGTTTAAGATACCGCCAATATCAAGAAGCGTATTGATATCAATCATGCTGGCATTCTATGCAACAGTAACAGTCGGCAGTCCCTCAATATGGCGCGCACTGATAATGTATATTTCAGTAGCAACAGTCATACATCTGGAATCAGCATCGTCACCAATACGACCAATATCAATAGCAGCTTTCATTATGCTTCTTTACGACCCTGCCCTATTAAAAAGCGCGGCCTTCGTATTAAGCTTTATAGCAGTATTATCAATAATTTTCCTACGCAAGCCTTTTGAATTTGCGATATCGAAATTACACATGCCGGATGTATTAAGCAGATATCTTGCAGTAACATTTGCAGCCAATATTGGAACAATGCCTATGGTTGCGTATCTTTTCGGCACTGTTTCTATTTCTGCCCTGCTTGTTAACCCATTGATACTTTGGACCTTTACATTCATACTTCCAACGGCCTTTTTCATAGCCATTTTATCAATGATTTCCATACCGTTAGCAGTGTTCCTGTCTCCAGGTTTATCTGTTTTGCTAGATACTCTCTTAGGTTTTTTGGAATACGCCAAATCTATACCAGGAATGTATTTTTACGTTGGAAACATGGGGACAACAACAATTATAGCCATATATTCACTATTATTGCTAGCTACCACAGCCTTTAACAAATGGCAAATAAAGATACTAGTAGAAAAAGCTGGCGGAAAGCCAAATCTGACCAAAATACCTGTAAGAAAACTCCCTGGACCGCAGGATGTGAAAATCTGCATAGATCAGCACTCAAAAGCAATGCCAACCTTATTAGGCAAAGAACATAAAACAATTGTTCTTGCGCCTGATTCAAAGCCTGTTAACCCATTCACTAATCCTGAAATTGTTGGCGCAATGGACGATATGATAAGTGATTTGCCAAGAATACCAAATAATAACTTGGACAAATCCGAAGAAATCATTCCAGTAAACAGTTTATCGGTAGAAAGCCAGAATCTCTATTACAGGCTGTTCAACATGAATAGAGAGCTTTTCAAAAAAGAACCTGAACGTTTACTTCAGGCCCACATTTTTATGTTAGCCCTACCCGGCTATGAAATTCTGAACAGAATAAGTTCCAGAATGAATCCGCCACTATCACGGGAAGAAATGTCGGTAGATATTATTGTCAAAGACCGCTATCTGACGATGGCGATATTAGCCGATTCAATCATGAATTCCTTTCATTCTGAAAGGGTTGTAGATACTCAGCTGGCAGAAATACTAGAGGATGGTCGCACTCTTTATCAGGCAGCTCAGGAGCAATTAAGGCTAATCCTTAATGATAACTGCTTTGATGAGTGCATAGAAAATCACTTAGTATTAAGAGAAAAGCTCGCAAAATGGTGCTGGCGATTTGTTCAGCGCAATACTACCATAACTCGACAAAGAAAATAACAGAAGTATGAAATCAAAATTATTATGTAAACTTGTGTTTTTGCTGCTACCTTTTATCGCTTTTATAATATATCAACAATTGCACGTAGTACCCTCGTATTTCTTTGCCATAATCTATGCTATAGCATCACTTATATACATATTCAAAGACAACTCTGCCATAAAAAACAGCATACTGCGCGAACATCAGATAGATTTTCAAAAAGGTTCATGCATTATTTTTGCTTTTATTCTGCTAATAATGGCTTTTCCAATAGGCGGTTACATGACAGTGCCACTAATAATGGAGCATTCCACACAAAAAGCAAAAGCTGTTCTTGTCCTTGCTTCTGGTGCAACTCTGGCTGGCGACCCATGTTATGCGACTTACCAGAGAATAATTCATGGTGCCGAGCTTGTAAAAAACGGACAGGCTGAACACCTTTACATCAGCACCGGGTTCTCGCCTATCAATGAATTACAGGAATATTATGCTGTCGCTTCTTTAACCCAGATGCTTGATATACCCCAGGACAAGATTACTATTTTCAAAAGCGAAGAAATAAAAACAACGGAAACAGAAGCCACTTATGCCAGAAAGCGACTGGCAGAGGATGGTATCAGCAAAATACTTCTAACAACCAGTAACGGTCATATTTACCGTTCATGTCTCACATTCAAAAAAGCAGGCTTCGAAGAAGTCTACCCCGCCCCGTCACATAATAACCAGACAACGGTCTACGCAGATGACAATATGTCAATGTTCAGGGCAGCAATGCATGAATGGATAGGCTTGGTGTGGTATTGGATCAACGGAAGAATTTGATTAGCAACGGATAACAGGATGAGGACGGATAAACAGCCAAGCAGGCCGAAAATCCCCCTTAGTCCCCCTTTACGAAAGGGGGTAGACGCAGGCCGATTTTTTTAGCCTCGGTATTAGATGATTTCTGCTGCTTTTAGGTTCTCTTTGCTATGCGAAAGTCTTTTATTTATTGTTTATAAATGGCAATAAGGTGTAGATTCTGAAGGATAGGGAGAAATCTTCTTCGGTTACCCATTCGTCTATTTTGTGGGCCATTTCTTCGTAGCCGGGGCCTAAGCCTAATGTTGGAATACCTGCCCTACTGGCACTATAAACCCCGTCTGTTGAGAAAGGCCATATTTTATGAACTGGTTCTTTACCAGTCAAAGCTTTATAGGCTTCAGAGGTCAGCTTAAAAAATTCTGATTCAACAGGGGTTTCCCAACCTGAGTGTTCTGAAACCCATTCACTCTTCTTACCTTTATAAGATTTTCCATGATAAACAAAATGCTCGAAAGTCGTTCCTTCTGGCCATTTTTCTGATTTTTCAAGACGTTCACATACTGTTTTCATTGTCTGCCCCAAGGCTAATCTGCCGGTAACGTAGGCGGCAGCTCTGTCAGGGACAAAGCTTCTGTTCTTTGGCCAGCTTTCAATTGAAGCAACAGCAAGAGTAGTTCGCTTTAATGTATTTTCAGCCCCTAAGCCGTATTTTTCTCTTTCATCAAGCTCGAATTTTTCAACAGCCTTAAGAACGTCTGCCAGTTTATAAGCTGCACTTACAGCAGTTTCTGGCACTGAAGTATGAGAAGGGATACCTGTTGTTTCAACACACATTTCAAGTTTACCGCGCTGACCTCTTGATATCTGCATCTTAGAAGGTTCGCCAAGAAGAACCATGTCAGCCTTCAGAGAAAATTCTTCAAAAACATCCTTAAAAGCCATGCCTTCACTAACTTCTTCTTCTGTAACAAAACATCCCAGCAGAACGATGTTCCTGTTAAAAACTTCATCAAGCTTCTTGCTCATTACCAAAGAATAAGCCATAGAAGCCAATGCGCCTTTCATGTCACAGGTTCCTCGGCCATATATTTTGCCATCACGTCTAACGGCCTTGAATGGGTCATCTGTCCATTCTTCAGCATTATCAGCAGTAACAACGTCCATATGGGCATTATATACAAGCACTTTTGCATCGTTTTTCTTTGCGTCTGCCAGAGCCTGCTTTACCCATTCCTGACCTTTTTCGGCCGGCACATATGAATCTTTTGAGTAAGGAGTAGAAACAGCTAATACACTACCTCTTGAATCAACAAAACAAGGAATTGAGTTTTCTCTGAAAAAATCTGTTACAACCTTTGCGCAGTCCTGTTCCTTACCAGAATAGGATTTACATGCAATTACACCAGAAAGTAATTCAACAACCTTTTCATAGTTTTCGCTGCAAAGTTTATTAACGGTTTCTACCAAATTGCTCATATTATCGCCTCAAATAAAGATTTTAAACATTATACCACAAATTATGAATTGGGGATTAGGTTTACATTTTATAAGGTTTGGGGTAAAATCTGCTGTGAAAAGGAATTATCATGACAACATTTTATATACGTTCCCTTGGTTGCAAGGTTAGCCAATATGACGGCGAAAGAATAGCAGAAAAATTAAGAAAATTTGGTTTGGAAGAAAGCGAAAAACAGCCAGACCTGTTCATTCTTAATGGTTGTTCTGTTACTGGTCGTGCTTCACAGAAAGCCAACCAGATTATCAGAGCAGTAAGACGCGGCAAAGCTGATAGCAAAATTGTATTAGCAGGCTGCGAAGCTAGATTGGTAGAAAAGCGCCACAGCAATGTTCCTGAAGTAGACTGGCTACTTCCTTATGGTGACGAAGAATCATTAAAGAAAATGATGTCAGCGCTTTCACTTGATATAAAATGCTGCAATGAAAACCAGATAAAACACGCTCCAGTAAGCGATATGACAAGAGCCTACCTGAAGGTTCAGGATGGTTGCAGTCAGTTCTGCTCATACTGTATAGTCGCTCATCTAAGAGGCCCTGAATGGTCCAGACCTATCGAAGACGCAGTAAAAGAAGCTAGAGAGCTTGTTGCAGAAGGTCACAAGGAACTTGTCTTGGCAGGTATCCACGTTGGTCACTACAAACCTTCACTAGTTCCACTTCTGAAGGAATTAGAAAAAATAGAAGGACTGGAACGCATAAGATTAAGCTCAATAGAATCAATCGAAGTAAAGGACGAGCTTATAGAATGGATGGCCACTTCCCCAAAATCATGCCATCATTTCCATATTCCTCTTCAGTCAGGCTGCGATAAAGTGCTGAAAGGTATGCACAGACCCTATGTTACCGCTGAATTCAAAGCAGTAATAGACCATGTAAGAAAAACAATGCCCGATGCTGCCTTAACCACAGACCTTATTGTAGGCTTCCCAGGCGAAACCGAAGAAGACTTCCAGGAAACTTTAAACTTTCTTGATGAAATAAAATTTTCCAAGATTCACATCTTCAGATATTCACAGCGCGACGGAACCCCGGCCGCAACAATGCCAAACCAGATCAGAAATGAAGTCAAGATAGAACGTTCAGACCGTGTTGAAGCAGTTTGGCAAAAGTATGCATATGAGTTTTTCAAAAAATTTGAAGGGCGTCAGGTCGAAATATTGTGGGAAACCATTGAAGATGGCTGGATACATGGCTATTCCAAAGAATATGTGCCCTGCCGTATGCAATGTAACGACTCAGCTATGTGTAATACACTAATGCTGGCCAAAGGCATTAAAGCAGATAAACAAGGACTATTAGTAGAAAGAGCCTGAAAAATATTTATTTTGTCTTTTTTATATTTTTAGGCAACCATCTAATAGAGAGGTCTTTTTTTATTTATAAATTTCTG
Organism: Candidatus Avigastranaerophilus sp.; assembly: GCA_045639725.1. Lineage (GTDB taxonomy): Bacteria > Muiribacteriota > Ozemobacteria > Ozemobacterales > Ozemobacteraceae > RUG334. Next base: position 9,888 of record JAZUDR010000239.1, on the reverse strand, counting down.
ATATAATGCTTCACTGAAAAATTGTATACAGGAGAGTTTTTACTCATGTTTGGCGATACACTGAAAATGGCCAATATCAGCGAAGTTGCAGATGTTGATGCCCTAGTATTTGAACAGGCTGGAAAAGTTTCAAAGCTTACTTATAAGCAATTAGAAGAAAAATCCCAGGAAATAACGGAAGCACTGAATAAAGTTGGCATTACCAGAGGCGAAAGAGTCCTCATGGTTACCGAAAACCATCTTCTTTGGATGCCTATTTTTCTTGGCATTGCAAGTTCTGGCAAAATTGCAGTTCCATTAGACGGGAACACAGCTATAGATAGATTCCAGGCAGTAATTGAAAACAGTAAACCAGCCGCAATCGTAATGATGCGCAAATATTCTCAGCGCTTCAATCAGTATATCCCAGAAGACTATAAGCCCAAATTCATATTCGAAGATGAATATGAAATCCTGATAAAAGCCAATAACAGCAGTCATAATCCAGCAGATCGTGACCCTAAACCTCATGATATCGCCGCATTAATGTATACTTCTGGCACAACAGGCAAACCCAAGGGAATCATGCTTAGCCATAAGGCTTTCATCGAAGCAGCCAAATTAGCAAAGAAATTTGTTAACTGCTGTGCAGGTGATAAAGTTGTTGCAATTCTCCCATTCAGCCATGTATTTGCCCTTGTTGAATCAGGTATCGCTCCCCTTTACTGGCACTGCACTACAATTATCTGCAACACATTGAATCCTGCTGAAATGTTTGGTCTGATAATGAAATATCAGTCCAAGTTCCTGCTTGCAGTTCCAAGACTTTGCGATTTGCTTGCAATGACATTCATGCAGAACCCGGACTTAAAGCTCCCACCATTGAACATCGTTGTTGGCGGCGCAGCTCCAAACCCCAAGACCTTGATGCTATTAGCCTCCAAGGGTATGCACATCTCTCAGGGCTGGGGCATGACCGAAACCTGTGCAGGCATTATTTTCAACAATAATTGTCCTCCAGATTCAATTGGTAAGCCACTGGAAGAAGTAAAATTCAAGATTGCCAATCCCGAAAACGGAGTCGGTGAATTATTAGTATCCTCACCAACAATGTTCTCAGGCATCTATGGTCAGCCTGAATTAGACCAGAGTCTGTTCGAAAACGGTTTCTTCAAAACCGGTGACTTAGCAGCTACAGACGAAGCTGGTAATATCTACATCCGTGGTAGAGCCAAGGAAGTAATCATTTCCGGTTCAGGCGTAAATGTCTACCCGGATGAACTTGAAGTAAGACTTGGAATGTTAAAGTATGCTGAAGAATACTCTGTTTTCGGCATTATGCTTGATAACCTTGAAGTTCCAGCTTTGGCTTTTGTTCCTCGCAAGGGTGTTTTTGAAGGCAAAGACGCTAAAGACGTGCTCGCATTTGTTGAAAACGACATCCGCACAAGAACAGAAGACTGGCCAGAACCAGAAAAAATCAGAAAAATCTTCATGCTTGGCGCGCCGCTTCCACGCTCAGCAAGTGCCAAGGTTAAACGTTTTGAATTAGCCGACGCATTAAGTGGCAAAGACCACAAGCCAGCTGAATTAGGTCATAAGGACGAAAAGATTAGTTCTGCTCCAAGAAATGAACAGCTCTTCGATGCTTTCCGCAAAGAAATTGCAGATTTCTTGAAGGCTGACTATCAAAAAATCAAGTTAACAACCAGACTTGACTCTTTCATTCAGTTAGACTCTCTCGGCATTATTGCAATGCTGTTAAAGCTTGAAAAACGCTTCGGCATTTCCTTCAAGGAACTGATTGGCAGCTCTGTCGAAACCTTCGACGATCTGTTCTCTTTCCTTGCCACTCACGTTGATACAAGCAAAATAAGCGAAACAGACCGTTCTGATACCGCTTCCTCAAAAGATATGCCTCCACTGCTGGATTATTCTCTTGAAGCAATTGAAGCAAGACAGGAATTCATCAGAAACAATCTCAGCAATCAGAATTTCTCTTTGCCCAAACCAGATGATCCAGAAGCATATTCTGGCAATATTGAAGGCTTCGCAGGCTTTGTAACACTTCCTATCGGCGTTGTTGGCCCATTAAAGGTAAAAGGCCAGGAAGCTGACGGTGATTTCTATGTTCCATTGGCAACAACCGAAGGAGCACTGGTATCATCTGTAGCACGCGGCTGCCAGATAATTACAATGTCAGGTGGCGCTGAAGTCCGCATTCTTGCTGACAGTCTCATAAGAACACCTGTTTTTGAATTCGATACCCTTTCAAATCTTGAAAAATTCGGTAAATGGATTGAAAACAACTTTGCGGCTATAAAGAAAGCAGCCGACAGCACAACTAAGTTTGGTAAGCTTCTAGAAGTAGAACAGTATCCAATCGGCACTCAGATGGTTCTCAGATTCGTATATTCAACTGGTGATGCATCTGGTCAGAATATGACAACTATTGCAACAAGAGCTGCAATTGATTATATCCTCAATGCTTATGACGGCTCTATTTACGATTGGTTCCTGGAATCCAACCTCTCCGGCGACAAGAAGGTTAACGCTGTTAACTTCACTAGAAACCGCGGCAAGAAGGTTACTGCCGTTGTCCGCATTCCAGCCGACATTGTTAAGCAGTTCCTGCACACTACTCCGGAAAGAATCGTCAGATTGGGCGAATTAACAATGATAACCTCATTACAGGCTCATTCTTACGGTGTTCAGGCTCATTACGCCAACCCACTGGCTGCAGTATACATTGCCTGTGGTCAGGACCCGGCCTGTGTTGCTGAATCAGCCTGTGGTACAACCTATATGAAACTGATTGACGGTGACCTTCAGGTCAGCGTAACATTGCCAGACATAATGGTCGGCACTGTTGGCGGCGGAACAAGACTTCCAACCCAGAAGAAATGCCTTGAAATCATGCAGTGCTCAGGTCCAGGCAAAGCCAAGAAGCTTGCTGAAATCCTTGCTGCAACCGTTCTTGCAGCCGAAATATCAATTACTGGCGCAATGGCTTCAGATGAATTCACCAACGCCCACGCCAAGTATGGCCGCAACGGTGGAATGACTCAAAAATAATCTAAAATTACAAAAGTCCTCAATGTTTCATATGAAACCTTGAGGACTTTTTTTGTCAAATTTTGCTTATTTTTTAAACAGTAAAATATAAAATATTATGTAAACATATATAAAAATGAAATAAAAGAAAGTAAAAGGTATGTTATCAATAAGGCTGTTGGTTTGGTGGGCATTGTTGGCGGCAGCGTCGCCTGGTTGGCACTGTTTTGGCGTGGTTTGGAGAGATAAAAGACGCGGGGCCGCCTGAGTATTCAGACAGCCCCGCGCATGAAAGGGAGTTAAAAAGCTATAGATTAGTCATCATAAGCGACTGCTTTATCTACATCAATCAGGTAGAAATCGTCAGTCAGTTTAATAGTTGGATTTATGTTAATCCATTTCTGCCTATAGTTCTTTGAAGAGCATTCAAAGGTTACATAAAGGTCTTTACCATCGTATTCGAGGTCTTCTGCGCCTGCAGCAAGAGTTACTGTATTAACCCAGTTCTTCTTGTTTTCAAGTTCCCATGCGTCAACAGTAAAGGTTTCATCCTGCCCTGCCGGCTTATATGAGAATTGAGTAGCGCCAGTTGTTAATGGGTTATTGTATAAGGCCAGCTTAGAATTCTGAGCACCGTATGAAATAGTCAATGCAACATGATTACCACATACAGCCATACCCTGAACAGATTCACGCATAGCAATAACTGCGTCCGGCTTATGAACAGTATAACTGGAATCGCCTGCAGTATATGTATATTCTGTATCAGAAGTTGGCATACCAGTTGAATCCACCTTATAACCGGCTATCCAGCAATTACGGTCAAAAGCCTTATGATGTTTTACAGGCTTGTAATCACTACTGGAGGCCTTAGTGAAGTCGCCAACCCAAATATAGGTGCCGTCAAAGCTTACATAGCTAGCTTTACTATCTACGCCATAGCTCTGCTTACAAATCAGGTTCTTGGCAGGAAGTTCATCAAAGCTATCAGGCAAGCCATTTACAGCTTCAGCCTGAACATTTGTTTCATTTATAAAATCAAGTATTTCATCTTTGCTGAAACCAAAAATCTTGTTTCCAGAAGCAACCCAGACATAATTGCCTGCAACAGCAATACCGCCGGCATGACCAGTATAAGCCTTGCTTTCGCTCTTATATAATGGGAAACGTCTGATTGGTTTGCCATTGCCATTAGCTCTGTCTATTACAACAAGCTGAGATGGCTGATCACTTGATTTGGGATAATATGAAAGAAGAATATATCTGTCAAAAGTACCTGTAACCTGATTAGAATCGTTCTTTACATCAACCTTCAAGAATGCAATACCCTGACATACCATTTCCTTACTTTCGTGACCAGGCAAGAAAATAGCATTATTGATGTAACCCGGGTAGCTATCGTTATTAAATGCAGAATTTATCTTCTTTGTAACAGACTGATAGCCATCAACAAAGAAATTCTTAACAGAGCCGGCACCGCTGGTTACTTTCTTTTTTGCCTTATCAGCCTTGTCGCTGATAGTATCTTTAATAATTCCAACCCCTTCTACAAAGTCTTCTTTTATATCACTTGCTTTATCTTTTACAGTTTCATAACCATCAGAAACTGCGTCAACGATATCTTCCTTAACATCATTAGCTTTTTTCTTAAGGTTCTTATAGCCTTCAGAAATTTTATCCTTTATAGACAAGTCTCCATCATCACTGAATGGTGAAGCATAACAATTGGAGTCATAGCTATTAATAAGCATTAAAGCTGTTAGAATCAACAATGTACGAGACAGATTATTTTTCATATACAACTCCCTTAACGTTGTACAAGTATACCATCAATAAGTGGAAATAGTTTATAATTATTTTATAATAGTTTAGTGGCTTGTAAAAGGCCTTAAAACAAGCGTGGAGCAATGATATTGGCAATAGCAAATATTGGAGCGGTATCCATACGGAAAAGACGCTTGCCAAGCCATATTGTTTTCCAGCCAGAATCAATAAAATATTTTACTTCGGCATCAGTAAAGCCACCTTCTGGTCCGGAAGCAACCCATATCTTCCTGCAGGAGGTTTCCTGTAGGCCTTTAATAGAACAATCTAAGGTTTCTTCGTGTAACAGAACCGGGTAAACATCGTCTTTTGGCTTTTCTATTGAATTAAGCTTCACCGGTGCAGTTACTTCAGGAAGAATACAACCGCCGCACTGAATCATTGCAGATTCAGCGATTTTCTGCCAGCGCTCTGCTTTCCCTTTGCTTGGATCCTTAACAATACATCTATCAGAAATAATAGGAACGATGCGTCTAACTCCCATCTCTACTGCTTTTTCAATTATCCATTCGAGACGGTCACCTTTGGAAATAGCCACAAAAAGGGTTACTTCCACATCCGGTTCACGACCTGGTTCAGTCCAGGCTTCGGCACTGTATTGGCCGTTCTTTTCCAAAACAGCTTCTGCCTCATTGCCACAACCATCGGTAATAACAAATTTATCACCTGGCCGTAAACGCAGAACACGTTCAATGCGATGACGATTATCATCGCTGAGTGCTCCACAAAGATTAGGTTCAATTATGCGGCAATGAGGAATCATAATAAACAGCCGGGGTTAGGGGGGGTATGGAAATAAGATTAGATTTCTACTCTTTCGGCTTCTTCCCAGAGGTCTTCAAGATTATAGAACTTTCTGGCATTTGGCTGGAATACATGGAGAATGAATTCGCCGCCGTCAATAAGCAACCAGTTTGAAGTCGGGTCAGTTTCCTGTTTGATACCTTCTTCTGGTCTCTTTATAAGCTTACCAACAGAATCAGCCAGAGTCTGGGCATGAGGTGCAGAATTACCTGTAGCAATAATCAGATAATCTGTGTAATTAACTAATTTTCTGACATCAAGAACAACCAAATCTTCAGCCTTTTTGTCCTGAAGCTGTTCTACAACGATTTTAATGAGTTCTGGTAACTGTGACATATTTACTCCAAGTCATACACGGAATACAGAATGGACATAACGGCCAAACATGTATTTCTTTTCTTCAACGTAATCATAACCCTTCTTGATTGCTTCAAGATTGAGCTCGATAACTTCCTTGTCTTCATCCTTCAATAAGAATCTGAGAGAATTTTCAATTTCTTCGATTGTGATTAATTTGCTAAACTTGGCATAAGCGCCAGCCATCACCATATTGGCATATTTCTGTTCTCCCAAGTCAGCAGCTATTTCAGTTGCGGGAATTTCGACAAGTCTTATATCATCGCGGAATTCCTGGCGGTCAATCAAAGAAGAGTTATACATCAGCATTCCGCCGCCTTTAATCTTCTGATTGAATTTATTTACAGAAGTTCTATTCATAGCAATTACTGTATCAGGAACAGTAATCATCGGAGATGCGATTTCCTTTTCAGACATAAGCAGAGCGCAGTTGATAAGCCCGCCCTTTGGTTCTGAGCTATATGAAGGAACCAAAGAAACATTTTTGCCGGCTCTCATGCCTGCTTCAGCCATAACATTTCCCATAAAGAAAATACCATGACCACTGAAACCAGCCAATATTACTCTTTCTACAGTTGAAGACATATTTTTGCTCCTTTATTCAGTGTCAGGCTTTTTCAACGCCAAAATTATCTTTAAAGGTCTTAACAGGCAAATCAGCCAATAAAGCCTTAGATTCTGGATCATCTTCATCATCAGAGACAGAAAGGATTTCTACAAAAGTGAAGCCTTTACCTTCCAGCTGAAGCTTGAAAGCGTTTTCAACAGCTTTAACAGCAGCAGTCTGGTCTTTTTCTGTAGCAGCAACTCTAGTGACATAAGCAGCATTCCCGATGCTGGAAACAAGTTCGCAAAGCTTGATTCTACCGCTATTTTCACCGTCGAAGCCTGCTCCACCGTTGTTTATATAAATTACGGTTACGTTTTCGTTTCTATTTGCAGCATGAATTACTTCAGAAATACCAGCAGCAGCGAGGTCTACAGCATTCTGATAAGTAAATACCAAAGCATCCGGTCTTACTCTTTTGATACCGGAAGCAACAGCAGGAGCGCAGCCTGGAACAGACTGACAGAAGTCGAAATCAAAACCATCGTATATAAATGCGCCACAGCTTACTGGTGCAACACCAACAATACCCTTCTTAGGATTTACTTTGTTTACAGCTTCCACAACCATGGTCTGGAAAGTATCTGGTTGAAAATTCATAGTCATTTCGTCTTCTCCTTTCAGTCTAAGCAAACCAATTTGCTGACTTCGTTGAAGATTTCGAAATCAGAAGGAACAGCGCCGCCGGTTCTACCAAAGAAGTATACAGGCTTAGAACCGTTCACAGCCATCTTAACGTCTTCGACCATCTGGCCGCAGGACATCTCAATAACCATGAATTTTTCAGTATTCTGAGCAAGCTTCTTGAAAGCCTGAGTTGGGAATGGCCACAAAACCTTTGGTCTGGCAAGACCAGCCTTAACACCGCGTTTTCTACATTTTTCAACAACGGTCTTAAGAAGTCTGGCGATGATTCCATAGCCTACAAGAACGATTTCTGCGTCATCGCACATATATTCTTCAATAGCCAGGTCTTTGTTTTCTTCAGTAAAATGTTTACCAATAACCTGATACTTCTGATAAAGATGCCAGTTGTGTTCTTCAAGCTCGTCCTGAACAGTAAAGGTAGAAGCACAGACATTCTTGTTGTGCTTGCTGGTTCCAGGAAGACCGAGAGACCATTTTTTGCTATCCATATCATAGTCTAATGGAGATTCTGGGAGTTCTACAGGTTCCATCATCTGGGATACAATACTATCAGCTAATATCAAAACAGGAGTTCTGAATCTGTCTGCATAATTAAAGCCGGCAATAGTCATATCAGCCATTTCCTGAACGGAATTTGGTGCAAGAACGATGTTTCTATAATCGCCATGTGTACCGCCACGGGTTGCCTGCCAATAGTCTGCCTGGGCTGGACATGAAGCACCTGCTACAGAACCGCCACACATAGTGTTTACTATTACACATGGAAGTTCAGAAGCAGCAATACCAGAAATTCCTTCTTGTTTGAGGCTCATTCCGGTGCTTGAACCAGCGGTCATAACGCGCGCACCTGCTGCAGAGGCGCCATAAACCATATTTATTGCAGAAATTTCATCTGCGGCTTGAACATAAGAACCGCCAACCAGTGCCAAATGCTTAATCAGATATGAAGACAATTCACTCTGCTGGGCTACTGGTGAACCAAAATAATATCTACAGCCGGCCAGAATGGCTGCTTCAGCCAATGCTTCACAGCCTTTCATCAATCGCTTAGCCATTGATAGAACTCCTTAGAATATACTTATGATAATATTTCAACCTTGAATTATAGCACAAATGTTAGAATTTACAAAGAGAATGCTCTGCCCCACTACGTGACCTTCGTACAACAGGCGGAGTTGGGAATTGGAGGTTGGGTTCGCTAATACAATGAATGAGCCTGCGGCTGTGAATGAAGCATAAAGCTAGAAGCAGGAAGCTAGAAGCGGGAAGCGGGACATTATTAAATACGAAGCAAGTATAACGTTTGTTGCAATAGGCTTGTAGCTATTGGCTATTGGCTATTGGCCGAAAACAAGCAGCCGCTATCAGCTTAAAAAACTTGCAGTGCGTTATTCTATACTAAGACCTCTTTTCACCCCCGGGGTTGGGGTTATCTAAAAAGATAACTTTTATAAAATATTTGGCATAAGCTTTCAAATTTCTAGTTTTAAACTTTACTGGCTGATAAAAATTAGTTATAATGAAATAAAAGCGTAAATTTACGCTTTTATTTCATTATAACAGGTGTGGTTATGAATATAAAACGCGACAAATACCTGAATGACCTTATAAATAGAATGCATAACGGAATGATAAAGGTTGTTACAGGCATACGAAGATCTGGTAAATCGTATCTTATATTCAAAATTTTCTATGAATACCTTCTTAGCCAAGGCATAAAAAAAAATCATATAATTTCAATAGAATTAGATAGAAGAGAAAACAAAAAGTATTGCGACCCTGACTATATTCTTGAATATATAAAATCATGCCTAAAAGACAACAAAGAATACTACATTCTTATTGACGAAATCCAACTGCTAAATGACTTTGAATCAGTATTAAACTCTTTGCTGCACATACATAATGTTGACGTATATGTTACCGGCAGCAACTCAAAGTTCCTTTCCAAAGACATTATTACAGAATTCCGTGGACGTGGTGACGAAGTCCATGTTTATCCGCTTAGCTTTAATGAATTTATGTCTGTCTATAATGGCGATGTTTACAATGGTTTTGCAGATTACATGATTTATGGTGGTCTGCCTTTGGTTTCCACAATGAAAACGGAAGAACAGAAGGTTGCATATCTTTCAAATCTGTTTGCTGAAACCTATATAAAGGATATTGTTAATAGAAATAAAATCGAAAAAACTCAGGAATTAGAAGATATCGTCAGCATATTGGCGTCATCTATCGGTTCCCTTACAAATCCCAGCCGGTTGGAAGCCACTTTTAAAAGTCGTATCAAGTCGAATATCTGCTTAAATACTATCTTTAAATATATCGAATACTTAAAGGATGCTTTCATCATTTGTGAAGCTAAGCGTTATGACGTAAAGGGGCGCAAATACATTGGAAGCCCAATTAAATACTATTTTGAAGATGTAGGCTTGAGAAACGCAAAGCTTGGTTTCAGCCAGATTGAAAAGCCTCATCTTATGGAAAATGTGGTTTTTAACGAACTAAGATATCGAGGCTATAATGTTGACGTCGGTATTGTGGAAAAGCGTATTCGTAAGCCTGATGGCAAACTCGGTTGTGCCCAGAAGTCGGAAAGCGGTCTTAGGAAGACA
>JAZUDR010000238.1:0-11783 GCA_045639725.1 Candidatus Avigastranaerophilus sp. | reverse complement strand
GTCTTGAAATCATAATGAGGCATCTGGATTGTTTTGCCTGCAATGAGGTCTGCAAGATGCTGGTTGATTAATTCCAAATCAAGAGCTTCTGGAACTTCAAAGTCATAATCACCGAATTCATCCTTTGGATGATGTTCAAGATCAAAGAAATAGTTATCCAGTTCCATGGAAACCAGTTCGTAACCATGGGCTTTCAGGTGTTCACCGATTTTAATGGTGGTTGTGGTTTTGCCTGAACTTGAAGGTCCGGCAACGATAACTATACGAACCTTACCTTCTCTTGCAATGATTTTCTGGGCAGCAGCTTCAACGTCTGCATCATATTTGGCTGTAACTTCCTTGACTAATTCAGGGTAAGTCCCGTTTTTGATGCGTTCGTTGATTTTTTCTACGCTATAGCAGTTATGGTCTACAGACCAGTTAAGAACTTGCCAGATTTTCTTGTAAGGAATATTGCCATCGAAATTCAATTTCTGATGGTCATTTTCTTCACGGCGTTTGTTGCGGTCATGTCTGAAAAGAATAAACGCCTTGGCAGTTCTTGCATGACCAGCTTCAATAAGCTCTTTTTCAATAATATCCTGGATTTCTTCTACCGTATGATAGGCTTGGGTACCCTGACTTAATTCCAGTTGATGGGTGACTTTTTCTGCTAGTATTTCAGCTAGTCGTCTATCTTCACCGCCGACTTCTACAGCGGCTTTGAATATTGCATTGACAATTTTATCCTTGTCAAAATCAACAATTTTTCCGTCTCTCTTAGCAACTTTTTTTAATGAAGCCATCAGTGTCTTCTCCTTACAATAATGCTTTGTATAAAATAATTGTAGTACGGAGATGCATATGTGTCAATAGACTGGTGCATAAAAAAAGCTCGACTATCAAATAATAGTCGAGCTTTTGTATTCTAACTCTTACTTAGAATCGTTAACAACCTTGTAGGTTACTGCGAGGTTACCAAGTATCTGAGCTATGCTAGAAGCATCTTTAAGAGTGTCTTTCTGGACAATTCTTGCTTTCGGTGGAACAAGAATTATATCACCACGGGAAATCTTTCTGATGTTGCGAAGTCTCATTACTTCACCGTTTGCTTTTACAACAACTGTTCTGCGATGGTCGCAGTGGGCTGTGTAGCCGCCAGCTCTGTTGATGTAGTAAGAAGCGTTTCCTTTAGGATTATACATGATTGTTGTTGGATTCATTACAGCGCCAAGAACTGATACAGTGTGAGGAATAACCGGGATTGTGATTTCATCACCGTCCAGAAGTTCGATGTCTTCTTCCTTGCTGCATTTTCCTGTCATTATTTCTGCCATTGGAACAGCGATTCTTGTCTTGACGGTTTCTCCATTCTTTGAAGCTTCTTCTTCATTCTTCTTATCAAGTTTTCTAGTGCCTTTTTCTAAGGCTTTTGCAAAATCATCCTGTTCCACATCTTCTGGATTCTGGCTTGATAATGTTTCAGATACAACACCAGCTTTATCCATCATCTGTTTTGTGATACCGTCACCGCGTACATCGCTTGATATACTGGTTATATCAGTATCCTTTGCGCCAGCTTTAATCAAATCTGCACGGAGGTCGAGATTAGCTTCTCTGAACAGTTCGTTCTGGACTGAAACAGTTGTTTCAAGCTGGTCATTTGTGGAGATGTTGTTGAGGTTACGCATGAAAATAGCGCCTTCCGGGTATGCACGGTCTGTAAGACCACCGGCTCTCTGAATTAAACTGCTGAGAGTTTCACCGCGATGGGTTAATGCATAGGCACCAGGTTTCATAACCTGACCCTTGAGAACAACAACTTCCGGTTCCAGCATAATATCGCCTCTACCAATGATATTAACCTTATCAAGGGCTTGAAGAGTTACGTTGTCTGGTGAATCTTTATCTTCCAGGGCTTTTTTGATATTAGCCTTTATTATTACGCTGGTATTGCCTTCGCCTTTTCTTGCGATTTCTGCTTCGTCGGAAGCATCAGTATTGAGACCATTAGCTAACAGAACAAGGTCTGCAAGCTTCATTCCTTCGTGGAAGTCGTAAATCTTTGGCGTTCTTACCGCACCACCAATGTATATATCAAAAATTTCGTTTGTAATATCTTCTTCAGCAAATAACTTTACTTCATCAAGTGGCTTAAGAACGATATCGTGCCTGCTATCGCCTTCTAATGCTTTGTTTAGGTCAAAAGAAAGTATTTCGTTGCGGCCACCGGTGGTTTTGCGTACAATCTGACCATGCTTATAGTTTGCTGTTTCTGGAATCAGGCCGCCGGCAAGCTTAATCAATTCGCTAACTGTTGAACCATTTGCAGAGTAATTACCTGGTTTATTGACTGGACCTTCGATTTTTACTGCATTTTCAACTATGCCGTTAGAACGTTCAACATTGATAACGTCACCTGGTAAAACCTTGAAGGAAGCCATTGCGTTTTTGTCGGAGCAGCTAACGTCAAAGGATTTCTTTCTTTCGTTACCTGTGTATCTGGTAATTGAAACTCTTCCTGCATAACCTTCTGGAAGTATGTTGCCAGCCATTTGCATTACTTCTGCAAGGCTTGTTTCACCAAGAACTTCATAAATAGCAGGTCTGGTAACTGTTCCCATTACTGTTACACGCTTTTCTGTTGTAGGAACGAAAATTGTGTCGCCATTCATAATTGAAACATCCTGTCTTCTGTCACCAGACATGAAATATTTATACAGATCTATTTCCTTAGTTCTGCCATTTGATTCGATAACGCGGATGTTTCTCATGGAACCTTTATCTGTTGGTCCACCAGCATGATAAAGTGCTGAAAAAGCTGTTGTAAGACCTGATACCATCATTGCACCCGGTTTTTCGACTTCACCGGCCACAAAAATCATGATGGTTCTTACTTGACTCAGGGTTACCTGACCCTTGCAATGCTTGAATTTGTTGGAGAATTTCCCTAAAACTATTTTTTCAAACTGGCCTACAGTGTTACCAGATACACCAATAACACCAATCATTGGTATATAAACCTGACCTTCTGGATTTACCTGAACATCATAAACAGTTTCATCGCCTAATTCAGACCAGATGATAATCTTAAGGTTATCACCAGGACCAAGTTGGTAGTTGGACGGTGCTGAATTTGCAAAAAGGTTAGTATCAGTCTGGGCACCTTTAGCAAAGAATTCTTTGCCAAACTGCTTCAACGATAATTCGCTTTCAATCTTTTCGGTAATTTCTCGTTCAAGAAGCTTTTCTTGAATCTGTTCTTCCAGCAGTTCTTTGATGAGGGGTTCAGTTGTTTCTTCACCCTTCTTTTCAAGAAGTTCTTTCTTGGTTTTGTTATACAAGGCCTTTTCCAATTCAATCATGCGCTGACGAACATATTCTGGATCATCAAGGTTTTCTTTGCGACTCAGAGGTGATTCGTTCTTTTTGTTTATATCGTTCTGATTAACGTTTGCATTTCTTTGATTATTAATACTATTAATATCTTTTAAGGCATTGACACTCTTGGAATCAATACCTGTGGTTGGTAGGGAAGTATTTGTATTAGTATTATAACCTGTTCCTGCAGAAACTACATTATAAGTTTGGGCAGAAGCGTTAGAACCAGCAGAAGCCAAAATAGCAAGGCTTGTGCATAAAATAGCTAAGCGTTTCATATTACCTTCCTGACTAAGCAAAGAGCGAACCCCTCGCTAAATAACATTAAATGTGTACATAGTAATCGACAAAATTTCGAAATACTATACCATAATTATATTAATTTAGTTAGTAATTTTATTGTGCTGCCCGGTCCGATTTTATGATTGTCCTCCCGAGCGTAGCGCCTTTATTCAGTCTCCAGCTATAAAAGCATCTTTGTAGTGTTCTATCTGAGGCTCACCGCCAGGAGGCAATACTATGCCCACAACATCGAAACGGCAGAACATATCTTCCGAGATCTTTTCCTTAGTCATGTAATATTTAGCCATTTTCACTATCTGGCGCCTTTTTTCAGCATCTATCGTTTCAAGAGGGGTTCCGAAAAATGTATTGCTTTTCGTTCTTACTTCTACAAATACAAGATAATTGCCATCACGCATTACAGCGTCTAGTTCACCCCAGCGTGATACGTTGTAATTTCTGGTAATAAGTTCGTAGCCTTTATTTTTTAGAAATTCAACAGCAATATCTTCGCCTTTGCGGCCTAGTATATGCTTTTGCATACTTATTTCACTCATTGCTGCTGTCTCCTGTTTTTGTCTAACTGATAAACCTGAGCAAGTATTTCTGCCATGGCTCCCCAAAGGTCGTCAGGAATATCGACACCGACAGGTACCTTGGCCAGAGATTCTGCCAGAGCCTTATTTTCCTTCAATGGAACATCATTTTCCTGAGCCAGCTCTACTATTTTCTTTGCCATCAGACCGCGGCCAGAAGCGACTACCTTAGGTACCTCTCCCTGCTTCCCAAAGGCGTATTTTATTGCTACTGCAATGTCGTCGTATTTGATATTAAGCTGTTTCTTTTCTTTTTCTTCTGCCATGTTTAAGCCTTTAAATCAATCATTGAGGTTGTTCTTGCAGGAGCAGCAACACGGTTTTCCTTAGAAAAGAAATTGTTATGCTGTCTGGCTGTGCCAACAGTGAACTGTACAGATGTGAAATCCCCTTGAGCCAATATATTATCTCTGATGGCTGGGAATATGGTTTTAAATGTGTCTTTTAAGGTCGCGTCTACTCCGAAATAAACATAGAGCTCTTTGCCATGGGTTGTTAATGAAATTTCTGTCTGGCCGAGACTTGGCGGATTTATCAAAATTCTAAGACTGAAGCTGTCCTTCTGGTCTTTATCGTATGGAACAAAGGCTTCGCCCTCAAGACAATCCGGAATATCCTGACCATCCCAGTAGATAGGCCATTGAAAATAAATACTGCCGTCTTCCTTGGCATCTGGCAAAATAGAAAACAACTCCTGAAGCTTCATATTATCTATTATTTCTTCGGCTAGCTTAGAATTCTCCCTTGCCTGGGCTGCGTTGGAAGACAACTTTACAAGGCCTTCCAGCTTTTCCAGAACCTTTCCGGCGCTCCATGAGTTCTTTAATTCTATTAATGCTTCTTGACTTAAATTAGCAAATAATGCAGAAAAATTAATGGTTCCATTGGCATATTTGCTGACCAGACCTGCCTGGTCTGCAGAAATCTTTCTTGAAACCATCAGCCCTAGCAAATCACCTACAGAGACTTTACCCGGCATATTTTTCATTATAGCGGCTATGAGCTTGAGACTGTCTGTGTTGATGGTGACTCCATAGCTTTTCAGGGTTGAAATGGTTTTGGGGTCTAGATTAGATACTTCGGAGCCTTGAAAAAGCTTGTTTACAGAGACTCCTTCCGCGTTGTCCTTGACTATATATGGTGAAGAAGCTGTGCCAGTCGAAGTATTGCTCGTAGAAGCTTTTCCTGAAGGGGCGTTCTTGGCTTCCGTTGGCTGATTCTGAGATGCTATTCTGCTGGAAACATCCAGATTATTATAAATCAAAGAGTCCGACATCCTTCGGCTTTCCTTTCGGTTCTTCCGAGGCTTCTTCTATTAAAGCCTTCAAGGGCTTAAAGGACATCCTGTGCAGAGGGCAGGGGCCATATTTCTTCAGTGCGGCCATATGGGCAGCAGTTCCATAGCCCTTATGCTTGTCGAATTCATATTCTGGATATTGGAGAGCAAGCTTTTCCATTTCTATGTCACGCGCTTCCTTAGCTAAAATAGAAGCTGCTGCAACAGATGCACTCAGGGTTTCGCCCTTTGGAAATGCTTGATGTGGCAGTTTGAGCCATGGCAGCTTTATGTAGTCTAATATTACATAGTCGGCTGCGGGGTTCAACTGTTCAAAAGCTCTTTGGAAAGCAAGTCTGGTGGCTTCAAGAATATTGTATTTATCTATTTCTTCTACTGTTGCCCAACCAATACCAAAAGCTACGGCTTTGGCTTTTATTTCTTCAAATAGTTCTCGTCGCTGATTTCTTGTCAGCTTTTTGGAGTCATTTAATCCGATTATACATGGTTCATCTGGTAAAATAGCCATCGCAGCAGTGACAGGACCAGCCCATGGACCACGACCTGCTTCATCACCACCGGCAATAAATTTGTAGCCGGCTTCACGGGCCTGCTTTTCATAAAAATAATGCTGTTCCAGGTCTATTACTTGTTTCATTTTTTCTTCTTTTTCTTAGATTCTTCTTCAACTAGCTTTTTGTCTAATTCCTTCAAGGTTTCAAGAGATGCTTTGAGTTGGTTGAGATGCCCCTGGGACGCTTCTATGAAGGCTGGCATTCCATAAAGCAGATTATGTGGATTTTCACCAAACCATTTGGTGACAGTATACTGTATTGTTCTGAAACGTTCTAATAGTTGCGTTGCCTTAGAACCCCACTGGTTTTTCTGGGCGTGTTTGCGTTTCCAGGTTATATATGAAGGATTTGCTATTCTGGCTAGAAGGGCAACATTCTGTGTCTGGAAATTCTTTGTTGCAGGACTGAACTGCTTGGTGCTCAAGACAAGATTATATATCTGTCGATTGTTTTCAAGCACATTCGACATTGTATTCACAATACCATCAGCGGTTTCAAGTCCTGGATCAGGCGGCTCAACTTCTTCCGGGGCTTCAACTACATCTAATTCTTCTTCATCATCTTCGTTGTATAGGTCGATGACCTTCTTTTCCGGTTTTGAAACAGTAATTTCTTTACTTGGTTCTTCACTTGAAAGCTTAACCTTATTTACTGCTGAAGTATCGATTTTTTTGTGAGAAGCACCTTCTCCATCCTTAAATGACGGAATGAAGTTACGGGCCGCTTTTGAACGATATTGTGGCGGAATACGTTCAAGGCTGTCTACTACAATAAGCTGACCCTGGTCGTCGTGATATGAATATAATTCTAGACCGCCTGCTTCGGCTATGACTGGCATTGTTGCTATCAGGCCGGCAAAAATGAGTGCTTTTTTCATATTAGCAGGCTCCAACAGCTTTCTTTATTGCAACTAGCTGCTTCATGAGACCTTCGAGCTGGTCTAACGGAAGAATATTGTCGGCGTCTGATGGTGATTTCGCTGGTTCTGGGTGAACTTCAAGGAACAGTCCGTCAACAGCTCCTGTTGCCATAGCAGCTCTGGCTAAGGTACCAATATATTCTCTCTGACCACCTGTTTTGGCTCCACCTGAGCTTGGAAGCTGCAATGAATGAGTTGCGTCATAGATTACGCCGTCGCAATACTGCTTCATTATCGGGAAAGAGCGCATGTCGACTATCAGGTTTCCGTAACCGAAGGAAGCGCCGCGTTCTGTAAGAAATACTTCCCCTGAGCCTTCAACATTTTTAACCTTGTCGGCCAAGTGCTTAGTTGCCCATGGTGAAAGGAACTGGCCTTTTTTGATGTTTACGATTTTACCGGTTTTAGCTGCTGCTTCGGTCAGGTCAGTCTGACGGCAGAGAAATGCTGGAATCTGGAGAATGTCGCAGACTTCAGCAACAATAGGAGCTTGAAATGCTTCGTGTATGTCAGTTAAAACAGGTAAACCAGTCTGCTTCTTGACATTGGCAAGTATTTCCAGACCTTTTTCCAGACCAGGACCGCGGTAAGAATCACCGGAGGTACGATTGGCCTTGTCGTAGCTAGCCTTAAATACTACAGGTATATTTAGTTCGGTTCCAATCTTTTTTACTGTCTGGGCTATTTCAAGACAGAGCTCTTCAGTTTGAATAACACATGGACCGGCAATCAGAAAGAAAGGTGAACCTGCAGAGGCTTTTTTCAAAGAAAAGGACATCGTATTCTCCTAGATAAAAACATTATTAGTTTCAGTATATCACGTTTTAAGACAAAAAAAAATGCAGTGTTGAAACACTGCATATGAGTCGAGGCGACTGGACTCGAACCAGCGACTTCATGGTCCCGAACCATGCGCGCTACCAACTGCGCTACGCCTCGAAGGTGCTCCTATAATATCAGTTTTTTATACAAAAAGCAAACTAAATTTTACTTCCCGCGCACAACGCTTTGGCCCGTCAAGTGTATAATTGATTGTCTTGGTCTGGTGCTGCTTGACGTTTGGTGGGTGCTGATTCTTAATGCATAATTCATAATTCATAATGCATAATTGATTGTGTTGATTGGTGCAAGCTTTTAGGAAGTTTGTGCCAAGATTCGATGCTCGGCAGTGAGTGGGTTAAAGCAGCAGAAAGTTTTAGTAAACTTAAATTACACAAATGGGGTATACTAAAAAGAACATCAGGGGAGGAACTATGAAGAAAGCTTTTTATGTCTTTTTTATATTACTGCTTTGTATGGCCCATGTAAATGCTAGCTATGCTCAGGAATCCGTAAATGCATTCAGTGAAGATATAACAGTTACATCTGTAAAATCAGCAACTGTTGAAGAAATAGCAAGAATAAGCCAGGAAACAGCAGCCAAGGAAGATACTGTTTCCCTTTCTGGAAAAGGTGTTGTCAGAGTTAACGCTTTATATGTCCGCAAAGAGCCTTGGGGAAGTATTCTTGGAACTGTTCAGGACAAGGATATTGTCACAATTACAGGAACAAAGGGTGACTGGTATCAGATTAACTATAACGGTCAGACTGCATATTGCCATTCAAAGTGGGTAGTAGTAGCAGGTCAGACACGTTCTGTTCCTGATACTGGAACTATTATCAGCAGTGGCAACGTTAAGCTCAGCACTGATAGTAACGATGTAGTAGAAATTCTCGCTGCTGGAACCGATGTTCAGATTCTTGGCGAAAGCGGTAATTACTGGAAAATAAAATACAATGGTTACGAAGCCTATGTTGCTAAAAATGAAGTTAAAGCAGGTGCAACACCAAATGTTTCTGCATATGCTGCACTTCTTGGTAATACCACAACTTCCTCTTCTAGTTCATCATCAGGCTCTTCTTCAACAGGCTCCTCCAGCGTTTCTGGAACCAATTCTAATGATGTTTCTGTAATAGAAGACACTACTGTTGCCACCGTTGATGTTAATGATGCTGTAACCGTTGTTGATAGTGACCGGAAGCAGACTGGGGTCTTTGATATTGCAAATAAGACCGGCTTAGTAGGTATTTGTTATTCAACATGGTTTGATCCAGTAATTGATGGCTATGGTAACTCAGAACCACTTGTTATTCAGGATTGTCTTGATGGCAAAAAGAGCTTTGGCCCAATCAACCAGTTCCATTACTGGGGAAAGCCTTATCTTGGGTTCTACAAGAGCACCAATAAGACAGTGATTCAGCAGCACATGAAAATGCTTTATGAAGCTGGCATAGATTTTATCGTTCTTGATAACACCAATGTTTCAATGACATGGCAAAACGGAAATTACTGGACAGAAATGGTCGACAAGCCGGGCAAGGCATTGCTTGATACTATCGTAGAAATGAGAGCCGGTGGCCAGCATACTCCATATGTTGTGAACTGGATCGGTGGAGACGAAAACTGCCTTAACTCTATTTACAACAAGTTTTATAAAGACAGTAAATATAAGGAATGCTGGGTATATTGGGGTGGTAAGCCGTTCATCATCACTACCAATAATTATACTCCAAGCCGTTCTGATATCACAGTAAGAAAGATGTGGGGCTTGCAGGGAAGCGGGCAGCCTAAGTCAGAATGGTCTTTCCTGAATCTGCCTAACAATATTGCTTATGACTCTAATGGAAAAGCTGAACAGACTTGTGTCTGTGTTGCTCTTCAGAGAAATTACATGTCTAATACTTCTTCTGCTGTTGGCCGTCGCGGTGGCAAGACCTTCCATGAAACCTGGGCTACAGCCTTCAGTAATAAGCCGAAGGTTGTAACTATTACCTGGTGGAACGAATGGTGCGCTCAGCGTTTTGAAGGAAATGCCTTCGTCGATAACTACACTATGGAATACAGCCGTGACATCGAACCTATGGAAGGCGGTCATGGCGATAAATACTACAAGTGGATGTGCCAATATATTGAAGCCTACAAAACTGGCAAATCCTGCCCCAATCTCGTAGACTAAAATAAAAAATACCTCGGTAAATTACCGAGGTATTTTTTTGTCCTAATAAATGCCGGCTTGCTAACCCTCCTTTTAAGGAGGGAATAAGGGAGGTTTGGCCTGCTTCCGACTTCCTTAGCAGCTTATTACCACAACGCTGAGGCCTGGTAAACTGATGCTTTCAGGGATGTTGATTTCAGCAGCATCGCCAGATGTATAAAGAATGCCTTTACCTGCTTTTCTGATGCGTTTTGGCATTTTTACTTCGATTGGGTCGTCAGAATTATTAACTGCTACAAAAGCCTGCTGACCATTTGCACAGGTCTTTACATAACCTCTGACACCAACCTGATCAAGTTTCCAAAGACCAAATGGAACAACGACGCCTTCTTTGTTGAATACTTCTGCTGAGCGTTTGATGTTCAGAACATCCTGCATAAAGTTCGGCAAGTCTGATTCAACGCCTTTTGCAAAGTCTTCCGGAGTTGAACCGCATACGTTATTGGATTCAAACAATGCTCTTTCTGAACCGGCTACAAACATCATATCGGTGCTCATGAGTGCTGACAATGCGAAATCAAGCTTCATCTGTGCAATGACTTCATTACGGGTATATTCGTCAAACTGCTGAACAGAATGTATGTTGTCATATTGTACAAACTGTCTTACGATTGCCTTGTTGTTCATGCCCTTGATATCATTGCTGCGAAGTCTTGAATAAGCCTTCATTGCAGGCATGAGGGTGTCATGGCTGGAGAATATAGTGCTTGTTGGAACGCCATGAGAGCGCTTGTAGAGAACGTAAATGTC
The DNA here is from genome assembly GCA_045639725.1 of Candidatus Avigastranaerophilus sp. Classification (GTDB taxonomy): domain Bacteria; phylum Muiribacteriota; class Ozemobacteria; order Ozemobacterales; family Ozemobacteraceae; genus RUG334. The sequence goes on along the minus strand of JAZUDR010000238.1, from coordinate 990 downwards.
GGTTGGTATATAAATGCCACCGTTATACCAGTACATATTGTTGAAGAAGCGGTCAGCACCGGCTTCAATACCTGATTTAGCAAGCTTGATGAGCTTGGCCATGCCAAGATTTTCAGTTAAGAACCATACATTCGGGAAACGCTTCTTGGTTTCCTGGACGATGCGCTTCAAGCCTTGTTCATCAAGACCCCAGGCAGCGTCAATACGGATAGCGTTTACGTGTCTTTCCTGAATATGTGGATAAATAACCTTTTCCAGCCAGTAATCCTGAAGTTCCTTGATGGAGTTGTCAAGAATGAAGGCGCCCCAGTTTACATGGATGCGGTTGCCGTCAGCGTCTTCGTCGTCAGCACCGGCTTCAATACCATTGTTCTGGTAATTCTTATACCATTCTCTCTTAAGATGAGCAGCGCCCCAGTCTGCGTGATTGAAAGGAATATCAATCATGCGGTCCATGCCAAGTTCTTCGACGAACTGCATGAATTCAGTGAATTTTTCCCAGGTGCCAAAAAGGTCACAGGGCTGTTCGTAATCGGCTACAACATATGGAGAGAAGCTCGGCTTGAAGTGGGGGAGAATGAGGAGAGTGTTGACGCCAAGTTGCTTAAGCTCTTTTACATAATTCTTTAATTCATCAATATTATTGAAATAGTTAAGGGGAACGTCTGCGTAGACCTTACCTCTTTTATCTGCTGAAATAGCCTGTAATGGCTTTGTTGAAAGTGTGTCCAACTGATTAAAGAACATGTGGGAGCCTCCATTTGAAATAATACCGAATACTACCACCAAATTGCTTTTTGGGCAAGATATGTTTGATAGGCCGCTGGCTCGGCATGAAGAACTGCCGCTTTGCGGCAGTAATGAAGACTCGCTGACGCGAGAATGAAGACCTGCTTCGCAGGAATGAAGACACCTTCGGTGAATAAAGACCGCTAACGCGGAATTGATTGTTTTAGGTTGCTGCTGCTTTTAGCTCCTCACTGCCAAGCT
>JAZUDR010000237.1:0-3485 GCA_045639725.1 Candidatus Avigastranaerophilus sp. | reverse complement strand
GAAGCTTAAAGCTAGAAGCGGGAAGCGGGAAGCTGGAAGCTAGAAGCCAGAAGCTTAAAGCTTAAAGCTAGGAGCTGGAAGCTGGAAGCAGGGCATTATTCTATACAAAGAAAGTATAAGGCATGTTGCAATAGGCTCTTGGCTCTTGGCTCTTGGCTTTTGGCTGCTGGCTGCTGGCCGAGAACGTGCTGTTTGAACTGGAAGAGAGGGCTTTGGCAATTTGTTAGTTTTTAGACAGCCTCTATAGAGGGATTGTGATATAATATGTGGCAAATGAAAGGCAGAGAATGATTATGAATAATTTCGATGATACTTTAAAAAAACTCGAACAGCAGGCGAAGTCTGTTGCAGAAGAAATCTGCGAAAAAGCTAAGCTTCATAAAGGGCAGATACTTGTTGTGGGCTGCTCAAGTTCTGAAGTCTGCGGAGACAAAATAGGCAGTAATTCTAATCTTTTGGTAGCTGAAGCTGTTTTCAAAGGCATTTATGATGCTCTCTGCCAGCGTGGTATTTATCTTGCCGCACAATGCTGTGAACACCTTAACAGGGCTATCATAGTAGAAAGCGAAGCTGTTCCTTTCGCAGAAATAGTAAATGTAGTTCCGCAACCCAAGGCTGGCGGCTCATTTGCTACAACAGCCTACAAAACCTTCACACATCCGGTTGCCTTAGAAGAAATAAAAGCAGATGCCGGTATTGATATTGGCGATACCTTAATCGGCATGCATCTCAAGAAGGTTGCTGTTCCGGTAAGATTAGAAAACAATAGAATTGGTGAAGCTCACATTGTTGCCGCCCGTGTTCGCCCCAAATTCATAGGTGGTTCACGTGCAATATATGACGAAGCGCTTTCCGGTGGCGAAATAAGGCGCTGAAGCTTACACCGCTAATAAAAATAAATCGTGCTAACGATACATTTCTACCAATGCATAGTTAGCACGATTTATTTTAGATAACTTACAGGAATTATTTGTTCAATGCTTTTCCAAGAAGTTCATACAAGGTTTCTGCTTCTTCCTGAGTCAGAGTTACACCTTTGCCCATCTTTTCATGAGCAGGACTCCAATCCCGGATATCAAATTTTGCCTTGCCGCCATTCCATGAAACAAGGTTTAATTCCTTGCTCCAAGCCTTTGAACTAGTAGAGAGAACGCCAAATTCCTTTTCAATTTCAAACTGAATATCGCCCATTATTCTGCTCCTTTATTTTTTCCTATTATATCACACTTTTCTCCTCAAACGCCTACAAATAAAAACTCTCTAACATATCACGCCAGAGAGTCTTTTGAGCAGTTATTCATTAATCAGATAATAATGCTTTTCCCGATTTCTATTGATTCAACCTTGAAGTCGTATAATTCAGAGTTTATTAAAGCAAGCTTATTTTTTCCGATATGAGCATTTGTCATAAAATCTTCGATATTTTTATAGCTTTCATCTTCGAACTTCAGGCGCCATTCGCAAGAGCCATTGTCCTGAACAGATTCAATAAGATACTTTTCCCTGTTGTAATAGAAACTTATTGCGTAAGTTCCGTATTTCAGCAAATAATACAAGTCAAATAAATCAAAATCATCTGTGATATCAAGAGTCTGGAGTTCATAAAGATCATTTACAAGCCAATTCATGATATTCAGGTCACCAAAGAAATCACTATAAGTAATTCTCTGAGCAAGAAAATCTTTAGCTTTAAGATAAAGCTTTATTGCTTCTTTTTTCTTTCCCTGCTTGGTGCGTATTTTTGCAAGTCTTGTGAAAATTTCTGGTAATGGAGCAAAAACATTGTCTGCATATCTTATTTTTAAATACAGTTTTTCAATGATTTCGCAATACTTTTCATAATCCTTTTCAACATAGTAGCCATTTTTATACATGTCAGCCACCTTGTAAGCCGACTGCAGATTGCCTCTTTCAGCACTTTTTGAGAAATGTATAAAGGCTTTTTTATAATCTTTATTACCTGTTCTTCCGTAATACCAGATATAGCCCAGGCAGTCATCAGCTTCGTCATATTCTAGTGCCGCAGCCATATTATAGTATTTTAATGCCAGCTCAAATTTTCTTGCACCATAGTAATAACCACCTAAATGCATCATATCTTCAGGATTGTTTTCTACTTCAATAAGAAAGTTCATTGCTTCTGTGAAAGCAAGAATCTCATCTTCAGAAGGCATAGAAATCTGATGAAACTCATTAACTAAATTCCGGGCTTCTTTAACATTCATACCACTTAACCTCACTCAAAAATGTATTAATTATTATACCACATTCCAAGTTATTAAAAATCCAAATCATTATCCATATCGCATGACCCGCAAGAATTTGCGGCAACAGCTTAGATTTGTTATAAATAAAATGAAAGAGTTTCCATAAACCGCAGGTATGAAGCAGCAAAAAAAGTCAGATATTTTAAAGAAAATCAAAAAGGAGTAAAAACAATGTGTAAACTCTTAGAAGATATGAAAAAACAAGCTGCGAAACAAACAGAAGAACGCATAAAAACTGAAAATGCTCTGAATCTACTAAAAATCGGTAAGCTTTCGATAGAAGAAATAGCAGTATCAATAGGTCTTACAATAGAAAAAGTATCAAAACTCGCAAAACAAATCTAACTAAATCCCAATATCCTTTTTGACTATCATAGGCCATACCGTCATAATCAACGATAGTGCAACTACCACCTGATTTAATGGTTAAAGTTGGTTTTTTACTTCCTTTTACAAGTATACCATCTTCTAGATTATGATACCAAGTGCCATTAAGTAGCATATATTTCGGCTAATTATAATATTATTTCATTTTAGCCGAAATTTTATGCAAAACCCTAGTTATTCATGCCTTTCAACAAGAAAACGTTGGATAGAATAATCTTCACCAGCTCTGATTCCTGCCTTAGCGCAGGCTATTTTCAATTGATAATCTATAGTGTCTACACCTTCAAGGTTGGGAAGCAGCAAACCGCGCTTGTAACCTGACGTTACAATAACCCCGTATTTTTTCACGTTAAGCTGCTCTTTCGTTGCTGCTTCTGCAGGATAAAGCACATCAACATCATAAACTAGTTCTGGCAGTTCATCCTCTTCAACTGGTTCAAATCTCGGGTCTTCCGTTCCGGCAGCCATAGCCATATTAATGATTTCATTAGCAATACAACTCTGAGTTGGGCCTATTGTGCCTATACATCCACGCAGTTCGCCATGTTTTTTAAGGGAAACAAAGCAGCCTGCTTTTCTGCTAGTCATTTCGTCTGTTAAATCAGCCTCATCTTTAGAGGTAAGCTTCAAGGCTTCACCTGTTTTTATATATGTTTCTAAGGCTCTTTTTGCTAATTCAATGTATTTATCGCCAATTTTAAAAGCGCAAACAGCGTAACCAACGCCGAAGGTGCCTTCATAGGAAAGGAAATCAGAAGTTACGCTATAGTTTTCCAAAGCACCGGACATCATGATGAAGCCGGGCAAGCCACATTCAGCCGCTTTATCAAG
>JAZUDR010000236.1:0-17407 GCA_045639725.1 Candidatus Avigastranaerophilus sp. | reverse complement strand
GTTTACCTTACGAAGTTTTATAATTTGCGAATGCGCTAATGGTATACTAAAACAATCAATTCCGCGCTAGCGGTCTTCATTCACCGAAGGTGTCTTCATTCCTGCGAAGCAGGTCTTCATTCTCGCGTCAGCGAGTCTTCATTACTGCCGCAAAGCGGCAGTTCTTCATATACGACAAAGAAACAAAGAAGCACACCTGTGTGATTGAGGGTGCTAACGCTGAGAGGGCGCTTCGCTGAGAGGGCGCTTGCTAAACAGATTAAAAATTCACTATTTAAGGTAAATGTGTTAGAATTACTCTCTCAAATTATTTATACGAGGCTATGATGGATATTTCTTATCTTTTGTTTTTGCAGTCATTAAGAGAGTCTACTAACGGAATATTTGATAAGTTTTTCGCTTATGTTACTACCTACGGCGAAATGGCTGGTTTGTTTGCATTGTTTTGCATTGTTTATTGGTGTATCAATAAAAAGGCTGGCGAATATATGTTGTTAAGCCTTAGTTTCAGCAGAATAATAAATGGCTTTCTGAAGGTTGCTTTCTGTGTCTATCGTCCCTGGATTAGGGATGCAAGAGTAATTCCAATGGGTGGGGGAACAAAAACCGCTACCGGTTACTCTTTCCCAAGTGGTCATACAACAAATGCTACAGCTTGTTTCGGTGGTTTTGCTTTGAATGGTGGCTGCCATAAAGCCTTAACTGTAGTATTGTGGATTTGCGCTCTGCTTGTTGGTTTTAGCAGAAATTATATTGGCGTTCATACTCCTCAGGATGTAATCGTAGCTTTTATTGTTACTACTCTGGTTATAATAGGGACACAGAAGCTATTAGATAAATTCTATGACAAGCCAAATTCTGATTTTTGGATTGTTGGTTTTGGATTGTTAGCTTGTGTATTGACACTTCTATATACTGTTTATAAAAGCTATCCAATGGATTATGACTCTGCTGGCAAGATTATTGTAGACCCGGCAAAAATGGTGTTGGATTCTTACAAAAACTTAGGCTATTGCTTTGGTATTTTGCTCGGATGGATTATTGAAAAGCGTTTTATCAACTTTTCTGTAGAAGGTACTGCTCAGCAGAGGATAATGCGCTTTATCATCTGTTTTGCATTATTTCAGATATTAGTATTGATTATTAATCCGGCAATCGTAGCTCATATGTCAAAGGAAGTAGGGGGCTTTTTCAAGCCATTTATGCAGATGTTATATATAGGCTGCATTGCGCCTGCAATCATAAAATACGCAAAGCTGTAACAGAAAATTATGAATTACAATTTTGATGAAATAATAGACCGTAAGCATGATAAATATTCGTATTCTGCTAAATGGCAGTCTCCCTGGTATATTCTTGATTCCTTAGGGGTAAAGAATATAAGGGAAGATACTATATGTCTTGAAACTGCGGATATGGACTTCAGGGTTGCCCCGGAAATCGTTGAGGATTTAATAAAGCTTTCCCAGCATGGAATATTTGGGTATTCGCTATATACTGAAGAATATACAAGGGCTGTCTGTAACTGGTATAAAACACGTCATAACTGGGAATTCGATCTGGACGATATATATTATTTCCCCGGCACTCATGAAGCTGTTTCCCAATGCGTAAAGCGATATACCAAAGAGGGTGAAGGGGTTATTGTTCTGACCCCATGCTATGGCTTTCATTCTGATGTAGATGGCAATAACAGGAAATATGTTACTGTTGAACTAATAAACGACGGGAAAGAATACTTCACTGTAGATTATACTGCATTAGAAAAGGCTTGTCAGAATCCCAACAATACCATGCTGATTATGTGCCATCCTCATAATCCGACTGGGCGTGTGTTTACTCATGATGAACTTGTAAAAATAGCTGATATATGCCGTGCAAACAATGTAGTGATTGTCTGCGATGAGGTTCATTCTGACATAATAAGAGAAGGACAGACCTTTGAACCAATGATGAAGGCTTGCGGCCCGAAGGGGTTAATAGCCTGTACTGCTGTTAATAAAACCTTTAATGTTGCTGGATTGGCAATGACTAATGCAATTATTAGCGATTTAGAATTAAAACCTGCAATGAAGGATTATTTTGTAATGCCTTCACCATTTGGAATTCAGGCTGTAATATCTGCTTATACAAAGGGTGCAGCCTGGGTAGATGCTTTAAACAAGTATCTGGACCAAAATATTGATGCTTGTATTGATTACATTCATAAGCACCTTCCCAATGCTGTTGTTTGCCGGCCAGAAGGCGGTTATTCCCTCAATGTGGATTTTTCAGGATATGGCTTATCAGATGATGAAGTAATTGATAGAATCTACTCAAAAGCAGGAGTAGTCATGAACTCTGGTCTTTTCTTTGACGACAGAAGAGGAAAGCAGATTCATAGAGCCTGCCTGGCATCGCCAAGAGTCATTTGTCTGGAGGCCTTTGAAAGAATAGCTAAGGAATTCAAATAAATTTGCAAGTCAGGCGGTAATGTTAGTTGTCGTCACCGTCTTCCTTTAGTTCCTTAGAGGCTTCTTCTATTTGGTCTTCTGCTAGCATTGCTGCTTTCTGAGCTTCAAAAATAGCTCTTTCAGCATCTTCAATAGCCTTTTCTGCTGTAAGGTCTTTGGCGTCTGCTACCTTTTTGTAGTAGTTATCGTATTTTGCAAAAAATGATTTTGTATATTTTGCAAGCCACGGAGATAGCATTAACAGCGCTATCAGGTTAGGAATAGCCATTAGGCCATTAAGAGTATCTGCTATGTCCCATACTACGGTCAGATTTGTTACTGAACCTAAGACTATGACTGCACAGAAAATGATTTCGTATGGTCTTATGACTTTCGGACCGAACAGGTATTCTGCGCATCTTACACCATAAAGAGCCCAGCCGAGGATTGTGGAGGCTGCAAACATAAATAAAGCGGTAGCTAATATTAATGAGCCAACCTTGTTTCCAAATATTGTCTGGAAGGCTATTGCTGTAGTCTTTGAATCTGCCATTGCAGGATCTCCGAAATGCTGATAAGCAACACCAGAGGTAAGAACAACAAGTGCTGTAAGTGTGCAGATACAAATTGTTGATACAAATACTTCAAAAATACCATATAAGCCCTGTTTGTGCGGCTTGGTTTCTGAAGAGGTTGCATGAGCCATCGGAGCGGAACCTAAGCCTGCTTCATTGGAGAAAACACCACGTGCAACACCGTTGCGTATACAGGTCATGATTGTGATACCTACGACACCGCCCTTTATTGCATCTGGGTTAAAGGCATAATAGAAAATATCATATAAAACCTGTGGAACCTGCTTGATATTTGCGATTACAACAACAATAGCGCAAATCAGATAAATGGCTACCATTGAAGGAACCATTCTTTCTGTAACAGCACCTATCTTAGAAATACCACCGATAAGGCAGAAGGCAGCAAAGAAAGAAACTATAATACCTATAGTCAATGCAATAACGAATCCAGTTCCTTCATTATATGTGTAGGAAGAATCAGTGAAGGCATTGATTACATTAATTACCTGAGTTGAAATCGAGTTTATCTGAGCAAGATTACCAATACCAAAACTGCAAAGTGCACCAAAAATGGCAAATAATGTTCCTAGAAACTTCATTTTGGGGTTCAGACCGTTTTTTATGTAATACATTGGTCCGCCAACCCAGTCACCCTTGGAGTTCTTTTCGCGATGTTTGATTGCAAGAGTTACTTCGCAGTATTTTGTACACATACCAAATATACCGGAAAGCCACATCCAGAACACTGCACCAGGACCGCCAAGAATGATGGCACCTGTAACACCGGCTATATTTCCTGTTCCAACGGTAGAAGCCAAAGCTGTGGAAACAGCCTGGAAAGGTGTCATTGCACCCTGAACAGCTTCATCCTTGTTGAACATTTTGCCAATAGTATTCTTGATGGCAAAAGGAAAATGCTTGAACTGTGGAAACGCAAGGCGGATGCTTAAATATATACCTGTGCCTACCATCAGGATAAGCATATAAGGACCCCATACAAAGTCTTTAATAGCGCCATTAATCTTGATGATTTGGGCAATGAGCTCAGTGTCAGTATTCATTCTTCATTTCTTTCCAGTATTTATATTTTATACAACATAGGTGTGTACACCATAATGTTACAATATCTTAAAATTGGCTTTTTTTCAAGAATATTATTGGCTTTTTATGCTTGTTTTTTAAACTTGAAAATGCGCTTAAGAACCGAGTTCGGAAAGAATTTTCTCAATTTCCAGAAAGCCTTTGTAAACATTATGGAAGCCCGGAGAGTAGGTGAGCCCTTTTTCAAGAACTGCCTTAGCTTCTGCTTTTTTGCCGAGACCTATTAAAAACTTTGCGTATTCGACTCTGAAATTTTCAGAGGCAGGGTCTATTTCCAATGCTTTCCGGTAATACATATCTGCTAACTCTGGATTGATGGATACATACAATCTTGCAAGGCTTATTGGAAAATTAGCTTCAAATTTGTTCAGTTCAAAAGCCTTTTCCCATATTTCTGCTGCTTTTTGTGGCTGCTTAGCTATTTGCATAATCATGCCGAGGGTTGAGGCGGCGCTTGAATTATCCGGCTGCCATTTAAGTATTTCTTCATATTTCTGGGAAGCTGAGTTAACGTCACCGGAAGCAAGATATTGGCTTGCCTGCTTAAACTTGTTCTGAATTATAAAAATATTCGCTGAACCCAAGACTACAAGTATTGTTATAGTAATAACACCATAATTTATATATGACAATGCAGTGTCGTTTTTGCGGTGTTCTGTTCTTTTTATCTGGCCTGCAAGCATGGCTCCTGCTGAAATAGCTATTAATACTGATGTTGGCATCATTCTAGCTGAAAATCCGCTTAAATTCTGAATGACTAATGAAATAAATGAAGAGGAAAAGGCAATACTATCTAAATTCGCATTCTTAGCTGATTTGTATGCAACTTTCAGTAAATAAATAGTGAGTGCTATCAATAACAGACTTGATAAAAAGCCAGTTTCAATCATTGATTGCAGGTATTCATTATGAGCATACATAGGATAATCACCGCCTACAGCACGATAAACGGGGTACACCTGAGTAAATGTATGAAGTCCGTGACCAGTAATCGGCAGCTTGTTTAATGATGCAAAAATACCTTTATTGATCAATGTTCGTTGTGCAAAGGTCATGTCAGATGGCTTAGTAATAGAGAACAATCTGTGTCTGAATGGTCCTGAGAAAAAGACTACCAGAAGCAAAACGGCGGTAATAGCTAAGGTCTTGGCTGTAAATGCTGAAAGCTTTTTCTTTGATATATATAGAGAAATGCCATAGGCTACCAGAGCGGCAACAAGAGCAACCCAGCCACCACGGCTTAAGGTCATGAATATACCAGTTCCGTTGAATAATAATGAAGTGGCGGCCAGAATCTGTTCTTTTTTGTTATCTGTTTTTATTATTAAAGCAATTGTCAGTATAAACAGAACAGATAAGAATGCGGCAAAGAGATTTGGGTCTGTCATTATGCCGCAGCAGCGTGTCCTGAAAAGCTCTTTAGAAGCAGGATCCAGCCATGTGGCAGGAATTGCCGGGGCTTCAATGTATTCTGCTATTGCCATGATTCCCTGTAATAGACCTGTTAAAGCTGCAATTCTGTAAAAGCTAATATAGCCTTTGGGGTTCAATGCCAATTCATAGGAAACAGAATATGTCAGTAGCAGCAGTGAACAAAGCTTAACAAAAACAGGCCATGAAGCATAATTTGAGCAGGAGACCCAGACGCTTCTTCCGACTAGTAAAAGCCATGCAAAAAGAATGAAAGCTATAGTGAAAAATAACTTTGTTGGTAATATCTGTTTCTTCTTTTGCTGCTCTAAGGCGTAACCAGCAGCAAAACCTGATGCAGCCAAGGCTGTCAGGGTTGTTGCCACTGTTTCGTCATAGAAATATAGTAGCGGAATAACGAAGATAACAAATATAGATATTAATTTACTTTTCAATTATTATCCACTGATTGGCCAGTTCGCTCATAGTGAGGATGCACTGGCGATAGCCCTGATATGATTTGTCGTCTAAGAATTCATCTGTATTGACTTCGAATCTATCTGAATAAATAATCTGGCGATTATTCTGGCTGATATTAGATGTAAAGGTCATTTCAGGTGAGCAGTATTTATACTGTTTGTCCCATTTTACCCAGTTGAAGTCTTCGGGAAGCTCGAATATGATAGTCTTGGAGGTGCATTCAGTTGCCCAGTATTTCATAGGATACTTGCGCTTGCTTAGGCTTGCTGAACTTGAATTGTAGCCTATCCAGTAATTTGTGAAGGTCATAATCTTGTCAGAAGCTTTTTGAGCTGCGTTTGGAATCACATAGGAAATATTATAGACTGCTGGTGCATTCAAATCGGCCATGTCTGTGAAACCATAAGATTTGAGAATGGCATTTGGATGAACATGCTTTACACGTCTTTCTGCATAATTGCTTTTTTCTTTTTCCTTGATGGACTTAAGCTCTCTGATGCTTTCTTCGTAAGGACCACGATAAAGCTGGGTTTCATTGACTTCCATGGAACCGTCTTCAAGAATTTTTACATGGATTGTTGATGTATTTGTGTTCCAGTTATAGGTCTGAAGAGGAAGATTTTCTGTGAAGAATTCTTTCTTTTCAATGTCTAGGAAGGTAGCTTCTGAACCCTGGATTGCTGCTGAAATTACAGAGAATGGTGTATAAATAGAACCGCCGTCTGTGTAATATTCTTTACCGTCAACGACTACCTTCAATACCGGTATTGTTGCAAAATTCAGATTTGCATGATTCAAGTATGTTAGCTTTTCGCGTTTACTATCTGTAAAGCCAATATAAGATTTGATACCAATTTTGCTTAGCATTGCCTGCATTAATGCATGTAATGCTTGTTCATTGGCATACTTCTTGTCTATAGTAACATTAGCAGAAACAGGTTTGAAGCTGCCCATGTCATCCGGGGCCATACCAACAATATTAATTTCCTTATTTAAGAAATTATAAATCTTGCAAACCTTTTCATAGTCTGTATCACCGTCTTCAAACTCTATTTTTGCCATAAAGCTTTCAAGAAGTTTTTCGTCAGGAACGCTTTCTAAGTAGGCTTGAGCAAGTTGTTCTGCTGTTGTGGCTTTGTTGTATTCATTGTAGATTACAACTCTTGGGAATATGCGGCTTATAGAGAGCATGTTCTGTTCTGCAATAAAGCCAACCGGGTCAGAGAATTCCCAATTCCAGATTGTTTTGTTGCCTTCGGTTTTTTCAGTGAATTTCGGTGGATTGTTTTCCCACTGAAGTTCTAGCTTCTTGAATTTTAAATCAGATGGAAAAGCGAATGTCATTTCTTCATGCAATACTGGTTCTCGTTCGCCAAAAGTGTTTCTGATTGCTTTTGGATTCAGTGTGCCTATATTCTTTATTCTCTTTATTACTGAATAGTCAATTATGCAGCCCAAATCAACTTTTTTCATAGCGATTTTGATTTTTTTCAGCTTAGCATATTCAGGAGTTGTTGTGTTCAGTGATTCGTTGGAAAGAGCATCATCTGTTAAATGATAGACTTTGCCATCAGGAGAATAGGTATGGGCAAATTCAATCTGGCAGTCTGTATTCTCTGTATTGTAATAGAAAGACTGATTTCCACATTCTAGACCAGGTTCCTTTAATATCTGAGTTATTTCACGGCTTTTACAAACCATTTCATTTTCTGAAATGTATTCGTAATCAATGTGACGATAAAGGGTAATATAATCGGAATCAGGAAAATCAGATGGATTTGGCAGGTTCTTCAATACGTTAACTGCGATTGGGTCGGTTAATTTGTCTATTGAAGTAATGTCATCACCAGTTCTGTTTTTGGAGATAAGAATATGGGCAATATCCTTGGTGTTGAAAAGTTGGGTATCAGTTGCATTAAGCTTTTTAAAGCTGATACTGTCGTTTTCGATACTGATAAGGTTACCAATCTGTTCTTCGCCTTCATTCAGGAAGAGCACGTCAGCCATGGCTGAATTAACTGCAAATATAAAGCAAAGTGTAAATAACAGCTTTTTCATTTTTCTGCTCCTTCCTTGGTTTCTACAGTGGTTGAGGCTGTGTTGGTGTCAGGTGTATCAGTGGCGAGAGCATCCTTGACTTCAGAAACAGCATTGTCTATGTTTGCTGTATCAGAGGCTGTTGGAGCTGTTTTGCTTTCTTCCTTTTCGACCTTTTCCAAAAAAATCTTCTGTTTGGAAGAATGTGCAATCTTTTCTGCATCAGCTTTATAGCTTTCGTAATCTTCTACAGGTATATATCTGCGTGGAAAAGCCATTTTGCGGGTAATTTCAATTTCATCGCCTTGCTGGTCATAAATAATCTCGAATTCAACGTATGGACTTTGAACTCTGAGAGCTGGAGGCAGATACTTTACTGCATAACCTTCTGGAAGCTTGATTTTGAGATGATCTGACTGCTGGCGTGAGGTCGCATGCTGTATTGCGTAATTTCTCTTTTCCAGACTAACTTCAGGAAAACTGATTTCAAAATATGGAACAGAAAAAATCATGTATTTCCCTGATTTTGTAGCAAATCTGTTCAGTGTGTAAGCAGAATGACTCTTGTATTGAGTGTCAAAATCAAGAGGATTGGTATGAGTTGCTATTTCTAGCTTGTAATCTGCTGTTTGAGCAGAAATTGAACGCCTTACCAATTTTTCATATTCTTCAGGCTTCAGATTACGTGCATAACCGCGTAGAGAAGCTTCGGTCGGACCGTTGCATGTGGTTTCTACATCAATATGTGTTGTGCCGTCTGGTTCTAATGTGATTTTTCTTACTGATGAAGTTGAGTTATCTTCCGGAGGTGGAAGCGGAACTTTATTCTTGGTTCCGAGCATCATGTTCAGAGCGTCTGTATCATGGTCATCAGAACGGAAATATGGGTATCTGAAATCTGTAGCTGTAGCATCCAGATAGAATACACGACCGTCAAGATGAACTTCTGTTATACAGTGGTTACTGTCGAATATACCTATTTCTCTGACAGCTTTACCTGCGTTATTGGTGAGTATTAATACAGGATATGCTTCAACGCCTATGTGTTTGAGCATTACTGCGAGCAGCATTCCTTTGTCTGTGCAATCACCGTATTTGTTCTTCAAGGTTTCGTCTGCTGGGTGACCAACCTGATTGCTGGCGAGATTGGACTTGATGGAAATATAACGGATTTCCTGCTGGCAGAAGTAGTAAATCTTAGCTATTTTTTCCTTGAGATTTTTGCAATCCTTTACTAGTTCGTCAACTTTGGCTTTTACATCATCAGTAAGCTCAAAACGGTTATCATACATTGGTTTTAGCTTTTCCTGCATATACTGATGATCCTTCTGAATACTGTAAAAAATAGAAGGAAGCACGTCTCTGATTGGTGGCATGCGAGGTTCAGAAATAACAGGTGGCATGTCTTCCATTTTCCATGTGTAAAGAACTGAATCTACGGCTTCTATGATTGTTGGCTTGGCCTGTTCTTCTGTCAGGTTTCTGGCTACGTGATATAGCTTGTGATCCAGTGGAACACTGACGCGGAGCACAGCTTCACCTATTGGGCGGGTAATTTGGAAATAACTTCCGCCACTGAAAAGATTAGGATCAAAAGGATTATATTCTTCGATTTCGTAACTGTAGTCTACAAGGCTTCCGACAGTAACTCCGGGAATGCTGAAGCTCATTTCCTGGTCATCGGAAAAATGAACGCTGCCTGAGGTGCCTTTTGAGATCTTTATCTGGTCAGCTTTCAGGTTTTGGACATCACCTTCTGGGGTTAAGCATCTTGCATGGATAATTTTAACTTTTTCGCGGTTTGGGTCAAAGGAAACAGAGACGTGAGCGGCCCAGAGTGCTTCCTCCTTTGCCACATATGTAATACTTCTATGTCTTGAAATATTACTTCCGTCATGGCGATGACGATGGTTACGCTCAGTATAGACCAGAATGGATTGTGCATCCGGGTATTTGGCTATGAGGTTTTGAGCTTTATCGACATAGTCTGCCAGGTCACCGATTTCACTTGTAGATATTTCTTTTTTCTGGGTTTTCGCGGTGAAGCTGATATCTTTTATGTCACGGCGGTCCAGGGTTTTTGTTTCAGATGCAGTATTGAAATATAGCTGTCCATCTTTATAGGATATTGAAGAAGCTTCTATAGGCTTCCCGTCTGATGTTGTTACAACAGCGGCATTTGCTGTGGCAACAGACAATATATAAAAAAGGCATAGTAAACTGTGTCTTAAAAGCTTTCTCAAGGTCATAGCCTCCAATCATTCTTCAAACATTATAGAGGCTTTTCAAAGAATAATAAAGCAAAATTTAAAATTAGATACTAGGTCTTAGGTATTAGGTCTTAGGTATTAGGAGGTTGATGGTGCTTGGCGGGTGTTAGTGCTATAACCTAATGCATTATGAATTATGAATTAAATATTGGAACAGACGTTATACTTGCCTGGTATATTATATTCCCAGCAGGAACTTCATGGGGATGTGGAAGCGGTTGGCCCATGCACTTTCAGTGTGGATAGCATCCTTGTCTTCATAGCCCATCAGGTTTTTGCCTTCGACGAAGCCCTTCTTGATGAGGAGGTCATACATTTCGTGATAGCTAAGGGTTATGGAATCTTCTAAGTCGCCTGTATCAATGTATATTTTTGAATTAAACGGTAAATCCTTGGCCTTAGAAACCTTGCCCATAATCTGGCTGAAGGTATATGGGAATGCAGAAGAGAAACAGGCAGCTTTTCCGAATACATCTGGGTATTCCATAGCCATCTGGAAAGACATCAGACCGCCCATGGAAGAACCGGCAATAACGTTATCTTCAGGTTTCTTGCTGGTATTGAACTTGCCATTGATGAAAGGCATTACTTCGTTGATTACGAATTCTGCATATGCCTTGCCAAGCTTGCTTTCAAGGTTCAGTTCCTTCATTCTTTCCGGTGAATTAGGAATGCCAACAACAATGCAGTTTTTTATCTGTTTGGCTTTTAAAAGCTTAGTGAGGGTTTCGTCTACCTTCCAGTCATTGCCTGCAAAAGAGGCAGACGGTTCAAAAAGGTTCTGACCGTCATGCATGTAAATAACTGCATTAGGTTCGGACTTTTCGGAATAAGAGTCTGGAAACCAGACTGTAATAGGTCTTTTGTATTCAAGGTTTTTGCATTCAAAAATATCAAAGGCAATTAGCTTGCCCTGAACGGGGTCAGAGACTATCGGGCGCTGATCCATGAACTGCAGGATTTCAACCTTTACGTCTTTGCTTTTGTTGACCTTGATTACAAGATTGTTGGGCGGAACATCGTTTTCGTCAATGATTGCCTGACTTTTCCATGTTCCGCGCGTAAATTTGCATTGAACAACGCTACCCATTCGGGCATTGAATTCGATGTAGTAACTGCCGTCGACTGACTGAGTCAGCTTTTTGCCGGCAGGATTCCAATCACCTAATTCAAGAAGATTGCCCGAAACGTAGAGGGAATCGCTTTTAGGCATTTCTGCCTTGAGTGTGACTATAAGCTTGATTTTGCAGATTCCGTTCTGGGTAGCAGTCATTGTTACAGAGCACCAACCATCAATTCAGCAACTTTTGTATTGAAGCTGGCTGGATCAGGAATCTGTCCGCCTTCAGCGAGAAGAGCCTGACCATATAGAAGTTCAGCGTAATCTGCAAGCTTTGGATTGTTCTTGTCAGCGGTGAACATTTCATACATTTTGGTCATGAGTGGGTGAGTTGGGTTGAGTTCCAATGTGCGCTTATTAGCTGGAACTTCTTTGCCAGAAGCCTTAAGAAGAGCTTCAAGATGTGGGGTGAGTTCGCCCTGTTCACAAACGATGCAGGCTGCAGAAGTGCTCATATTGCCTGAAAGCTTAACTGACTTAACATACTTATCAAGCTTGTTCTGGATAAGTTCAAGAAGTGATTTCCATTCTTCTTCCTTTTTCTTGAGGGTTTCTTTGGTCTTCTTGCGTTCTTCTTCATTGCCAAGTTCTGTAGCTGCACTGGCGGCTGACTTGAACTTCTTGTCCTTGTATTCAGTTGTATACTGAACCCAAACTTCGTCTACCGGGTCGGTGAGAAGGAGAACTTCATAACCCTTCTGCTTGAAGGCTTCCAGATGTGGGCTGTTTTCAAGGATATCACGAGATTCGCCAGTGAGGTAATAGATTGCATCCTGTTCTGGCTTCATGCGTTCAATATATTCTGAAATTGTGTAATGGTCTGTTGGAGAAATAGTGCTCTGGAACAAGCAGCAATCAAAGATTCTGTCTTTGTTGTCGGTTTCCTTGAAGAGACCTTCTTTTATAACAGCGCCAAACTGCTTCCAGAAATCAATGTATTTGTCTCTGTCGTCTTTGTAAAGCTTCTTGAGGCAATCAAGAGTCTTCTTGGTAACAGTCTTGCGGATAGTCTGAATCTGTCTGTCATGCTGCAGAATTTCACGGCTGATGTTGAGAGAGAGGTCTTCTGAATCAACAACACCCTTTACGAAGCGCAGGTATTCAGGAATGAGCTCTTCGCAGTCATTCATGATGAATACGCGTTTTACGTATAGGCTGATACCATGCTTGGAATCTGGCATGAACAGGTCGAAGCCTGGCTTAGAAGGAATGAAAAGCAATGAATTGAATTCGTTGGTTGTGCCTTCAGCTTTGAAGGAAATCCACTTCAATGGGTCATTCCAGTCATGGCTGAGGTGCTTGTAAAAGTCTTTGTATTCTTCTTCTTTGACTTCTTTTTCTGGGCGCAGCCAGATTGCCTTCATCGAGTTGAGGGTCTGGTCTTCAACAACAGTTTCTTCCTTAGCGCCTTCTTTGGGCTTGCCGTTTTCGTCACGTTCGATATGGGTGTGAGAAACCTGCATCTTTACAGGATAAGCAACAAAGTCAGAATATTTCTTAACAATTGATTTGAGAGTCCATTCTTCTGTGAAGTCCTGAGCTTCAGAATCTTCTTTATCAACTGGTTTGAGATGGAGAATAATGCTAGTGCCCTGAGAGCTGCGGGTTGCTTCTTCAAGAGTATAGCTGCCTTCACCCTTAGAAATCCATTTCCAGGCCTGTTCTTCACCTGCCTTGCGGCTGATGATTTCAACTTCGTCAGCTACCATGTAGCTTGAATAGAAACCAACACCAAACTGACCGATAAGTTCGGGTGCGCTTTCCTTAGCTTCATTAGCTTTCTTCAGCATTTCAGTGAATTCACTGGTTCCAGATTTAGCGATGGTGCCAATGTAGTTAACAAGGTCATCGTGGTTCATACCGATACCGTTATCGTAAATGGTGAGAGTATTCTTTTCTTTATCTGGGGTTAATCTGATATAGAGGTCATCAGTGAGCTTGCGGAGATTTTCGTCAGTCAGAGAGGCGAATCTTAATTTATCAAGAGCGTCAGAAGCGTCAGAAATCAATTCTCTCAGGAATATTTCTTTCTGAGAATATACAGAATTGATCATCAGGTTTAGAAGTTGTTTGGCTTCGGTTTTAAATTCGTATGTTGTTTGGTTAGACATGTTTTAACTCCTTCTAAGACAATTTTAATATGGCCCTATTTAAGCAGTATTTGATTAAAATTGCAAGTAGTTTTGAGGTCGTTTCGCTCGGAGACAAACTTTGTACTTGCTTTGTATAGAATAATGAGCTAATTAATAGAATTATGAATACAATATTTGATGACAGACAATATGATTCTGATGCGTTGAGCGAAGCTATTGAACTGATTAAACAAGATGAGATAGCCTGTGCGCTTATTTTGAACGGGCAAATAATAGCAACTGCCAAGGGTAGGGGAATAAAGCCCTTGATGGAAATATGCCAGTCCAATATCGATGCTGCCAAAGGCGCTATACTGGCAGACAAAATCATTGGAAGAGCAGCTTCCTTTATTGCTATTCACTTTGGTATAAAGGCCGTTTACGGCGAAACAATGAGCAAAGGCGCTATGCAGTTACTTTCAGAACATTCTGTGGAAGCTGCTCAGAACATACTTGCAGACGAAATCCGAAACCGCGCTAATACTGGCATTTGTCCCATGGATAGTGCTGTTCTGGATATAACAGAAGTAGAAGAAGCTGTCTCACGCTTAAATGAAGAAATCCTCAGATTATCAAAAAAGCAACTATAAGAATAATACTAGAGTGAGTTAATGAATACATTCAGACAGATAACTTTTCCAGACCCTAGATTGGCTGATGAAGAAGGTCTAGTGGCTGTGGGTGGTGATCTTAAGCCTGATATGCTTATTACAGCATATACACAGGGAATTTTTCCATGGACTTCTGAACCAGTAGTTAGCTGGTGGTCGCCTGACCCAAGAGCGATATTCATTCCATCTGAATTCAAGCTGTCTTCACGTATGGAACGGGCCTACCGAAATACTAAAATGAAATTTACTTTCGATACTGATTTCAGGGGTGTTATAACAGGCTGTTCAAAGGCTGTGCGCAACGGTAGTGATGAATCATGGATAGATGAAAGCTTTATTGAAGCATACTGCGAAATGCATAGACTGAATCTTGCTCATAGTTGTGAGGCATGGCTTGATGGAAAGCTTGTTGGCGGTGTTTACGGAATCGCCCTGAAAAAGCTTTTTGCTGGGGAATCAATGTTTCACACTGCTACTAATGCATCAACCTTTGCTTTGAAATACCTGATGACTTTTCTTGTGAAAAATGATTTCACGCTTTTTGATTCACAAGTAATTAACGAACATACTAAGTATCTTGGTGCAAAAGAAATTTCCCGTGATCAATACTTGGAAATGCTAAAACAGGCCTTAGCATAGGATATAACTGTATTTATCCCAACTAAGGCCTGCAATATTCTGTTTGTAACGTTTTGTTATTCTTTCTTTTCTTCTTCAGTTTCGGCAGATTTTTCTTCTTCAGGGTCTGTGCGGATAACTTGTTCTAATTCATTAGGCATTTCTTCAGCACTAAGCTCTTCGTTGTTGTTGGTATTAGTTTCTGCCTTAGTGAAAAATAAGACGTAAAGAAAAGCAAGGGCTATTACTATGTCTACACCATAGCTGACCCAGGGGGATACTTCAGGTATTTTTGCTGTTGCTGAAGCTGTTGATGTGGTTGAAGCTACTAGAGTTGCTGTAGCGATATTTGCTGTTATACTGCCCATTATTGCGGTCTTAAGCCTCCATGCAATCTTTTGAATGATTTAAACCACTTGCTTAAGCGGCTTTCTAAGTTAGAGATAACTGTTTCCATGAATTTGTCTGCTTTGTCTTTGTCAAAGCAGGGCTGTCCTTTATTGGGTTCGTTCAGTAATACTTCGCCTACAGGTGGATATAGCCAAAGAGCATCGTTTGGAACACAATCATCGGTGCTCGGCTTGTAATTAGCTTTTGTTACCAGTTCTGGATGAGCATATAGTATTGCGGCAGTTTCTTCCACTGCAGCATGACCGCCAGGCTGGGTCTGGTATATTGGTTCTACAAATTCTTCTGCGAACATCCACCAGTTGATTATGGATAATGCAATAGGAGCTTCTCTGACTATTTTGCGGAGCAATGGCTTTAATGCGTCCTTGTTACCACCGTGGCCGTTGATAATGATAATTTTTTTGAAGCCTTGCTTGTAAAAGGTTCTTACAATCTGTTCCATGAAGGCCTGATACAAATCAACTGGGAAAAAGCTTGATGGGGAGGTCTGGGCAAATACATTGGTAAGACCGTATTCCACTGATGGAGCAATAACGCCTTCAAAGGCTTCACAAAGCTTTTCTGCGACTTTTTCTGCACAATATGTATCTGTTCCAACTGGCAGGTGGCGACCGTGAGGTTCAAGAGTGCCTACGGGAATAAACAGAGGAGCCTCTTTTTCGAGAAGCTCTTCTACCTGAACAGTGTTTAATTCTTTTAAATACAATGCTTTAGCCATGATATCCCCCTGTAGACTTAAGCGTGATAACCATTATTCTACTACAGACTAATAAAATTTCAAAGAAATGCCGAAACTGATAGGTGATAGGTGTGAAAAGCACAAATAGTATAAAAAAATACAAAATAAACAAGGAAACGGATTAAAAAAGGACGGTTAATGATGCAGAACGTATCAAACAGAGCAAGGCAAATGCAGGCCTCTCCTATCCGTAAGCTAATTCCTCTAGCTAACAAGGCGGAGGAACAGGGGATTAATGTAATACCCCTTAACATCGGTCAGCCAGATATTCCTACACCAGCTCCAATAATGGAAGAAATCAGAAACTTCAATAAGAAGATTCTGGCTTATAGCCCATCTCAGGGTGAAACTTCCCTGTTGGAAGCTTTCTCTATGTATTACAACAGAATGAATATTAACCTCAAACCTGAGGACATCGTTGTAACCACATCGGGCACAGAAGCGGTTTATTTCGCTTTCTTAGCAACCTGTGATATTGGCGATGAATTGCTGGTTTTCGAACCATTCTATACTAATTACAATGGCATTGCTACTGAAGCCGGAATTAATCTCAAAGCTGTCAGAACATACCCGGAAAACGGTTTCCACCTTCCTTCAAATGATGTTATTGAAGACGCTATCACACCTAAAACAAAAGGTATTCTCATCTGTAATCCCAATAATCCCACCGGAACCGTTTATACAAAGGATGAACTTCGCCGTCTTGCATTGATAGCAAAGGTTCACAATTTGTATATCCTCTCTGACGAGGTTTATAGGGAATTTATCTATGATGGTAATCAATATACTTCCATAATGCAGATTCGCGAAGCTCGCAGCAATGCTATTGTAATCGACAGTATTTCAAAGCGTTATTCTGCCTGTGGCGCCCGTATTGGTATGATTGGAAGCTGGAACAAGAAGGTTATGGAAGCTTGTATCAAGTTTGCTCAGTGCCGACTTTGTTCTCCAACTCTGGAGCAGAAGGCTGCCGTAGCTGGCGTAATGATGGATCCGTCATATTTCCAGCCAATCCTTGAAGAATATGAACATCGCAGAAATGTGCTGATGGAAGGCTTGTCTAAGATACCTGGTGTAGTATGTGAAACCCCGGGTGGTGCTTTCTATTGCATTGTAAAACTTCCTATTAAGAATGCTGAAGAATTCGCAAAATGGATGCTTACTGATTTCGATTACGATGGTGACACTGTTCTTGTGGCTCCAGCTCAGGGCTTCTATGCCACACCTGGTCTTGGAACCAATGAAATCCGTTTAAGCTATACCATTGATGCTGCAAAGATTGCCAGAGCCATGGAAGTTCTTGGTGAAGCAATTCATGAATACCAGCTCTTTGAAACTCTCGATATGGCTGCATAAATTAACTGTTAACTAGAAGATAAGGCATCTTTCTTACAAAGAAGGGTGCCTTATTTTTTTATAAAGTGTTATAATACGCAAAGCAGACCCCCTTTGTTAAAGGGGGGCAGGGGGG
>JAZUDR010000235.1:0-3962 GCA_045639725.1 Candidatus Avigastranaerophilus sp. | reverse complement strand
TAATGGAGCCAGACCATGAAAAAACATATACTTCCTGTTATTATTCTTACTGTCATGACTATTGTAACGCTTGGTTGTGGCGGTCATGGCGCTGATGATTATATCATTGTCGGAGGCGATACCCCGATTATACCTTCAGATGATAGCGGTGAAATTACCCCAAAGAAAATAGTCCTATGGAAAGGCTCTGGCACAGAAGAAGATCCATATCTGGTGCCTGATGCTGATCATCTCTGCGATATAGGAAATAAAAGTCTGTTTGCCTGTTATAAACAGACAGCACATATTAATTTAAGTAAATTTGCTGGTAATGGTAATTATTGGCAGCCAATCGCTTGGGGAACAGATTATGGATCTGCTTTTTCTGGTAAATATGATGGTAATGGCTATCGTATAGTAGGTTTTTGGGTAGAGCAGGATTTTGATAGGTCAGGGTTATTTGGTTGCTTAGAAGGAGCAGAAATAAGTAATTTGGTCATAGACCAGGCAATTATTAAGGGTGGCTCGCTTTCTGGTATTTTTGCAGGACTAGCTAAAGCAAATTCAGTCATCCGTAATTGTTATGCTTTTCGCTCAACAGTTCAAGGTGATAAAGTTTGTGGCGGTATTGTAGGATTCCTTAGTGGGGCTACAGTTCTCAACTGCCGTGTAGACCAATCTAGTGTGAGTGGTAATTCTAGAATAGGTGGCATTGTGGGTGAATGCTATGATGAGGTGTATGATTCTGTTGTAGATAATTGCTATGTGAATCATTCAAAGGTCAATGGCAGTGAGTCTGTAGGTGCTATAGCGGGGCGTGTGATAGGGCGTTCTTTTGTCAGCAACTGCTTTGCTTGTGGTGATATGAGTGTAAAATGGGCTAAGCTATCATCAGAAACGGATGGTTTAGTCGGAACGATTGACCGTGCCACAGTCAAATCCTGTTACTACTGGAAAGATGGCTATAAACAAGGCACTACAACTGATTGGACTGATTGGGACCCAATCATTTGGAATATCCCGTCAACTGTTCCTTGTCTGCCCACCCTTCGCATGGAACAGGAACCACCATCAGAGGAATGGTATAAAAAGACAAGTTTACCACCTGGGATACCAACGGAGCCACAACTGCAGCCGTAGCCGTAGCAACTTACTGAGCCACAACTGCAATACTAGGAATTTCTTTGAGTAATAATGTTTACTGCATTTGCATTTACATGTGTTATACACTCGTCTGCAAAACCCACCCTGCCCTCAGAAAAGGGAGGTTATTGGAAGAAAGCTATTCGCCAGACCGTTTTTTTTACTAATTCCTTTGGGTATTCTTGACTATGTTTAAGAGAACTTGCAGGGCAGTCTAAGATATACTGGCCAAAGCACTGCCTTGAAAGGATGCAGGAAAGAGATATTTCTAGAAAAGATGTCATTAATTGCATTTAAGTCGGTGATATAATTGAGAATTATCCAGATGACTTTCCTGATCCGGGCTATCTGATACTTGGTGTTTGTATTGATAACAAACCTTTACATGTAGTTGTAGGCTCAGATGGAAGTCTGCTATATATAATAACAACATATTACCCGAATCTTATAAAGTTCTGCGAAGATTATAAAACAAGGAGATAAAGACATGTGCATGTATTGCAGATGCAATGAACATAAGCCTTCTACCACTACCCATGTGGTTAATTATAAGGGCAGTGTCATTATTGTAAAGAATGTTCCTTGTGAAGAATGTGTTCAGTGTGGTGAACTTTATTACTCTGATTCTCAGGCAGAGAAAATAGAAAACGTTATTAATGCGGTAAAGAAGAGTCTTGAATCAGAAGTAACAGTTATGGACTATTTAGCTGCATAAGATAGTATTTATAGAAAACTTGTAAGCAGTTTGTTGCAGATACCGTTGGGGCAAATTCTGGATAGATGGCCTCTGAAACTTTTCCTGATTTTGGTTTTATATCATTCCTTTTGTCCGTTGCTTAATATTGGTTTGTAGTATATGATTGTTTTATGAAATAAACAAAAGGATACTGCTGATTATGGATTTTATAGAAGAATTAAAAAAGCGTCGCTGGCAGATGAGTATGATTGTATTGCTCACTCTTGGTTTGATAACCAATGGCTATGGAACAGCTCTTGCAGAAACAATGGCAGATATCAGTGGCGGTAGTGTTGCTGCTGACGGTTCCTGGCATGGTGACGGCAAAGTTAGCATAACAGCAGGTACCAGTTTTACAAATGATGCTGATATTTATAGCAGCAAAGATTATAGTATGGCCCTTAGCCTGCAGATGGATGGCGGTAAAATCGGCGGAAATATTTATGGCGGCTGGTCTGAAAACAATAGAGTCTCTAACAACAGAACTGAATTTTTCGGCGGCACAATATTAGGTAATGTTTACGGCGGTTGGGCAAATAAAGAGTGGGCCAATGGCAATCTTGTTGAAATAGCTAACGATGTTGTTGTCGGAATTCACCCTACTGATGCTGGCAATGTATTTGGCGGCTATTCTGTTGAGAATGAAGCAAGTCATAATATAGTGAATAGTTATGGCTATGTTGCACATAATATCTATGGCGGCTATGGCAAGATATCTTCCAATGAAAATAAGCTCACATTAGGCGATGGTTGTAAGACTCAGCGTGTTTATGGCGGCTATAGTAAAACTGGAAGCGCAAATAAAAATGAAGTAACAATATACGATAATGTAATTTTAGATGAAGTTTATGGTGGTTATGGTAAGGGAAGCGCAAACGAGAATGTAGTTCATGTTGAAAATGTAACCGCTGAGAGTGAGAGCTATATTCCTCTTGTTGGTGGGTTGGCTAATGACACCGAAAAGGGCATAGCAAATTACAACAAGGTAACATTGATTAATACTAATGGTAATTTTGTTGTTAGTGGTGGTAAGAGCTTAAATAATACTATTCATTCTGCCAATAACAATGAGGTAACTATCGAAAATAGTAGAATAAATACAGCCTTTGCAGCAAACCGTGCAGATGAAACTGATAGTAATAAGCTTAATATTACTAATAGCGTTTTTACAGGTGCTTTAACAGGTGTATCCAGTTTAAAAGAGGCCTGCTCCAATATTTTAACCGTTGATGGCATATCTTTTGAAAAAACCAACAAGGAATGGATTGCTGGTGTCGAAGCTATAGAAGGTCAGAAAATTAACGATAATGCCATGTATATAAATAATGCTAAGGCTTTTAAGATCTCTATGGTTGAAAAGAGATTGGATTTTGACGGTGAAAGCAGATTGGGTCTATCTGCCGAAGGCAATAAGGCTGTTGTTAACAATAGCAGAATTTCTTATTTGTGGGGTATTTTAGCAGATGTTGGCAAAGGTGAGTTTATTGCAAACAATAACGAGATTACTGTAAGCAATTCTAATATTGAAAAAAATATAACGCTTATAGTGCCTATGCACAACAGCACCGGTGGTTCTGTAAAAAACAATACGCTTCGATTGGTCGGTAAAGACGGTTGTTATCGTTATACGGACAAACTCGGTCATTGTATGGACATAACCGGTGGTTCTATTCTTGTTGGGGGAAATGTTGTCGGGATGGTTCCTAGAGACTGTCTGGAAACCCAGAACAATAATCTGGAAATATATGGCAAGAATATAAAACTAGGTAATATCCAGAATTTTGACAATATCAATTTTTATCTTGCTGACAATGCTAAGGCTAATGATGTTGTTGTGACCAGTTCTACTAGCGAGACTATGGATTTGTCGAAAACCATGGTTTCTGTAGCAGGTGGTCAGAGCAAGCTCTGTGTCGGCGATAAAATAACTCTAATTAAGTTAAGTAACAATAAAACTGTACTGCTTTTTAACGGTTCGGAAAATAATGTTTTTTCAAACGGACCTTTTGAAGCATTAAGGTATAAATTGGCAGTAGATAAAGCTGAAGGCAGTTCGGCTGCCAATGACCTCGTTATGACTGTAACTGAACCTGTTCCTGGCAGC
>JAZUDR010000234.1:0-6791 GCA_045639725.1 Candidatus Avigastranaerophilus sp. | reverse complement strand
AAATATCCAGCCTGCATTCCCGTTTTGGTATTACCCTTGGCAAATTGTTCGCTCATTACGTAAAGAAGTGCTGCAGAAACATTCTTGAAGCCCATATTCTGACAGGCTAGCAGGTAAATAGGCATCTGAAGCTCAAGCTGTTCTTCAAGACTACCTGATTCTGGGAATGACTTATTGAATATCTTTTCGCTATTAGGCGGATTACTGCTAGTTGTTTTGTAGTCAACGATCTGAACGCTTTCCTTGTCTAAGAGAGCAATTCGGTCAAAACGGCCGGTAATCCTGCTTCCACCCAGATTAAAGGAGAATTTGTCTTCTACGCCCTTTGTGTGACGACAGGGAAGCTCCTCAAAATCATAGATGGCATTTATATAACGCTTTAATGCTTCTTTTATTGCACAGATTTTCTGGTATCTTTCAAAGAATGGAATTACTTCAAGCATTGGAAGCGCATATTTGTCAAATAGCTCCATCACGTCTTCTTCTGTCGGTTTTTTGCATTGTTCCCAAATTGAGCCTGGTCTGTGAAGCTCTTCAAGAACCTTATGATAAGCATTACCAACAACAAAATGCGACTGGTTTTCCTCCAGCGGGTTTGTAATTCCAAGAATACTCTGAAAAAAGAACTTGCGAGGACAATCCAGATATGTTTTCAGCGAACTTGCTGAGAAGGTGAAATCTTCAGGAAGCTCAATACTATCTTTTTGGGCTTTATTGAATATTCTTGGCCTGATGCCATGAATCGCATATTCTTTTGGAATCTGTTTTTCAACTTCAATTAAGGTTGGCTCAAGTTTTAGAAGGTCTTCCTGCTCAAGACTTGTAATCGCTGTTCTGAATTCTCCAACAGTTAAAATGCGATTATCCTGCTCAACAGCGTCAGGTTTCAATCCCATTTCCCTGAAGAATGGCGCTGGTGTTGCCGGATCTGTTCCGATTCTTGTGGGAGTAGTAAGTATAAGACCTTCCTTCGCCCTCGTAATCGCAACAAAAAACAATCTTCTTTCTTCTTCCAGATGCTCTTCTTCTGAGGAAGGGTAGGGGTTGAAAAAGCAAACTTCGCGCTCCTTGCTGTTAAAATAGCTTTTAAGCTTTTCTACAACAGATGTTGAAACAAGCAGGGTTTCACGGATATTTACAGGAAATTGTCCTTCGCAAACACCGCTTACTACTGTGATTGGAAACTCAAGTCCCTTTGACTGATGGACAGTCATAATTTTGACTGCATCTTCTTCAGAGTCCTTAGATTCCTCAATTGTAGAAGCGTAGTAACTTAACCATTCGTCAAAATCCTGGGCTATATCTGCAAGCTTGGCATCTCTGTGATTTTGTCTTGAAAATACTTCACAATAATCTGTAAGCATGTTTCTGAAAAGAAGTATGTTTCTAGAACTAGCGTCTGAAGGATTTTGCAATAATCCGGATACAGATTCTATTATGATTTGTGATATCTGAGCCAGATTTGCGTCAGATGAAGCTTTAAGATTGTTTATTATCTGAGCGAAGTTGGTTGCTTTTTTCCTGGTTTCATCGTCTGCATATGGCAGCCTGTCAAAGCATTGGGCGGCCATAAGCTCAATAGCCGTCG
Source organism: Candidatus Avigastranaerophilus sp. (assembly GCA_045639725.1). GTDB lineage: Bacteria > Muiribacteriota > Ozemobacteria > Ozemobacterales > Ozemobacteraceae > RUG334. The sequence continues at coordinate 5,203 of JAZUDR010000234.1, read as the reverse complement.
ACATTGTGTATTTTAATGCTTCAACATCAGAAAGCACTGCCTGTGCCCACAATGGGTTTATTCCAAAAACAGGTGAACTGAAAGCTCTCTGTAGGGCATCTTCATTTTCTACGGTTATTGCTGCTGTTTTAAACAAAGACGCCATTGCTAATACTTCTTCGGCCCTGAAAAACTTCATGTCTCCCGCAATCTGATAGGGAATATGAAGAGTTTGCAGATTTTCTGATATTAAGTCTATTTGGTAGTTGTTTCTAACTAATATTGCGACGTCTGAGGCTTTATACTTCCTGCCGTTTTCACCATATATCAAAAGGCTAGCTATTTTTCTGCCTAAGAGGCGGGCTTCTTCCTGTTCGTCTTTTACCTTGTAAAATTTGACGAAGCCTTCGTTGGAGCTTTGAGCCTCTAATGTATCACCTGTCTTGGATTTCGTCTGCCATTTAAGACTGGTTGCAGCTCTTATTATGCTTTGGGCTGAACGATAGTTTTTGCCTAGTGGAAAAACCTTTGCTTTGTATTTTTTATAGAAAGCACCGTCAGAGGTCATCATTGAAGGATCTGCACCACGGAATCGATAAATACTCTGACGCGGGTCACCGATTACAGCAGTTTTTATGTTGGTATCTTCGCCTTTAAGCAATGATAACAGCAAAAACTGAGCCGGGTCTGTATCTTGAAATTCGTCGACTAGGATTACCTTGAATTTTTTTCTGTAGCTTTCAGCAATACGCGGATTCTGCAAGGCTTTTATACTTAACCTGATTAAATCTCTGAAATCAAGATAACCGGTATCGAGGCGTTCTTTTTCATATAATCTGAAAAGATTCAATATTTCTGCTAATCTAGCTCTGACCTTTGAAGATAGATCCGGACAGTTTTTGATGGCGTCTTCAAATTCATCGGTTTCAATCAGATTTGATTTCAAAAGGCTTATAAAGGTTAAAACCTCTTGCTGGAAGCCTCTCTTATTGATAACTTTCCCGTATTCCTTGAAAGCTTCAGGCTGCTGGCGGTTGCAGATTGTTGCCATAAGTAAAGCTTCCTTAAAGCCTGTTAATAGCTTAAAATCAGGAACAATGCCTACTTCATAATACTGTTCTCTCAGTATTCTTGCGCAGAATGAATGGAAAGTCGAAATCCAGCACTGGTCAAAGCTTTGTGGATAGTATTCAAGGACTCTTTCGCGAAGCTCTGTAGCTGCTTTGTCTGAGAAGGTCAGAGCAAGTATTTCCTTTAAACGTATACCTTTTTCTAATTGCTTGGCTATCAATACAGAAATGGTGCGTGTTTTGCCCGTTCCTGGTCCTGCTACGACCAATGAATTTTTGGAAAATCTGGTTATGATTTCCCTTTGCTGCTCGTTTAGCCTGTTAAAGTCTTTCTCTAATTGTTCTGAAGTGCCATAACTCATAATATTTTTCCCTCTGCTAATATACCACGAAATCAAAGTGTTAGTCTTGTATTTATTCGAAGAAATGATACTCTTGACATACTTTAGCTAATTGAGTTTAATAGTTGTTAGAGAGATTGAGATAAGGAAGGAATCAGCTTAATATGGCATTTAATCTTGTTGGTCGCAGTTTTATTACTCTTTTAGATTTTACCCCTGAAGAAATTCGTTATATGCTTGATTTGGCAAAGGATTTGAAGCGCTTGAAATATGCAGGCATCAAGCCACGTAATCTTGAAGGCAAAAACATTGCCTTGATTTTTGAAAAGGCTTCAACCCGCACTCGCTGCGCTTTTGTTGTTGCTGCTTCAGACGAAGGAGCTCATGCTGAATATTTAGGAAAAGACGATATCCAGCTCGGTAAGAAAGAAACTGTTGCTGATACTGCCAGAGTTTTGGGCAGAATGTTTGACGGCATTGAATTCAGAGGCTTTAAGCATGAAACTGTTGAACAGCTTGCAAAATATGCCGGTGTTCCTGTTTGGAACGGTTTAACAGACAAGTTCCATCCAACTCAGATTTTGGCTGACCTTATGACCATAGAAGAACATTATGGCACTCTTAAGGGTATTTCCTTCGCTTTTGTTGGTGACGGCCGTAACAATATGGCTAACTCGCTGATGGTAGGCTGTGCAAAGATGGGTATGGACTGTCGTATTGTTGCTCCAAAGAGCTTGCATCCAGACAAAGAACTGGTTGCAAAGGTTAAGGAAGTCTGCAAGGAAACAGGCGGAAAGCTTACTATTACTGATGATGTAACTAAAGGCGTAAAGGGCGCAGATGTTCTTTATACTGACGTATGGGCAAGCATGGGCGAAGAAGCCCAGATGCAGGCTAGAATCAAACTCTTAAGACCATATCAGGTTAATATGGAAATGGTAAAGAAAACTGGCAAGAATCCGATATTCCTGCACTGTTTACCTGCATTCCACAATAATGACACCACAATGTCGAAAGATGTTGGTGCAATGGAAGTAACAGACGAAGTTTTCGAAAGCAAAATGTCCAAGGTATTCGACGAAGCCGAAAACCGTCTCCACACAATAAAAGCCGTAATGGTAGCAACATTAGGAGCAAAATAAGCCTTCGGCATGAAGAACTGCCGCTTTGCGGCAGTAATGAAGACTGGCCTTCGGCCAGAATGAATACCTTTCGGGAATGAAGACTGGCTTTCGGCCAGAATGAAGACCGCTATCTCGGAATTGAATTACCTATCGCTCGGTACCAATGCCAGTCTGAAGCCAAGGCTGTTGAATTCTCTTACTGGTCTTCCACTACCTCTATATGCTGATCTGCAACTATTGGGGCTGTCTTCCCAGCTACCGCCACGGCTTACGCGGAGTGAGCCGATCTGTGGTCCTGCTGGGTCTACGTTGTTGTTGATGTCATATTCGGTATACCAGTCTTTGCACCATTCCCACACATTGCCAATCATATCGTAAATTCCCCATGCATTTGGTGCCTTCATTCCTACTGAATGCGATTTGGCAAAAGAATTTTTACTATACCAGCCGACTTCATCAAGATTAAAGCAAGTGCCGGTAAAAGCTGTAAGGTTTTTGCCATTGTTTAAAGCCGTTTCAGTGCCCGCTCGGCATGCATATTCCCACTGGGCTTCTGTGGGTAAGTCAAACTTATAACCTGCTGGTCTTACCATTTCTGTTGCTAGATTAAGCTTTTCGCAGAATTCAACGGCCTTACTCCATATTACGCATTCTACAGGGTTGGTATTGCCCTTGAATTGTGATGGATTATCACCCATTATCATTTTATAAAGTGCTTGAGTAACAGGATACTTACCTATACAAAAATCTCTTGTAATCGTTACTTTGTGCTGTACTTCATTTTTAAAACGACCAAGTTCAGTCATAGGACTACCCATAAAGAAACTACCAGCCGGGCATTTAACTAAGTCAAGGGCGTATTTTCCTCTGACGTATCTTTCAAATTCTTCAAGAGTTGAGGTGTTAGCAACTCCTGATTTTTTGATTGCAGAAATTGTACTGGCAGGGGAAGTGGCAGACAATGATGGGGAAATTCCTGATGATGGGCTGGTGATTATTGTGCGTGATACTGGAGATGCGACCTTCAGTTCAAAATTGATCAATGCAGATGTATACCAGTTCAAACCTTCAGTCAGACGTGTATCTGAACAAAAGTCCTTCATAAGGTTTTCTTTGATTTTTAAGCAAAGTCTTTCTTTGTCAAATTCAGAAAAGCCAGCACTACATTTCAATATTTCTTCGACAGCGCCTGCATTGAGAAGAAATTCCATCATGGCAATTTCTTTGTTGTCGTTGATGAATGTGCGAAAAAGAGTGTAGCAACGTGATTTATCCTTGAATATTTCTGCTCCGAAGCGGTCTGCAAAAGACTTTATCATCTTTGCCGGACCTGGCAGTATGGCAGAAATATCTTCTTCTGGGAGAAGAAAACCACAGAAGGGGCAATATTTGAATTTTGGATTGGTTTCCCAGATTCCACCGCATTTTCCGCATTTCATAGTTATTAGCTTTCCTTGTTAGATAAAGTGACTCAAACTAAAGATATTTAATTTGAAGTAGAAGTCAAATAAAAAAGCCTTCTGCATAAAGACCGCTGGCGCGGAATTATTGCAAAGCAGTTTTTAACGAGCCGTAGGCTCTCTTATTGACTATTTTTTCTAAACGTGGTACATAATTCCTAAAATAAATAAACCTTAAGGAAAAATACCATGCATAAGCTTCTGAACCTCATGCTCCTTGTTACCCTCATCGTAACAGCCTGTTTTGTAACTGGCTGCGGAAACACCGATGACGACTGGAAAACTACCGACCCAGATTATAAAAAATTGCCTCTTTCTTTAACTATTGGTATTCCATCTCAAGAAAACAACACTAGAGCTTCGTCTCACCCTCAGTCTATTTCAATAAGTAATGTAATTTTTGGATATACTAATAGTGATAGCGCTATGGATTATTATGCTGGTATTTTATCGGAATTAAATATTAATAACATAAAAGATAATGGTGCTATTTTATTATATAACGATTCTTCATATAAGATAGATGGTGCTTTCTTCTATCGCGCATATATAGGAGTATCTTCAAATATCCAGCCAACGGCAAAACTCATTTTTAATAAAACTTTCAATGTAACATCTGCTGAAGCTAATGGTAAAGAAGTTGCTAAGCCACAAGTAAGTCCTTATACTCCTGTTTCTGACCCGGTTCTTTCATTTACATTTGGAGTTGACCAATCTGGTAGTTTACCTGCAGATGCCAGAGCCGCAATATATTGTCCTCCATATATAACTGTTGATGGTGAAAAATTTAATCAGAAGACAGATACGACAGGAAGCAAGATTACTTATTATACTGGAAATTTGCAGAAAGCAAATATAACCCGCATTGTAAGTGCCGGTTTTGCTAAATTGGTATTTGATCAAACTTCTTATGAAATTTCCAGTGAATTTTTCAGACAGGCTTATTATAGTGCTGTTGCAAATGTTCAGCCAACAGCAACATTGATTGTTGTTCCTGGTTTTTCTGTAAAATCTGCTGAAGCTAATGGTCAGCCTATTGAAAAGGCTAGTGCAGCATTCCCAACAGTTGCTCCAGCTAAGGCACCAGACACTAAGGTTAAACGCCCTTGGGGAACAGCTGGTTCAGTATCTGCTCGGCGGGCGTATACGCCTTCTTCTTCGCATTGCAGTCCTTGCAGCAAGGCACGCAGTTGCCGGGCGTGGGCGTTCCCCCGCGCGGCCGCCCGGTG
>JAZUDR010000233.1:0-17546 GCA_045639725.1 Candidatus Avigastranaerophilus sp. | reverse complement strand
TCTTGAAACTCGTATGGGTAAAGGTAAAGGCGCCCCAGAATATTGGGTAGCAGTTATCAAGCCTGGCAAGATCTTATTCGAACTTGAAGGCGTTCCAGAAAATGAAGCAATCGAATCTCTGACTCAGGCAGCTAATAAACTTCCTATTCGCTGTCAGGTAGTCTCTAACAAGAATTGATAAGTTGTAGGTGCTTAAATGAAAAATCGTGAAGACTTTTCTGAACTTAACGAAAAAGAACTCGTAGAAAAGTTCAAACACTTTAAAGAAGAACTATTCAATCTTAGATTCCAGGCTGTAACAGGCCAGCTTTCCAATCCTTCAAGAATTAGCCTTGTTCGCCGCAATATCGCTCGCGTAAAGACTTATCTTGCTAAGATTGAAAACACTAGAATCCAGGATATGCTCAAAGCTGAATACAATGCACTTCTTAAGGAAGAAAGCATTGATTCTATGAAGACTCCACTTAACGAAAAGATTTCTAAGCTCAAAGCTAGACTTTCTGCTAAGGCTCGTCAGGTTAATGCTGACATCAAAGCTAACTGCGATAAGAAAGTTGCTGAACTTCTTAAGAATATTCGTGGTGAAGTTTCCAAGAAGCTCCAGGCTGCAAAGGGCAAAGATGATGCTGAACTCAAGTCTGCTTCTAAGCGCTTGAGAGACCCAAAGTGCTCAGTTCGCACTAAGTTCCTTGACAAATTGGAAAAAATGGGTTTAAATGAAGCTTCTCAGATTGCCAAATTGAAAGAAAGCAAGCGTGCCAAATTGCGCGAACTCGAAAACATCAGAGCTCTTCAGCGCGAACTGAACACTGGCAAGCTTCCTTTTTAAGCAGGAGTAATATACAATGGAAAACGAAAAAACATTACGCCGCAGTCGCGTTGGTAAAGTAATTGCTGCTTCTACCGAAAAGACCATTAAGGTTGAAATCGAAGGTATCGTGCAGCATCCTCGCTACAAAAAATACGTTAAGAGACAGACTTCTTACTTGGTTCATGATCCAAGTGAAAAGTGCCATGTCGGTGACGTAGTCCGCATTGAAGAATGCAGACCAGTTAGCAAGAATAAGACTTGGGTTGTTCGTGAAATCGTTCAGGCAGCTCACAATATCGAAGAATAAGGAGATACAGCGATGATTACTCAAGAAACCGTATTAAAAGTTGCTGATAACTCCGGCGCTAAGAAACTTCTCTGCATCCGCGTATGTGGTTGTGCAGGCCGTTCAACTGGTCATGTTGGCGATGTTATCGTAGCTTCTGTAAAAGACGCTATTCCTGATGGCACCGTTAAGAAAAAAGAAGTTGTTAAGGCTGTTATCGTTCGCACTGCTAAGGAAACTCGCCGTGCTGATGGTAGCTTCATTAAATTCGACGATAACGCTGCTGTTATTATTGGTAACGATAATAACCCACGCGGAACCCGTATTTTTGGCCCGGTAGCTAGAGAACTTCGTGAAAAACAGTTCATGAAAATCGTTTCTCTTGCACCAGAAGTTCTGTAAGGGAGCCACAACATGAATAAGAAGATTAAAGCACGCCGTGCTGTTGAACATGCTCACGTTAAGAAGGATGACCAGGTAGTCATCATTTCTGGCGACTTCAAGGGCAAAAAAGGCAGAGTTCTTTCTGTAAATGCAGAAAAGGGTACTGCTGTTGTTGAAGGCGTAAACTTCATTAAGAAACACACCAAACCAAACAAAAACGTTGGTAAGGGTGGCATCGTAGAAAAAGAAGGTCCAGTTGCTCTCAGCAATATCGGTCTTCTCGCAGCCGATGGTAAATCTTTGACTCATGCTAAGATCGTTAAACAGGGTGAAGAATTGAACCGTGTTGACGCAAGAACTAACGAACCAGTTGGTCGCAAGTAAGAGTTAAAAAAAGAGCTCATTCGAAAGAATGAGCTTTTTTTTTAACTTTTTTATATCGGTTCGATTTTCAGAATCGGATGAATTAGTATAAATATTGTGACAAGTTACTTGACGAACCAGAAAAAAAAGACCCCGGGAAAATTCATTCCCGGGGTTAGTTTATAGGCGTTTATTAATTACAAATTTTCGGATAAATTCAAAAGCTTACTAGTCACAAGTTCATTATCGCTTTGTGAATTTAAACCTCTCCTTATGGCTTCTTTAGCCTGGTCTTTATTGCCTTGATCAAGGAAATAAAGAGCTAGATAAAGATTAGCCTTAGGATTGTTGGGGTCATTATTCAAACAATTCATTATGCAGGATTTGCCAAATGCTTCGGCTATTTTGGCTTCTGCATAATCACCAATTTCATCTAATGACTTAGATATGGCGAAATATGTTCTTCCTGCTTCAACTTCATCATTGTCTTGTTCGAAGTATTCAAGAGCTCCCATATATGAACCTTTATTCAATAAAGCTTCACCGTTAATCTTGCTTAGGTTTTGTTCACAAATCTGCATTATACTCTGAGTATCAGCATCCTGTGGGCGAACCTTTGAAGCAAGATCATGGGCTACTCTGAAGTGACCAGAATCAAGTGCTATCTTTGCAGCGAATTTGGTTCTTGCTCTTTCGTCGGGTAGACTAATACCAACTTTATACATTTCGTTCAATGAATTGTATACTTCATCTGAAATGCCTTTGCGAAGTCCCATTATATGCTTTCCATATTTTTCAAAATTGCATTGATAAATATAGATTACTGCTCTGCTGAGCTGAACATCGTAAATCTTTTTGGTATCTTTGCTTGCTACGGCTAGAATTGCAGCTTTATTCAAAAAGGCATCAGCCTCAGCAAGTTCGTTTCTTTCTACCTTACATAAGGCCTCATCAAGATTCACTGAGAAAGACTGGGTAGTAGCTCTTAAGAAGTTTTTAACAGCAGTATTACTTAGTTGCTTTCTAGTATCAATTAACGCTGGTTTTGGCAGTGTCTTTGATTCTGCAACAGTAGTTTTGTCCTGAGTTACATTCTTGTTCTGACCTGCAATGTATGGTGTGAATACCATTTTTTCTTCAGAATCTGATAAATTAGTAGCGGTAGATGGTTCTTGAACTGGAGTTACTAATCTAGTCTGTGTATTTTTTTTTTCTTCTGAAGAATAGTATGAATCTTGTGGAACTGCTGGGGCTTCTTCAAGTGTAATAGGTTCGATAAGATCTGCTATTACTGGCGTAGTTGCTTTTGCTTCTTCAGCAGATTTTCTATTTGCTTCTACTTCTTCTACAGATATACCTTCTTTTTCTGCCTTTGTTTCAGCATATTTTTTTAATGCTTTTTCTTTAGCTCTCCTTAGGATTTCATCCTTTGAAGGAAGTGATAAAGCTGATGCTGGAGCTTGTTCAGATGTAACAGGTGCTTCGACTATAGCTATAGTTGGAGTAGTTTCTTCTGCTAAAACAGGAGATTGTTCTGCAGGCATGGTTTCTTGTGCAAATTCTGTAGTAGAAGAATCTTCTGAGATTGCTTCGTTCTGAACAAGGGGAACCTCTGCAGGAGGTGGCTGTATAGATTCTTCGGCTTGAACTGGTTCCTCAATGTAAGCGGGTTCTACAGGTATTTCAGGAGCATTGGGAGCGTCTTGTAATTGTGGAACTTCACTCTGATTGCCGGCATTCATTTCTCTGAGAATCTTATTAGCACTTCTATTTGTAGGATCCATTTCTAAAACCTGCAAAAGAAGTGCTTCAGCTTCCTGTCTGTTGCCATTTTTGAGCAATACCTTAGCGCAGGTTATCTTTGCAATCTTAGAATTAGGATTGTTGGCCAGAGTATTTTTCATAATAGTCATAGCCATACCATTTTCATCAAGGCCGTTTTCTTCTGCTGGCATACCCTGTGAATATAGTGGGTTACACAGCAATAGACTTGCTATTGCTGCATGATACATAAGTTTCTTTATAGTTTTATTTGAGTGCATAATTTTTATTAGAATTTATTATACAATTCAGCCCAGAACAAACGTTCGTCTTTCAACTTAGTTGAACCATCGTCCCTTGGAGTTGCTAAGCGACAATCTCCTAGGTCAGCATTTGTAAAACCAATAGAAATTCTACTGCTTGGATCAAACTGATACTTATATTCAAGTGTTGCAATCTGAGCATCAAGTTTGTTCATGCCATCTTTTGTGCTACCGCTTTGATTGGTCATGTTCCAATTATACTGTGGTTGACCTGAAGTAAAGCCGGTCTTAACCTGATCTTTGTTCTGTTTAACGAGATCATATGCAAATCTAAGTGACTGTTTATTAGCAAAAGCATATTCAAGTTCAAACTTGAAGTCTGAAGTATTGTAGAACTTATCACCCATCATACCGCCAAGAAGATTTTGAAATCTGGCAATATCATCAAATGGAGTTGTCTGGCCATTAACTGAACCCTGGGTCTTATCCAAAGAAATGATACCGTCAAACTTTTCGTCTGCAGTAGTATATGCAGCTTTAACAGTCAGGTTTGGATTAGCATCCCAGGCAACACCTACGTGTTCCATGAAGCCTGTTGCTTTGTCCTTGCGACCATTATTCTTCATGTTCTTGCGTTCGTTAGTGCTTGTAACCATTGCAACATCGTAACGAACCTTGCCATCTTTGCTAAGGTTACCGCTGGAACCGAATTCTGCAATTACTCTTGATTGATCTTCATATTTATAAGGTGTTTCTTTTCCGTTAACAACAAGACCTATTGGTCTATTTGAAGTATCTCTTTCATCTACTACAATGTCTTTGTCTTCGTCAACATATACACCAGCGTATATGTTATGACCTTTTACATTAACATCAGCATTTGCGTTCCATATCTGTTTACCTTTTTTATGTTCATTATAATTGTTGTCATAATCATTAAAGATAACATTGCCGGTTAATGTTACATCGCCTGCTTTGGTGCTGTATTGAACTGCATCTGCATAATCATTTAGAACAAGTGCGTGACCATGTGTCATGAAATCACGCCCGACCTGAGCATGATCGCCTTCTCTAAAAATGTCTTTAACTTTAACTTTTGCAATTTCTACTTCATTTTTGCCTTCAGCTCTGCCAAAGTTGCTTCTAGTCATACCATTATAGTCATGTCGACCATATTTATCAGTAACAGCGTTATCTCTTCTATCTGTTCCTGAATTCATATCCTTGTCATATGCTACATAACGGAAATCAGCTTCAACCTTATCTGTTGGCTTAGCATTGAAACCAACCCTTACCTGGATGTTCTGGAAATCATCCATATTGTGATTGGTTTTATCGTATGAGATATTCTGAGCAAGAACATCGCCGTAAACCTTAACATTACCAATCTGGTTTACTTTCTTTTCAAGAGCAGTGGTTTTTGTATTAAGTTCAGATACGTTATCCTTAACATCAGAAACGTCTGCTTTAACAGATTTTACATCTGATTTAATTTCTTTTACTTCATCAGAGAGAGCTTCGATTTCATTTACGAATTCTGTAACAAGATCTTCAAGAGCTTTTACATCTTTGCTACTAACTTCATTATTAGTTTTTAATAGTTCGTTGTAACGATCTAACATTCTGCTGACCACTACTGCGAAAGAGTATCTGGTCATTGGCTTGTTGCCTTTGAAAGTACCATTTGGCATACCTACCAGAAGACCTTTTTCTGTCAGGTCAGCAACAGCTGCGTATGCCCAGTGATTTGTAGGCACATCGTCATACAGCTTCGCGCCAGCAGCGTATGCTGTTCCGCTAATAGCAGATGCTATAAGCGCTACCATCATCATCTTGTTTAGTTTTCTCATAATTACCGCCTATAAATGAAATGACAAATTTTGGACTGTAATACTTTAAAGTATTTAAAGTCGTCTCTCTGTCAAGAGAAACATTTTATCATTTTTTCGTATCGTAAACAATATAGAATAATTTAACTATTATGTACATAATATTAAACATTTTTTAATTATTTTAAAAATTATGCTTGCTTTTTAATAAACACATGTGTATAATAACCGCACTTCGCGTCGGTACATTTACGCGAAAAATTTATATCCTGACTTATGATTCAGGAAAGAAATATATTTAAAGGAGTTTCGGCATGGCAAAGACAGAAAAGGCAGCCCCCGTAAACAATGGGCCAAAGTCTCTCCCAAGGCTGAAGGAAAAGTATCTGAAGGAAGTTGCTCCAAAGCTTCTTCCAAAATATGGTAACCCAATGAGAGTACCAAAGATTACAAAAGTTGTAATCAATATGGGCGTTGGCGAAGCCACTCAGAATGCTAAGCTTCCCGAAGCCGCTACTAAAGATTTAACTACTATCGCAGGTCAGAAACCTGTAACTACAAAGGCAAAGAAGTCAATCTCTAACTTCAAACTTAGAGCTGGCGTTCCGATAGGATGCCGCGTAACCCTTCGTGGTGACAGATGCTTCTATTTCCTTGACAAGCTCTTTACAATCGTAGTTCCTCGTATTAGAGACTTCCGTGGTCTCTCTCAGAAGGCATTTGATGGCCGTGGTAACTACTCTCTCGGTTTGCAGGAACAGTTAGTATTCCCCGAAATCGTATTTGATCAGGTTCAGAAGGTTCAGGGTATGAATATTACTATCGTTACTACCGCTCAGAATGACGGCGAAGCTTATGGACTTCTCGAAAATCTGGGTATGCCTTTCCGCAAATCTTCTAAGAAGGCTCAGAACTAAGGAGTTATTATGGCTAAGAAAGCACTAATTGAAAAGTGGATGAAAGCTCCAAAGTTTTCTACCCGCGCTTATAATCGTTGCCATATCTGTGGTCGTCCTCGTGGTTATATGAGAGATTTCCAGATGTGTCGTATCTGCTTCAGAGAACTTGCTTCTATGGGCAAGATTCCTGGCGTAACTAAATCAAGTTGGTAAGGAGACTAATGCTATGAGTATGACAGACCCTATTGGCGATATGCTAACTCGTATCCGCAACGCCAACATCGTAAAGCATGAAAGCGTTGAAATGCCTTCTTCCAAAATGAAAATCGAAATCGCTAAGATTTTGAAAAAAGAAGGTTATATCAGAGATTTCCGTTATTACAAATTTCAGAATAAATTCAATCTGAAGATTTTCCTGAAGTATGGTGAAAAGAACTGCTCTATCCTTAAGGGTATTGAAAGAGTTTCTAAACCTGGTAGAAGAATCTACTCTGGTAAAGAAAACATCGACAAGGTTCTTGGTGGCTTAGGTATTTCTATCCTCACCACTTCCAAAGGTGTTATGACAGATAAAGAAGCTCGCACCGCTAATGTTGGTGGCGAAGTTATCTGCCGCATTTGGTAATCGGAGGTTAAGAAATGTCTAGAGTAGGTAAAAAACCTGTTGTAATTCCACAGGGCGTTGAATGCAAAATCGACGGTAATACTATTTCTTTGAAGGGCCCAAAAGGTCAGATTTCAAAGGTTATGCCAGCTGAAATCGCTATGGCTCAGAACGAAGGCAAAGTAACCTGCACAATCGCAGACACTAAGTCTTCTGATGCCGAAGCTAAGTTCGGTCTTGTAAGAGCTCTCATCAACAATATGGTTATTGGTGTTCACACTGGTTTCCAGAAGAGCCTCGAAATCATCGGTGTTGGTTACAAAGCTCAGAATCAGTCTCCAAGCAAGGTTCTCTTCAATATCGGTTATTCTCATCCAGTAGAATATCAGGCTCCAGAAGGAATCACTCTGAAGGTTGATGGCAATAAAGTTCATGTTAGCGGCGTTGATAAAGAAGTTGTTGGTCAGACAGCAGCTGAAATCAGAATGATCCGCGCTCCAAGACATTACAAAGACGGCGCTGGTATTCGCTATCTTGGTGAAAATGTCCGCATTAAAGTCGGCAAGAAACTTGCTGCTTAAGGCATATTAGGAGGATAAATACATGAAAATCGCTAAAAAAGAAATGCGCCAGAAGCGTCATGCACGCAGCAGATTCTATCTGTCTGGCAATGCTCAGCGTCCTCGTCTTGCTGTATTCCGCAGCCTTAAGCATATTTATGCTCAAGTAATTGATGACGAAGAAGGCAAAACTTTAGTAACTGCAAGCTCACTCGAAAAAGAAGTTCGCAGTGATGTAAACGGCGGCAACAAGCTTGGCGCTAAGTCTATCGGTCAGAGAATCGCTAAGAAAGCTCTCGATAAAGGCATCACTACTGTAGTATTCGATAAGGGTGGCTATAAATATCACGGCCGCATCAAAGAACTGGCTGAAGGTGCCAGAGAAGCCGGCTTAAAATTCTAACGGAGAAAAAAGATGACTGAACAAGAAAAGACTCAGAATCCTCGTTCTCGCCGTGAAAATCGCCGCCGCGAAATGCCCGTCGAAAACGAATACACTGAAAAGATTATATCTGTAAACCGTGTCAGCAAAACCGTTAAAGGTGGTAGACACTTTGGCTTCTCAGTTCTGGTTTGCGTAGGCGATCAGAAGGGTAAAGTCGGTATTGCTATTGGTAAAGCTAAGGCTGTTCCAGATGCAGTAAGAAAAGGCTTCGAAAGAGCTAAGAAGGTTATGGTTCAGGTTCCTCTGAACAAAGATACTGTTGCTCACCCATACGTTGGTAAGTTCGGTTCTTCTCAGGTTATTATTAAACCTGCAGCACCTGGGACCGGCGTTATCGCTGGTGGTGCAGTTCGTGCAATTTTTGAAGCTCTTGGTGTTAAGGACGTTCTCTCTAAGAGAATCGGTTCTAAGAACCCAGTAAATCTGGCCAAGGCTACTATGAATGCTCTTCATGATATGCGCGGTGTTGATTCAGTTGCTAAGCAGCGCGGAATCACTCCAAGCCAGGTAATCAAAGGCTAAGGAGAACTGCAATGGCTGAAAAGAAAATCACTATTAAGTTAGTAAAAAGCATGATCGGCGCTAATGAACGCCAGGTTAAGACTCTCCACGCTCTTGGACTCAAGAAGATGCTCCAGGAAGTTGAACATGAAGCAACTCCTCAGATTCTTGGTATGGTTAGCAAGATGCAGCGCTGGATCGAAGTTAAGTAAGGAGATCTAAAATGTTGAATCTTGGTAATCTCAAAAAAGCTACAGGCTCAACTACTGATAAGAGAAGAGTAGGTCGCGGTAAAGGTTCTGGTATGGGTAACCAGGCAACAAGAGGCCATGATGGTCAGCTTGGTCGTGGTTCTAAGAGACACCCATATGCTGGTTTCGAAGGCGGCCAGATGCGTCTCGTTCGTATTCTTCCAAAACGTGGTTTCTTCAATCCTCATCGCATTGAATTCGCAGTTGTAAATCTGACTGCTCTTGAAAAAGCTTTCAATGCAAACGACGAAGTAACTTACGAAAAAATGGTTGAAGCTGGCGTTGTAAAGAACTTCAAGCTTCCTGTAAAGATTCTTGCTCGTGGCGAAATAACTAAGCCCCTCACTGTCCATGCACATCATTTCTCAGCAGCAGCTAAAGAAATGATTGAAAAGGCTGGCGGAAAAGCTATTGAGGTGATTTAATTGTTTCAGAGCCTATCGAACTCAATGAAGGTTCCTGAACTCAGGAACAGAATTCTCTTCACCCTCGGCATGATCCTTGTTTTCAGAATTGGGACTCATATTCCAACTCCTGGTATCAATGGTGCATTGCTACTTTCCAAGCTTCCTGACAATTCTGAATTGTTGTCTTTACTGAACATGTTTTCAGGTGGTGCTCTTAGACGTTTCTCAATATTCGCTCTAGGTATTGCTCCATATATCAACTCTTCAATTATTATGCAGTTGCTCGTATATGTAATTCCTTACTTCGAACATCTTGCCAAGGAAGAAGGGGAAGAAGGGCGTAAGACTATTAACCAGTATACAAGATACGGGACAGTTCTGATAGGCGCTCTGCAAGCATTGGGTATCAGCTTTATGCTTGAAAGAATGGGCGTCGTATTGCACGAAGGCTTTGCTTTCAAGTGTATGGCTGTAATCACACTTACCGCTGGAACAGCATTTATTATGTGGCTCGGCGAACAGATGACTTCACGTGGTATTGGTAATGGTATTTCAATACTTATTACAGCTGGTATCTTGGCTGGCTTACCAGAAGCAATTGTTCATCAGTGGGCTGTATTCAATGGTGATGCAGGCGATGTCATAAAGACCGCTTTCTTGCTTGTATTCATCGTTGCAACTATAATGCTGATCGTATACGTTCAGGATGGCGTTCGCAAAATCCCTGTTCAGTATGCAAAGCGTGTTGTTGGCAGACGCGTATATGGTGGTCAGAACACCTATATCCCGCTGCGTGTCAACCAGGCTGGCGTTATTCCAGTTATCTTTGCTAGTTCAATTCTCATGTTCCCAGCTATGATCTGTAACTGGTTGCAGGGTCTTGATTGTATGCAGGATTACTTATCAAATGGTTTTGTTCAGTTTGTATTGAATATGTTCAATTACAATAGCGTAACCTATTTGATTATCTATGTTGCTCTTATTATATTCTTCACTTATTTCTATACAGCAATCACCTTCAATATTCAGGAACTTGCTGATAATATGAAGAAATATGGTGGATTTATACCTGGTATCCGTGCAGGTCAGAAGACTGTCGAATTCCTTGAAAAGACAACATCAAGAGTAACACTTGCTGGTGGTATATTCCTCTCAATCGTCTCTGTAATTCCAAACCTTCTTATTAAGTTCATGAATGTTAACTTCTACTTTGGTGGCACTGCTCTCCTCATTGTTGTTGGTGTTGCAATGGATACCATGAGACAGTTAGAATCACATCTTGTAACTAGAAATTATGAAGGTTTCATGAAGAAAAACAAAGGTTTAAGATGAGATGACACAAAAACGAATACTTAATCTTATATTCCTAGGACCTCCGGGTGCCGGTAAAGGAACTCAGGCCAGGATGATAATGGATAAGTATTCTATCCCTCAGATATCAACCGGTGACCTGATGAGAAGCGAAATCTCATCAGGTTCTTCTTTGGGGGAAAGAGTAAAATCCTTTATCGAATCAGGTGGATTGGTTCCCGATGAGTTGACTCTTAGTATTGTTCTTAACCGTCTGAAAAAAGATGATTGTAAAAATGGTTATCTATTAGATGGTTTCCCAAGAACTGTTGGTCAGGCAACTGCTCTTGATGCTGCTCTTGCTGAAATGAATAATGAACTTTCCGGGGTAATTGCTCTTGAAGTTGAAGATTCTGAACTCACAAGCAGATTAGCAGACAGACGTATTTGCAAAGGCTGTGGTGATTCCTATCATTTACAGTATAAGCGACCAGCTGTTGAAGGAAAATGTGATCATTGCGGTGGCGAATTATATCAAAGACGTGATGATTCTGAAGAAGTTATTAAGAATCGCTTAAAAACTTATCATGAACAGACCGCTCCACTAGTCGATTTCTATGGCAAAAAGAAAAAATTACATAAAATTAATGGAAAAAATAAAATTGACGTGATTTTTTCAGAAATATGTGCTATAATCGACGAACTTAAATCTTAAGTGATTTAATAATTGCGTTGATAAACGAAAATTGAGTTAAATCAGTTTTTGTTTTCAATAAATTTGTTGTAAAGACTGATATTATCGTTGAAGTTTTACTTTTAATGCATAGTTTAAAGTCGGTACACAATACTCACACAACCTGCCAGGCGGGTTAAAGAAAGGGTTCTAATTTAACATGAGCAAAGGCGATACACTTCAGATGAATGGTACTGTTTCTGAAGCACTTCCTAATGCCAGCTTTAAGGTAGAACTTGAAAATGGTATTATGGTACTCGCTCACATCTCTGGAAAGATGAGAATGCATTACATTCGCATCCTGCCAGGCGATAAGGTCACTGTAGAATTAACACCCTATGACTTGACCCGTGGGCGAATCGTCTATCGTTTTAAGTAAGTCCTGACGAAACGATAGAAAACTGACGCAGGAGGTAATAAAATGCGAGTTAGGGCATCTGTGAAGAAAATTTGTGAAAAGTGTAAAATTATTAAACGTCGCGGTATCATTCGTGTCATTTGTGAAAATCCAAGACACAAACAGCGACAGGGCTAATTACCAGGAGGAAGAATTATGGCTCGTATAGCTGGTGTTGATCTGCCACGCGATAAGCGCGTTGAAGCAGCTCTTCCCTACATTTATGGTATTGGTTGGACTACTGCAGGTGATATCCTCAGAAAGACCAACATCAATCCAGACACCCGTGTAAAAGACCTTACTGAAGACGAAATTACTCTGATCAAGAAAGTTCTTGAAGCAGAATATCGTGTAGAAGGCGATCTTAGACGTGAAGTATCAATGAACATCAAGAGATTGATGGAAATCGGTTGTTACCGTGGTCTCAGACATCGCAAAGGTCTCCCAGTTCGTGGTCAAAGAACCAAAACTAACGCTCGCACCAGAAAAGGTCCGAGAAAAGCAATCAAGAAGAACGGTTAATTCTTTTTGAGGATGTAAACTGATTTAGGAGAAAAAAATGGCAAAATCAGGAGCTAAGTCCAAAGTCCACACCAAAAAGCGCGAAAAGAAAATCGTTGCTAAAGGTCAGGCACATATTCAGTCAACTTTCAATAACGTTATCGTAACTATCACTGATATGATGGGTAACGTTCTCAGCTGGTCTTCCTCTGGATCAAATAGTTTTAGAGGTTCCAGAAAATCTACACCATACGCCGCTCAGGTTTCTGCAGAAATCGCTGCTAAACGTGCCCTTGAATATGGCATGAAGGAAATCGAAGTTTTCGTAGCCGGACCCGGTATGAGCCGCGAATCAGCAATTCGTGCTCTGCAGACTACTGGTATTCAGGTAACTGCAATTAAAGACGTTTCCGGTATTCCACACAATGGTTGTCGCGCTCCAAAGCGCCGCCGCGTCTGAGGAGGCATTTTATTATGGCTAGATATACTGGTTCAGTTTGTAGATTATGTCGCCGTGAAGGTGACCAACTTTTCCTTAAAGGTGCTCGTTGTTTCACAGAAAAATGTGCTTTTAAGCGCCGCTCAATGGTTCCAGGCCAGCACGGTGCTGAAGCTGCAAGAAAGAAACCAACAGGATACGAAGTACAGCTTCGTGCAAAACAGAAAGTTCGCAGAACTTATGGTGTTCTCGAATCTCAGTTCCGTGGTTACTATGAAGCAGCAACTCGTCAGGCAGGTAACACTGGTATTAACTTACTTCGCCAGCTTGAAACCCGTCTTGACAATGTAGCTTTCCGCATGGGTTTCGGTCTTTCTAGATCTCAGGTCCGCATGTGGGTTACTCAGGGTCATTTCGAAGTAAATGGCAAAAAGTGCAACATTCCTAGCTACCAGCTCAGAGCAGGTGATGTTGTAGCAATTCGCGAAAATAGCAAAGTAAAAGGCCAGATCAAAGACGCTCTGGAAATCAACTCAAGCCGCGAAGCCAGCCCATGGTTGGAAGTAGATAAAGAAAATCTCAAGGGTAAATTTGTAACTCTGCCAGAACGTTCTCAGCTTGATCCAAAGATCCAGGAACATCTGATTGTAGAATACTACTCTCGCTAATCTTTAGGAGGCTAGTAAGCGTGATTGAAATTAATCAACCTAAATTAAGGTATAGACAGGGCGAAAACGAAAATCATGGTATCATCGAAGTAGAACCACTCGAAAGAGGTTATGGTCAGACTTTAGGTACTGCGTTCAGACGTGTTCTCCTTTCTTCTCTCCCCGGCACAGCTGTTTCTTCTGTTAAGATTGACGGCGTTTTACACGAATTCTCCAGCATTCCTGGTATTGTTGAAGACGTAACAGCTATCATTTTAAATCTCAAGAAGCTTGTTGTTCATGTAGATTCAGAACTTGAATCAGAACCTGTAACTCTTCGTCTTGAAGTAAAGGGTCCTGCAAAAGTAACTGCAGCTGACCTTCCAGCTAATCCAGACATCATGGTAATTGATGAAGATGCTCCAATCTGCGAAATTACTGGTGATGTAACACTTGGTATGGATATTACCTTCAAGCGTGGTCGCGGTTATGTTCTCGCTGATGATAATGAATCTGCCAATGATTCTATTGGAACCATTCTTGTAGACTCTCAGTTCTCTCCAGTTACCAGAGTTATGTATGAAGTTTCTGAAGCACGTGTTGGTCAGAACATCAATTACGATAAATTAACTCTTCAGGTTTGGACTAACGGCAGTATGCAGCCTGCTGAAGCTGTTGAAATGGCAGCTAAGTTCCTGAGATCACAGATCGATTTGTTTGAATCTCTCAAAGATGAAATCGTTGAAGACAATGAAGGTCTGCCAGTTCATGGTGAAGAAATCGTTATGGTTTCTACCCAGAAACAGGAACCAACTCAGAAGGGTAACACCGAAATCCTTATTAAGGATCTTGAATTTTCAGTCCGTTCTAGAAACTGCCTCAAGAGAGCTGGCATCCAGACTCTTGGAGAACTTGTTAACAAAAAAGTTTCTGAACTTCTCGAAATCAAGAATTTCGGTAAGAAGTCTCTCAAAGAAGTCAGAGAAAAGCTTGCACAGTTCAATATGCAGCTTCCTGACGATGATGGTTCAATAGACGGAGGAAATGACGAATGAGACATCAGATTAAACTTCGCAAGTTCGGTCGCGAATCTCACCAGAGAACAGCTTTGTTGAGATCTCTTTGCACCTCACTTGTTAAATATGAAAAAATTGAAACTACATTGGCAAAGGCTAAAGATCTTCGCCGTGTAATTGAAAAAGCTATTACTCTTGCTAAGAATTATAATGTTCTTACTGCTGAAAACGAAGAAAAGCTCGCTGGTATGAAGGCTATTAAGCGCACTGAACTTAGCAGCTACTTCCACGCTGCAGCTGATCACGAAATCCTTGGCCGTGACGAAATAAAGAAATATATTTCTAACCTCAGCAAAGAAAATCGTGAAGCTGCTGAAAAATATATCAAAGATCAGACTGCTGAAAAGCCAGCCTTCATCCTTGACTATATTCCAGCTAAGGCTAAGAGAACCGTTAATGTAGTAGAAAACGGTAAGAAGTCAACTAAAGAAATCGAACGCGGTTCTAAGAACGGCGCTGTAAGAATTCTTAGAGTTGAAGGCACTTTAACTAAGCTTATCAATCGTATTGCTCCTCGTTTCAAGGATGTAAACGGTGGTTACACTAGAATTTACAAACTTGGTAACAGACGTGGCGATAATGCTGAAATGGCTATTATCGAATTCACAAAGTAATTCGAGCTTCGGATGATTCTCTTTAACAGAGTTTCTTTCCGTTATAGTGCAAAATCAGAAACCTCTTTCTCTTTGAAAGAGGTTTCTTTTTCGTTAAATAAAGGCATTATAAACGGTTTGATAGGTTCAAATGGTTGTGGAAAATCTACTATTGCAAGATTAATTGTAGGTCTTCTCACTCCAACTGAAGGCGAGATAACGTTCCAAGACGAAAATCCTGAAGAATCACCTTATTATTTTCCAGGCATGATTTTTCAGAATCCTGACAATCAGATAGTTGGAACTACAATCGGTGATGATATTGCTTTTGGATTAGAAAATTTAAATCTTCCAACAGAAAATATTCAGCAGATAGTAAAAAAATCAGCTTCTATTTTTGGTTTTCAGGATATGCTTGATATGCCAGTTTCAAAGCTCTCTGGAGGTCAGAAGCAGATGCTTTGTATTGCGTCTGTTCTTGCATTAGAACCAAGCTGGATAGTTTTTGATGAACCTACTTCTCATTTAGACCCATGGGCAAGACAAGAATTTTGGAATATAATCAGATATATCTGTAAGGAAAGTAATGTTGGAATAATTGTTATTTCACAACTTCCAGATGATATTGAAAAGTTTCAGCATATTATGGTTCTAGAAGAAGGGAAAATTGCTTTCTCAGATTCTTCAATAAAATTTAGAAACCTAGATTCATATCCTTCCCATATTGCTTTACCAGAAAGTTGGATGTTAAGTAAACTTAAAAGAATGAAACAAATTCAGGAATAAATTCTTCATGAATCTACTTATTGGAAATCTAAATATTCACTTTGGCGAACAACATTTCTTAGGCCCATTGGCAGCAAATTTTGGAATGGGTCATTTGAATCTGGTTGTTGGCAGGTCTGGTTGTGGTAAAAGCACTTTGCTAAAGCTGATCGCTGGATTCCATAAAGATTATACCGGTGCTATTTCAATTGACGAGGAATATTTTGATCCTCAAGGAAAGGTTGCACTTGCTTTCCAGAACCCTGAATCTTTGTTTTTCAACGATACTGTATTCGAAGAAATTGCTTATGCTATTAAATCGACTTCTGATAAAAAAATAAATATTGAGTCTAATGTAAATGAATGGATGAAAAAATGGGGATTGGATCCAGAAAAATATTCAAATAAATATCCATTTCACCTGTCTGGCGGAGAAAAACGACGTGTTGCACTTGCCGCTTGCACTATTTTAAAACCAAGTATTATTTTACTTGATGAACCATTGGCTGGTCTTGATAGGGATGGGCAACGAGATTTATCTGCTATTATAAATTCACTGGTAAATGATCATATCGTTATTGTTGTAACCCATGAACCAGAGCTACTGTTAAAGGAAGACACGCAGGTTTTATATATTGGTAGTGAACAGGTAATTCAACTGAGTTCACAGGAATTCTTAACAAATGCTGTTATGAAGCCTGAATTCTATCCATTACCGGATTGGTATAGAAATTCTGTTGCTCCATATTCTGAAAAATTCTATTTGCCTATGGTAAATGCTCAGGATGTTTTTGATTTCTTAGAACAGGCTAAAAATGAACCCGATAATCAATAACTCAAGCTTACATAAATTACATCCAATAATGAAAGGAATACTATGTATTGCTTATATTATTCTGTTTTCATTTTTCTGTAAAACTTGGCTTGTAGCTTTTAATCTGAATGTATTTATTATTCTTTTTTGCTTCTATATAAAAGAAGACGCGTTAAGCTTGCTTGCTTCAATAAAGAAAATCTGGCTACTGCTGCTTGCTGTTGGTATCTTCCAGGGCTTTATTGGAAAAACATTTGATATCTGGGGAAGTCTTAGTGCTATTTTTAGATTAATGGGTGTGTTTCTTACAGCTAATCTCTATACAAGAATATCGCCACAGAATGAATTACTTTATTTTTGGGAAATTTGCTTTAAACCCTTTAATTTATTCAGATTTTCATCTAACGAAATGGCATTGATGATGGTTATAGCAATTCGTTTTTTACCAGTATTCATGGGCGAAATAGAACGTATAAAAATGGCACAGATAGCTAGAGGTGCAAAGTTAACATCAAATTCAATTGTTTCAGTTTTTAATTTTATGCCGCTTCTCGTTCCTGTTCTCAATCAGGCAATTATGCGTTCCAATGAACTAGCCGATGCCATGGAGGTTAGGGGATATGTTCCCGGCAGGATAAGAGGAAGATATAAAAATTACAAATTTTCTGGCTATGATTTTGTTGGTTTGATAATCCTTGCAGCAACAATATATTTACTTACTTTTAGATGATTACTGCGCAAGTATAAAGTATGTTGCAATAGGCTTGTGGCTATTGGCTGCTGGCCGAGAGAGCAGGAAGCAGGAAGCTCGAAGCTTGAAGCAGGGCGTTGTTTAATACGAAGCAAGTATAACGTTTGTTGCAATAGGCTTGTGGCTATTGGCTGCTGGCCGAGAGAGCAGGAAGCAGGAAGCTTGAAGCATGAAGC
>JAZUDR010000232.1:0-5093 GCA_045639725.1 Candidatus Avigastranaerophilus sp. | reverse complement strand
AGGCCTTGCTACGTACATAATAACATAGTTTGGCCCTCTTTTCATCTGTCAATTTTCTTTTCTTTTATTTATAGGTTCCGCGATGGGAAAAATCTAGGCAAAACTGGTTATGTGAACGTGAGAGATAAGATATATATAGTTAGAACCTTAAAAGTCTTAGAAGAATATGCTGCTGATGAGTTAGCTGTTATTGATGTTGGCAGTATATTAGCAAAAGAATATCAGAAAGAACCTGATGTTTTTAAAAAAAAGTCAGCATCTGACTCCTTTAATTATTTCCAAAGCCTTTTTGAAGGTTTATTGCCGTCACATTGTAAAAGTATTGTTTTTAACAATATAGGCATTTTGTGCGAAGAAGACTTTTCTCTCAATGTTGCTACTTTTTTCCTGAATTATTCAAAGTCATATGAGACCTACATTGTTTGGCCTTACCATATAGTTCATAACCGAAAACTCGTATGGAAGTCCGATTCTCCTGCAAATTTCATTTATTTCAACGAAGGTGTGTTGGAGTTAAAAGGAGACGAAGATGAAGTATTCTGAACTTATCCAATTTGAACCATTAACTACAGTTATAAAACTGTCTAACAACAGTGCAGATGTTTTGAAAAGAAACGTTGAAACTTATGTTTTCTCTGAAGAATTAATAAATTCTATTTCAGCCAATGTTACTAAGAATCTTGATACAAGAGGTAATACTGGTGAGCAGCGAGGAGTTGCTGTTGTCGGTAGTTATGGTACCGGTAAGTCTCATCTTATGTCTATTATTGCCGCCGTTGCTGAAGATAAAAATATGCTTCAATATCTGAACAGCGAAAAAGTCAAAGCTGATTTTGAAGCATTTGCAGGTCAGTATAAGGTCCTAAGATTTGAAATAGGTAATAATAAAGCTCTTTTTGAGCTTATATGTTACAGAATTGAAAATTACCTTAAGGAAATAGGTGTTGATTTTAAATTTAATCCTGATTCTAAGGATACTTATAAAGAACAGATTGCTCAGATGATGGCTGTCTTTGAAGAAGCATACCCAGATAAGCATTTTCTGATTGTTATAGATGAGTTACTTGAATACTTGCGCAGCCGTGACCCAATGTATGCTAATGGTGACTTGATGACTCTCAGATTACTTGGCGAAGCATGTGATGGCACAAGATTCAAGCTTATTTACGGTGTTCAGGAACTTCTTTATCGTGACCCAATGCTCCAATATGCTGCAGATACTTTAAACAAAGTTCAGGCCCGCTATGATGATGTTCTGATTACAAAAGAAGATGTTGCATTCGTTGTAAAGAACAGACTTTTAAAGAAAAATTCACAACAGAAACAGCGTATTCGCGAACATTTAAACGCTTTTTCACATTTGTTTGACGGTTTGAATACAAATCTTGAGGATTATGTAGCACTTTTCCCTGTTCATCCTAGATATATCGCACAGTTTGAACAAATAAAGCATGGCAAGAACAAACGTGAAATATTAAAGACATTAAGCCAGAAATTTGAGGATTTAACAGATAAAGAAGTTCCAACCAATAATCCAGGTTTAATTACTTATGATAGCTATTTTGAGGACATAAAAAAGGATGCAACTCTTTTATCTATACCTGATGTAGCCACAATTAAAGATAAAGTTGAAATCATATATGAAAAAATTGAAAATCATTTTATTGGTGCTAGAAAAGTGAAAAAGCCAATTGCCAGAAGAATCACTAATGCGCTGGCTATAAAAGCACTTTGCGATGATTTGGATAAACATTCTGGCGCTAATGCTGAAATACTAAAAGATGACCTTTGCTTCACTATGGATGGTGTTGATGAATCTGACTTATTAAAAGATACAATAGAAGCAACAGCAAACCAATTACAGAGAGCAACAGTAGGTCAGTATGTTGTAAAAGAAGAACAGACTGGCGACTATTATATCAGGTCTGAAGGCGGGGTAAATGTAGACCAGATTATTAAAGATTATGCTGAAAGCGTAATTAAAAGAGAAACAAGTCAGGCAGACCAATATTATTTTAATTTATTGAAATTATTGCTGGGTATTGAGCAGAATCCGTATAGAACTGGTTTTAATATATGGTCACATCATATTGAATGGAAAGCAGCTAAAAGCTTCAGATTAGGTTATATTTTCTTTGGTAATCCCAATGAACGTTCGACCACAGAACCAATACAGGAATTCTACATGTATTTCTGTCCAATTTTCTCTAAGATGGAACGCTCTGATTTACCTGATGAAGTTTATTTTGATTTATCTGGTTTTTCTGAACTGTTTAAAGACGAAATCTGCTTATATGCCGCAAGTATGGCTAAGCATAATGATGCTTCATCAGACCAGAAAAAACTGTTTGTCGCTCAGATAGAAGAACATCAGAAAAAGGTTCGGGATATTTTTAATAGAGAATTTGCTGATAGGACAAAGGTAATCTATAAAGGCGAGTCTTTGCCTTTGAAACAATATCAGATGCCACAGGAAGGTGGAAGCAAGCTTGCATTGTTCAGCGCAATAACTGCTACTATATTGAATAAGCACTTCTGCTCAAAATTTCCAGATTATCCTCATTTTAATGATTTACTGGCTTATAACACACCTGAAAATCTTGAAACTCGTGTAAAGAGTGCTTTAAAGAAGATTGTAAAATTCAATCAGAATGACCGTGATGGTCAGGCTATTCTTTCGGGGCTTGGTTTGCTTGGTGTTCAGACCATTGATACACAAAATTCTAAGTATGCCGCATCTATAAAGAACAAGCTGAAAGAAAAAGGACCAGGTAAAGTTTTAAACAGAGATGAGATTTTATATACTCATTATCAGTTGTTGGAACAGTATTATTCAGAAGACTATAAGCTGGATTATCAGCTTGAATTTGTTGTTCTGGCAGCTCTGGTTTTCTGTGGTGATATTGAAATAACCTGGAATGGTGGAAGAACGCTTACTGCAAGCAATATTGCCAGCGAAATAACGAAGCTTACTGCTCAGGATTTTTATTCTTTCAATACTATAAAAGCACCTGCAGAAGCTAATATTTCTGGTCTGAGAAAGCTTTTTATCTGTTTGGGAATAGGTGATTTAACCAACAGTTTAAACGAACAGCGCACATACACTTCGTTGGGTATTAACGCTAAAGATTACTGTGACAATGTTGTGAAAACAATTGCTAAGCTGAACAGTGGAATAAGCTGCAGTGGCGTTTCTTTGCTGGATGATTATAACAAGGAACAGCAGATAAAGAATCTTGAAGCACTTCAGGTTTTGCTGGATACTGTCCAGAATTATGATACCCCAGGCAAATTAAAGAGCTTTAAATATACAGATAAACAGTTGGATGAACTTTTTAAGGCATACCCAATCTGTAAAGAAATAGACGAATTAAGCAAAAAAGCTGAAAAGTTTTCTAATCTTATTCAATACCTGACTCAGGCTAAGTCTTATGTTGTAGAAAGTGAAAAGCCTCTTTATGACAATATGGAAGAAGCCATCAATAAGTTAGCTATTAAACTTCATGCCAGTCAGAAAGAACAGAAACAATATGAAGCGGAATTGAACAGCTTAAAAGATGCTTATGCTGAGTATTATCTGACTCAATATACAAAGAACCGTCTGTCTTATTCTGATACTCAGAAGCGCGATAATCTTATTGCTTCTGATAAAAAGAAAATCTGCGAAATAATCAAAGATATTACAATTCTGTCTACAACAGATTTTAACAATTGGCGCAATACTATTACAAGCCTAAAAGAAGTTGATCCTGACTTAACGAAGGAAATAATAAAACAGAATCCGTATCACGATTTTAACCCTCGTGAGAACTACGATAGAGTCAAATATTCCGTAAGAGACTTGGAAGACAAGCTTGATGAGATATACGACAACTGGTTGCAGGCAATGAAGGCCACTTTCAATGACCCTGAAAGCAAGCAGACAATCAGCATGCTCGATGATGACCAGAAAGCATTAGCCAAAGCTTTTGCTTCTGGTAAGGCAGACATAACCGTAGATAACGCAAAGACAATTAGAGATATCATCAACAACATTTCTAACGGTTTTGAAAAGGTTGAATTGTCTAACAACGACTTTGCAAAGATTTTCTGTAAGCCCATGAATATTGATGAAGCTAAAGCTGCTTTTGAAAAATTCCTTGAAGAACAGTGCCAGGGCAAAGAAGCAGACAAAATAAGAATCATTCTTTCTGGCAAGTAAAGGAGAGGTTATAAAATGGAACAACAGACTTTCAATTTTAATGAAAACGAAAATAAAGGCCCTGTAACTGTCTTAGGCAAAACATTTGCAAATGATGATGAACGCCGTGAATATTTCCGTGAAGAACTTCGTAAAAAATTGCCAGAATTAAAGAAAATAGAAGGGTATCCCATCGGTGAAGATGACGACATTATAGAACTGAGTGACCCGCCTTATTATACTGCTTGTCCAAATCCATGGCTTAACGATTTTGTTGCAGAATGGGAAGAAGAAAAGAAAGTTTTAGAAAAAGAAGGTAAGCGCAAAAAGAATTTTGAAGTAAAAGAACCTTATGCTAGTGATGTAAGTGAAGGTAAGAATAATCCCATTTATATGGCTCATTCTTATCATACTAAGGTTCCACATCCGGCTATAATGCGTTACATACTACATTATACCCAGCCTGGTGATATAGTTTATGATGGTTTTTGTGGAACTGGTATGACTGGGGTTGCTGCTCAAATGTGTGGCAATCCTGATAAAGATTTGAAAGATAAAATCGAAGATGAATTTGCAAAATATAATTATAAGAAACCTGTTTGGGGAGAACGACATGCTATACTTGGAGATTTAAGCCCGGTAGCTAGTTTTATAGCTTATAATTATAACATGCCTGTTGATGCTCAAAAATTTGAAAAAGAAGCAAAAAGAGTATTAGAAGAAGTAGAAGAAGAATGTGGTTGGATGTATGTAACGAAACATATTAATGGTAATAATGCAAAAATATCAAATGTAATTTGGTCAGACGTTTTTATTTGCCCTGATTGTGGAAGTGAAATTGTTTTTTATAATGCTGCTGTTGATGAGATTGAACAAATAGTAAAAGATGTTTTCACTTGTTCCAAATGTGGTG
>JAZUDR010000231.1:0-3981 GCA_045639725.1 Candidatus Avigastranaerophilus sp. | reverse complement strand
TTTTCCATAAAGCAGCATATTATCGAAAATACTTTAATAGGGAATTCAAAAGGTGGATTATTTGAATGTGCAATTGCTGATGCTCTATATAAAAAAGGATATCAGTTATATTTCTTTAAAAATGAAACGACCAAATTAGAGACGGATATTATCATTCAAAAGAATGGAGTAGTAGTTCCGATTGAGGTTAAGAGCCGTAATACAAAGGCTAATTCTCTAAAGTCGATTATGAAAAACAACAAGGATATAGCTTTCGCTTATAAGTTCGTAGACGGCAACATAGGTGAGAACGATGACGGTATAATTACATTACCACTATATATGGCAGCATTTATCTAAAATCCCTCCCCAACCAACTTATGCTACAATTGTATTATCAACCAAAGGAGAGGCTTAATTCAGCGAAGCCCAGCACGAAAGCGATGCCGAAAGAACCGAACCCCTTCGCCGCATCCACGAAAGAATCGACAAGGAAAAACAGCAATTCACCGAACTCCACAAAGCCCTAAAAGACCTGCTCCACCTGGAAGGCTTCTTCGACAACCCCCTTTCGTAAAGGCTGTCTGGATACTCAGACCTGGCAATAAAAATCACGAACAAACGATTAATAAGAATTTAAAATATCATGATGACCGATATCTACATACAAAACAGTAGTATCACCATCATAATACCAGATTACTCTGATATCCATATTTACACTAAATTCAAAAAGGTCATCAGTTCCTTGTATTCGCTTTACACGCAAAGAAGGATGGTTTGGATTTTCTACAAATATGGCAAGTTTATTTTTGAATTGCTTCTTTTCTATTTCAGACAATTTCTGAAAATGCTTCTTAAATCGTTCTGTGTAAGTTACACAAAGCTTCATTAATCTTTCTCCAGTGAAGCAATCATGTCGTCAATATTATTATAGGTTTTCTGCTTGCCTGATTTAATATTTTTCTTCAGTTCAGCAACTTCCTTCTTCAAATCTTCTACATATTTCTTGGGATAAGTAACAACCGGAACCAGGCAAACCATTCCATCTTTTTCAAAAACTTCAAACTTGTCACCTTCAGAAAGCCCTAAGGAAAGAACTATAGCCTTAGGAATTGTTACCTGAGATTTTGTTCTTAATTCAGCAAGCATGCCAGCACCTCTAATTTGCAGTAAGAATTTCTAACTTTCTAACCTTATTATAATTATGATTGATATATTGTCAATGCCTTACATGTTCAATAAAAAATCTCGCAGTCTAAATCGTCTATTTCTTCAAATGTCATATTTTTGCCCAATTCATCGTGGGCGTAACATATGACTGTGCCCCAAATGTCATCACCGGTCCAGAATATATAGCTTTTATATCTTTTTTCCTTAATATCATAAACAGCGTAAATTGATTCGTAAGCTTCAAAGCCATCAGAATCATTATAACCATAGCAGCCAGTTCTTATGCATATTCCAAGCTCCGGCACAACAATCTTCACGTGGGTAATATAAACAAGCTCCTTACCCTCTCTGGAAATAGTATGAACCTCTTTTTCACTGTCATAACCATCGCTTTCTCCTATTTCATCCATCGTTTCAAAATAATCGCCCAGCTTGCATTTAACTGACTTATAAACCAGCTTTTCCTTCTTACTGCCTGCCATAAAAACACCCTCACTTTGCTGCTAAAATCAAACACATATAATTATAAACCTAAACATTTCAAAAATGTCGCCTGTCTGGTGACAATATTTATAAATATTCGTGATATGCTTATAAAAGGTTATTCAAGGAGAAGTTATGAACTCAGATAAGATTTTAAAATTAGCAAGAAGAAAAGATAAATATGGCTTTGTCGATGAAAATGGCAAGACAGTAATACCTTTTGTTTTTGATCGCGCAGAAAAATTCTATGGCCCTTATACTGTTGCCCAAATAAATGGTTACGGTCATTTCATTATTGATAAAAAAGGCAATAATGTATTAAAAAAGCCTATCTTCCATATCAGATTCTTATTGGCAAAAGAAAGAGAAAATAGCGATTGTCCTTATAATTTTTACTTATTTGACCAGAATCAACACTGCTGCGCTGTGCTAGACCACAACCTGAATGTATTAGTCCCGTGGGGGCGATATGACATTTACGGCAATAGCAGTGAAGGAATATTTCTGTTGAAAAATCCTATGCAGTATTTTGGTTATGCAGGCTTTGGTGAAGTAATAAAACCCTGCATTTATAACCATGCCTTAAGCTTTAAAAATGGCTTTGCACCTGTTGAAAATAAAGAGCATAAATGGGGGCTTATTAATCATCGCGGCGATACAGTTATACCAGAAATATATGACGACCTAAGTGATGTTTGTGAAGGTCTTGTTGTTGCAAAACAAGGCAATAATTACGGCTATCTTGACACAGCAGGGAATGTTGCTATCCCCTTTATATTTTGTAAAGCAGTTCCATTTGAGAATGGGGTTGCTGAAGTAGAATCAATAGACGGTAGAAAGCTCCTGATTGACCATTCATGCCACCCTATTGAAAAAAAGAAGTTCATACCTGCAGGCATCAAGGGAAAAGGCGAAACACAACTAAGTAAAATATTAAAACTGGCAAAAATAAATCAGAAAAAAAGAATGCTCTTCAAAAGTCTTGAAGGCAAGGTTGTAGAATTGAAGCGAAAGTTACTTGTTGAATATCTTACCCACTACTGCGCGCCTTATACCGGCTGCGGTTCAGAATACATTCCAAAGGGAACCAGATTTTTAATCAGGCAGACCATGAACAGCAATTCTTTCTATTGTGATATCAACAACAAACAAATTGTCGAACAAATCTGCAAGAAAGAAAAGGAACATCCTAAAAATCGTCTATTAGAAGGTAGATTCAGAGGTATTTCCTTCTTCCTTACCCAAGATCAATTATTAAAATATACAAAAGTGGTATCCGAAACCTCAACCGACGAATTCGCTTAAACCAACTTCACCCCACCAAATATTCCTTCAGTCCGCTGAGCTTGGCGTAATTGCACATTCGTATGATTAGTTCGTCTGTGTAATTAGCAAATTCGGTTTGGATTATTTCATTCCGCGACTGTTTAATAGCCCGGTTGCGGCTAATAATTTTATCTAAGAAAATCATGCCGGGAATACGGTTATTTTTCTTTTCATTGCAGGTTGGACAAGCAAGAACGAAGTTCCAGATTTTGTCATCTTTTACAAAAGACCATGGAATAAAATGATCTACATGAACAGCATTCTGAAGCTTCTTTCCGCAATAGAAGCAGGTATTTTCTTCAAATTCCTGACGTAAAATTTCGCGATAAATGGAAAGATCTTCGCGTCTTGGAGTTGCAAGCTCAAGCTTATCGATAACCTTTATAAGCACATTATCAGCATTCACCTTTTCCAGAAATCTTGCCCAAGAATAGTAGTTCAGACGTTCCAATTCAGTCTTATGCTTAAGCATGAAATGGAACGCCGTATAACTGAGAGTCAGGCCTTTTTCCTTTAAATCAAAGGCATACAGATATCCATCAAAATCACTATAAAGAGCACCAACAACGTATCTCTTGCAATCGTCAGTAATCTGCTTTATCAGACTTTGCTTCTGCTTTTCTTCAATATCATCAAATTCGATAAAGCCAAGAACCTTATTTCCGGCAACAGCAGCATTAAAAATAGTCTCTATTCTGGAAATCTTCATGGTGCTGGTAGTCTGCTTGAGATTGTATTTAACTATCAGATTCCAATAGTTTGCAGCAAACTTCGCAAAAATCTCTTCATAGGTATAAAACACACCCACGGGCGTTTCCTGCCCGTTGAAAAGATTATCAAGCAGCGCCTTAACAAGCCCGAACTTATAACTATTCGTCTTTGCGCAGGAATCCGAAAAGACATAATTAAACAACGACCACATAGTCTCTTCGCTAACATCATACTTCTTAATATTCCCCGCCTTCAAATCCCAACCAGACATCTCATTCTCAACTTTCACAACAGCATAAGCAATAGATT
>JAZUDR010000230.1:0-3403 GCA_045639725.1 Candidatus Avigastranaerophilus sp. | reverse complement strand
GGTTAGAATTTTCTAGATGTTTATATGATGGAAACAATGATTCTACTTATTTTAATGCTTTAACTTATGGAAAAAAAGTAGACGATACTTCGACTCCATCTACTAGTTTGATTTTTACTGGTGATGTTGATGATTCATTTTTAGCTAATTTGGAAATAGCAACTTACACAGCCTCTTCTTCTGAATTATTATTAAGAATTACTGGAGTTGATGTTGATAATCCTTTCTATCCTGGTTCGACTTCAATGAGAGTTGGGCCTAGTAACAATATATTGAAAGATTGGGTTGAATTACCAGATACAGGAAGTGGTATCGATCATCGCAAGGCAAACGGCAGCGAAGGCACTGATGATGTAGATTGGATAAGGATAAAAGGCAGATAAGTAAAATGGTCGACGAAATGATTTATAGCGAGGACCGCAAATCAGACTTTTTTGGGTTCCTCGAAGATTTTCTTCATGATTTGTTTAAAAAGTCAGATAACGAAACTAGGGCAAACCTGACTACAACCGAATGGCTTGTTTATTTAAGCACCTTGATTTTTGTGCTTGTAATGCCGTTTTTGTATAGCAGACTGACAACAGAAAACTTTCTTACTCCAAAGGAATTTTTCTCAAGAGGCTTTATCGGACTCATTGGCGGCGTATTCTGCGCTTGGCTTTTCTGTCATAAAAAAGTAGCTTTTGCAAAAACAACCTTAGATTTGCCAATTGTAGCGTTCTTTGGTTTCTGTGCTTTATCTGTAATCTGGAACTTTAATGGAATATCTGCAATAAGAGACCTGCGTGGTGTTTTTGTCATCATGCTGCTGTTCCCGATAATTGTTAACGTGTTCAGAAGTCGTTGGCAGGTTGAGCTTTTACTTTGGATTATCGTGTTTACTGCTGTTGCTACAGCAACCATTGGCTTCATGGAAACCTATAATTTCTATTTCATGTTTGACTCCAAGGGTATCCATTATGTAAAAGATCAGGTTCTGGCAACACCAACAAAGATAATTTATCCAGATGCCTTTTATTTGCCTTTGTTCCCTCAGTTAGCTGACCCAAACTATGCTATGGGCTCTGTTGTTTCTACCTTTGGGAACAGAAACTATCTCGGAACATATGTAATGTTCGTAGCTTTCATACCTTTGGCATTCTTCTTCTACTACAGAAATATAGGTATGAAATGTGTTTCAATCGCTTTATTCGGCTGGTTAGCATACGGTCTTTATATGACAAGATGTCGTGCAGCTCTTATAGGTCTGGCAGTAGGTATTGTTTTTATGCTTATCTGCATCCTTATTAACGATAAGGGCTTTAAGCTGATAAAGAAGAATAGAGGCTTTTTCGGAATCGTTGCAATTCTGATTCTGTTGGGCTTAGTTGTTTCTGCTATGACTATTCAGTCAGAATCCATGTGGGACAAGATTAAGCTGACTTTTACGTTAGACAGACTAGTAAGTAATACCTACGAAAGAATGTGGGTATGGTATGGAAATAATCAGGCTTTCACAGAAAACATCGGTACTGTTTTATTTGGTAAAGGTTTTGGTTCCTTCAAGCATTTCTTCCCATTGAAGGAAGGGGCTGTATTTAGTGAAGATAACCGCGAAAGCTTTACTGCAGTAACCTTCAGACAGGCTCATAATGACTGGATTCAGATTTTCTCAGAATTAGGCATTATTGGCATGATTCTGTTCCTGTTCCTGTTGAAGAGACTTTATGGTTCCATCCAGACCTCCTTAAGAAAGGATGTTTACTTTACTGAAGAGTCTGAGCTTAATGGTGACCATGTTTTGATTATAGCTCTGGGAGCTGCAATTGTTTCTCAGCTATTTGCTTCACTGCCTGACTTCCCGTTCCATAGAATAGAAACAGCAGACTTAGCTCTTGTATTTCTAGCATTGATTCCTGTTTTGACAGGAACAAATTTCTTCAAGTCTCCAATTAATCGTGTTCCAATAGACTTGAAGGATGGGGCCCGTTATTTTCTTGTTATAATTGCTATCGTAGGCGCAGTTTCAAATCTGTATCACGAACATCGTTGCTGGCAAGCTGATACTAAAGTCCGCGAAGCTGAAATGCTTATGCAGCTTACAAATCACAAGGACTATCAGAAATTTGTTACTATTGCTAAGAAATTATTGGATGAAGCTATTGAGCTTGATCCATTACCAGGCGATCCTTATTGTAAGCTTTCTGCTTGGTATGAATTGATTGCCAGGGATGCTGATTCAGCATTGAAATATGCTGATATGGCATGGAAGAATATTAACTTCAATGCCCGTTCTACGTATCATTCTGTAATTTTCAGAAAGCTGCACATTTAT
The DNA here is from genome assembly GCA_045639725.1 of Candidatus Avigastranaerophilus sp. Classification (GTDB taxonomy): domain Bacteria; phylum Muiribacteriota; class Ozemobacteria; order Ozemobacterales; family Ozemobacteraceae; genus RUG334. The sequence continues at coordinate 1,089 of JAZUDR010000230.1, read as the reverse complement.
TATCATCTGATGAATAATATGCAACTGGCTTACAATGAAGCACTTAAGGGCTTGAAACTGACCGCAGGTGATGCACGCTCTATGTATTACCTGTATGCTGGTAAGATAGGCGCTGACATGCTTAGATATGGTATGGTTCAGAAGGAAGATATTGAAGGCGTAAAAGCAACGGCTGAAAAGTATCTGCTAAAGTGCTTTAAATATCCGAGTTATGAATTGCAGGCAAAAGCAGCCTTAGCAATCATGTATACTCAGTTCCATCAATGGGCGGAAGGCTATCAGTATTCAAAGGTGGTTTCGGAAGCTTCTCAGCATCGAGACCCGACTCTTCTTAACACTTGGGCAATCTGTGCCTCCAATCTTGGCCGTGATGAAGAAGCTATCACTTACATGCAGGCAGCTTTGAGATTTGTTCCGAATCATCCTGTATACAATCGTGACCTTGCTTTGATTTATAGGAAAATTGGTAGAATAGATGAAGCTAAGCATTATCTTGAAAAGTGTGTTGCTTCCAGTGACTGCCCTGAAAATCTGCGCAAGGTTGCTCTCGAGGAATTGGACGCTCTGAAGTGAGCTTGAAGCAGGAAGCTTTAAGCCTGAAGCTTGAAGCTTGAAACTCGCGGCCAAAAGCCAAAAGCTAATAGCTAAAAGCGAAGTGAAACGAACTTTGCCATCTGCTCGGAGAAATATACCAAGCGAGTATAAGGTGTGTTTCAATAGGCTGTTGGCTCTTGGCTGCTAGCTATTAGCCGAGAAAGCAGGCCGTCGGAAGGGAGTCGCCCCTGCGAGGCCTTCCTCCTTTAGGGGGAAGGTGGCAGTGCGAAGCACTGACGAATGAGGGGGGTGTATCATATCGGAAGCTGGAAGCTAGAAGCAGGGCATTATTCAATACTAAGAAAGTATAAAGTGTGTTACAATAGGCTTTTGGCTATTAGCTTTTGGCTGCTGGCCGAGAAAGCTGAAAGCTAGAAGCTAGAAGCAGGGCATTGTTCAATACCAAGAAAGTATAAAGTATGTTTCAATAGGCTTTTGGCTATTGGCTGCTGGCCGAGAAAGCAGGCCGTCGGAAGGGAGTCGCCCCTGCGAGGC
>JAZUDR010000229.1:0-19248 GCA_045639725.1 Candidatus Avigastranaerophilus sp. | reverse complement strand
ACCGCTTGGCCTCCGACTTGCAACGATTACTTCTGGAACGGTTGACATACCAACAGCGTCAGCGCCGAGAGTTCTGAAAGCTCTGAGTTCTGCTGCAGTTTCATAGCTTGGACCAGTTACTGCAATGTAAACGCCCTTCTGTATTGGAGCGCCCATGTCTTTACCAACCTTTTCAGCCAAAGCGATAAGGTCTTTGTTGTAAATGCCCTGAACTGCTGGGAATCTTGGACCCATTTCTTCGTCATTGCGGCCGATTAATGGGTTGGTGCCCATGAAGTTGATGTGGTCAGTCATAAGCATAAGGTTGCCGACTGAATATTTTGGATTGAGACCACCGGCAGCGTTAGTGACGATAGCGTCTTCAGCGCCGATAGCATGCATAACGCGCATTGCAAAGGTAACAGCCTGCATATTATGGCCTTCATAAAAATGGAAGCGGCCCTGCATACAAACAACAACCTTGCCACCCTTTTTACCGATAACGAGTTTACCAGCATGACCCTTAACTGTTGATTCTGGGAAGTGTGGAATATCAGCATAGTTAATGGATACAGGATTTTCCAAGGTTTCTGCAAATTTGCCAAGACCAGAACCGAGAACTAATGCTACTGTTGGTCTTTCAGAAATCTTAGAGAGAATGTATTCTGCAGCCTGTTTAATTTTGTTTTTCATATTCAATCATCCTTTGTACATAAAATGCGGTTTTCTCAACCGCTAAAAAACTTAACACGTGTAATAAAAAGTGTCAAATGAAATCCGTTGCAAATAAATCAGTGGTTATCTGATGATCAGGTTAGCCAGTTTTATATAACTGCTCTTGGGAAACTGCTTCTGGAGCATGAGTGAAACGTTTCTTGCTTCGTTGTAGTTACCGAGTTCAACAAGGATTCTTATGATGTAATACAAGGAACCTTCTTTGACAGCCTGATTGTTGGTCATTTCAAAAGTTTTCTTAAAACCAAAATATGCGCTTGTTATCAGGCCTGTGGCATATTGTGAATAAGCTCTGAGAAATTCGTATCTGTCGACCGGAATGTTGTTGGGATCTGGCTTGAACTGCTTCAGCAAATGAAGCGCACCTTGGGGATTTCTTTCCTGTATGTAGCATTCTGCCAGCAGATAGGCTGCTTTTTGGAATTCACTGTCGGTTAAACCACCGTAAAGTGCGTCTGTAAGGGCAAGTCTAGCAGAAAGATATTCACCTTCATCAAAGTATTTTACGCCTTTGAGCATGTTTTCTCGGGCTGTTGATGGACGCGTGTTAGCTATAAGTGTGTTTTTGATAAACTGACTCGAATACTGGTTCATGACTTCTTCGTTTAAGCCATTGAAGCAATTAGCCAATTCTGCGTTAACGTTGCTAGATTTCATCAGCTTTTTTATGAAACGATGGAATGCGTTTACACCAAAGGTTTTTACCAGAAAGCTTACCTTGAGATAATTTTCTACATATTTTTCAAGAGAAATAGGATTGCCGTGGATGTTTTCGTCTTCACCGCCTATTGCATTTATATCAAACCCTTTTCTTGTAAGGGCTTTGATACGGGCAAGCCCCTGATCGGCGGTGTGAACGGCAGTTCCTTCCTTTATCCACATCGGAAGCATGTCGTATTCCTTTAAGCCCATGCTGTCAGCCATAATAGCGTGAGTCATTTCATGGGTCATTTCTTCTGCAAGGGTTGCCTGGCCTGCAATAAGGAAATCTAAGTCCAGGTGAATGTAATGAACAAGAATTTTAGAGGCAGTTTTTACTGATTGTCTTTTCCCTCTCAATCTGAAGCCCTTGTAGGTTAGGCAGTCTGAGAATAGGACAACTACGTTCATCTGCTCTCTTACCGGGATTCCGAGAGCTTTGTTGATTTTAAGAAAAGCTTCCTGATATACAAAAGGCAAATCTGCCATTATTTTTGCAAAACCTGGATGGTTGCGGAATCTTCCGGAATAACTGGTGTCAATATGAAGAACAGCGTGCGCACTATTTGAAATAAATAGAAATAAGAAAAGAAAAGCAAAAATACTATACGATTTAAGATTATTGCTATTCGCAAAATGTAACTTTTGTCCAAGGTTACTCATTTAACTTTTGGCTCTTTTCTTCAGCTTTTTGTCGCTCTTCAATTATTTCAAGAACTAAGTCCCGATTCAGTGCAACTTCGGGTTTTACTATCATCTTATCGAACGTTTCAATAGGATTATTTAGCAATCCCATGGCATTTAATATTGCGGTATAGTGAAAATCTATTTCCGGTGATATTTCTGAACGTTCTTTGTATAGGAAGCTGATTGCTTCTAAGGCTTCTGGAAAACGCCCGTTTTTGTAATAGGCCCATGCCAGGGTATCTCTGCTTGCTAGGATTGTTGAATCCAATTCCACGGATTTCTGGACCAGACTTAGGGCTAATGCTGGATTTTTCTTGCTGGCTAACAAGGTGTAGGCAAGATTATTCAGGATGAGGGCATTGTCAGGATCTATAGATAATAGCTTGTTATAGGCATATATCGCATCGTCGTAATGTCTGTATTTATGATTAAGGTTACCTAGATGCTGCCAGAGAAAGGTATCGGTTGGAGCTAACGATGCAGCTTCAGAAGCTATTCTGATTGCTTCTTCCTGACTACGGTTCAATTCCAGCATCAAGCTTAGATTGTGTTTATATGTAGGAGATTCTGGTTTTAGTGTGGCAGCTTTTTCTGCGTAATTCAATGCTTCCTTTATATCTGGGATTTTAAGGTTCGTTGCAAAGAAAACAGATTCTGTTAAGAGCTTTGTTTTAAGACTGCATAATAGTGCGTCATTCTGGAACTTATTCAAACCATCATTAAGCACTTTTTCGGCTTTTTCTAAGGCAGAGACCGAGATAAGACCTTCTGTTAAAAGCGCATATTGCGCTGGTTCCTGAAGCTGGTATACGCCTATGCTGGTAAGTGCTATGTAAAGTATCGGAATGATAACATATGCTTTTTTATAAAACTGCTTCTGGAATAATCCGGTTGCTGTGTCTGGTTTCGTATTTATCTTGGCTTTTGCTGAAATGGCAAGTGTTTCTAATATCTGTAAAGGTATAATAATCATTGCCAAAAGCATTAGGTGATTTTTTAAATTGGCAGACGGACCTAATCGGTCTATTTTTTCCAATAGGTAATATTTTTCTATTACTTCAACCGCAACTAATGTTGTTAAACCGTTTATTAGAGCTGTAATGCCAGCAGTCAGAAAGCTTCCTGGAATTACATAGACCTTGAAAAAGAATCTGAAAATACCTAGCAGGGCTGCACCAGCAAAATACACGCATGAAAGAGCTCCTGCTGCGGTTAATGATGTTTCAACAAATGCTTCAACAGAGAGGTCATAACTTAAGCCCAATGTTATTAGCAACAAAAAGAACGGGGTTATGAAAAATACCCTTCTTGTTGTTTTATATAGCTTGCTTCTTGAGGCGTCTGTACCACAAAAAATACAATAGGCTACTTCATCTGGTAATTCTTTGCCGCATTCAGGACAATTTTTCAAGTTAATTTACCTCGTTCAGTTCTCCAGAGAAGCTTTTTAGCATCATTGATTCTACAGTTCCTATATCATCTGTTTGGCCAAGAACCCACATGAGTTTTACCATTGTTGTTTCCGGGGTCATATCCATAGCTGGGATTGCGCCTGCATCCAAGGCTGCTCTTCCAACCTGGTATAATTCCATTTCTGTCGAACCGAGCATGCACTGAGTACATACTACTACAGGAACTTTCCTATCTACTGCTGCTTTGATAGCTGGTATGAGGTTAATGTTTTCGTCTGTTGGAAGATTGCCTGCACCATAGCCTTCAATAACAATACCTGCATGATTTTGGGCAAGATATTCTATTATTTCTGGTTTTATTCCAGGATAAACAGGTATCATGGCTACATTATTGTTTAAAAATGCTTGCAGTAACGGTTTCTTGCGGCTTCTCATATGCGCAGATGCATCATATTTTATAGAAAGGCCGATTTTGCCAAGAGGCTCGTCATTTACTGAAACAAAGGCTTGCATATCAAAAGCAGACATTTTTTTGGCTCTTGTTCCTCTGATTATCTGGGAACCAAATACTATTGCAACTTCAGCCAGATCCGATATAGCAACTCTGACTGCGTTAATCAGGTTAGAGCGACCATCTGAGCCTATTTCTTCCAATGGAACCTGAGCGCCTGTTATGACTACTGGTTTGTTCAATTCCTGCAACATAAAGGAAAGAGCTGCGGCTGTATAACACATTGTGTCTGTGCCGTGGGCAACAACAAAGCCATCAAAATCCTTTATGCGTTGGAAAATAGCTTTTGCAATCTGCACCCATACGTTTGGAGTGAAATTGCTTGAGTCTATATTTACTATTGGAAGTATTTCTATTTCTGCTAATAAACTTAATTCTGGTATTGCGTTTATCAGCTTTTCGGCATTTTCACAAGGCTGAAGAGCACCATTACCGCTCTTTAGCATTGTTATTGTGCCGCCAGTTGTCAGTATTAGTATCTTTGGCTTTGAACTAACGAGCTCTGCCATAGAAATTGTCCTTGATTAGAATAAGTATTCAAGACCAAAGCTAAGTTGGTCGTCATCGCAAGCGTCATCTACTCTTAATTCGAAGGTTATGTGTTCATTGAGTATGTAGCTGGCTTTGGCTCTTATCTGGGTATCCTTGGTGTCTATGATATCAACACTAAGCATAAGATTTGGTGAGAATTTATAGTCTGCGCCTATTCCAACCTTGGATTTCATAACACCAGCTCTCTTTATGAACTTGGTGTTGGCGTCACGGGCCAGCATGACATTGGCATAGTTTTCTCCACCTACGTCATCACAGCCTAGACGGAAGAAATAGGTTTCATTCGGATAAAGGTCTACATTTATATCAGACAGTAAATCTTCAGAATCTTTGTCGTATCTGAGCATATATTTGAAGTCTACTCTTGTCTGCTTGATGTTCAGGAATACCTTATCAACTGTCTGGGCAAGCTTATGGGCATCGTCCAGGGTAGTGCTTATCTGCTTTCTAACGTCCTTATCAACGATGATTTCCTTTACTTCCTTGGTTATTTCCTTGGCATTTTCAGAAGCGTCCTTGAGTGAGTCTACTGTTGCTCTGACGTCATTTGTAAGCTTATCGTTTTCGTTAAGCTTTGCAATCATTTCATCAAGCTTTTCTGTTGATTTCTTTACGTTAGCAATGATGTCTTTAAGATTTTCACGGCTACCACCGGCTATATCATCTATGCTATCGCTGATTTTCTTGAAGTTTTCAACGATTTTCTTAATATCCTGACGATTCTTATCAATTTCAGTTGAAACGCTATTAAGAATCTTATCCAGATTTTCAATTATATGATCGCTTCTATTTCTAACAGATACTGTAACTTCGTTGATGTTGTCGGTTGCGTTTCTTGCATTGCGGAAAATAGTTCTTGTATCTTCCTTGAGGTCCGGGTCACCAATGATGTCTTTTGCTGAGGCGGTCAATTCCTGTAGTCTCTGAAGAAGAATATTGCCCTGATCTACGAGGGTATCAAGGTTAGTAAGATTGGTGCCGGCTATTACTTCATTATCGGCTACATAAGGAGAAGTAAAATCTCTTGTTGGGATGATTTCAACGTGCTTATCACCCATTAACCCTTCACCTGTGATTGTGAAGGTTGAATTTCTGCGGATATGAACATTCTTGTCTGAAATATAGCAATGAACATAAACCATGTCGTCGCTTAATTCTATTTGGGTTACCTTGCCAATTCTATAGCCCGCCATGCTTACGCCAGAGCCTTTACTTAAACCGCCACAGTTATAGTAGCTTATTATGAATTTATAGCCCTTTTCAGACAGACTTAAATCGCCTATCTTGAATATCATAAAAATCAATAGGGCAGTTGTGACTAAGCACATAATGCCTACTTTTATATTTTGGTTCATGGTGGTATTCATATCTATCTCTCCTATTCAGTCTATCAAAGCAGAGTCATTGGGCCTTGGGATTCCCCTTTGATGAACTGCTGGACCATTGGGTTGGGTGAATTCAGAAATTCTTCTTTTGTGCCTATTTCTACAATCTGACCACCGTAATGCAATGCTACACGATCACAAACACGGAATGCAGATTTCATATCATGGGTTACAACTATGGAAGTGACACCAAGCTTCTTTTTCAAGCTAAGGTGCAATTCGTCGATTTGAGAGGTCATGATTGGGTCAAGACCAGTGGTTGGTTCGTCGTAGAGTATTATTTCTGGTTCCATTGCAATTGCTCTGGCAAGACCGACTCTTTTTCTCATACCGCCTGATAATTCCGATGGCATCAGATAGTTTGTGCCTGGAAGACCAACCATTTCAAGCTTTTCAGAAACAAGATGATGCATTGCCAGTTTAGACAAATGAGTGTGACGTCTTACCGCAAAAGCAACATTATCTTCAACATTCATAGAGTCGAATAGAGCTGCAGACTGGAAGAGCATACCCATGCGCAGACGCAGGGAGTCTAGCTTTTCTGCATTAAATTTGCTGATGTCTTCACCATCAATGAGAACCTGCCCACTATCTGGCTGCATCAGACCAATAATGTGCTTCAGAAGAACACTTTTCCCGCAGCCTGACGGCCCAAGAATTACAAGGGATTCGCCATCGTAAATCTTTAGGTTTACGCCCTTTAATACTTGCTTGGGGCCGAATCTTTTATGAACGTTTGATACAATAATCATATTAAATAAGCTGAATAAACTGCGTCAAGGCGGTTGATGGTTTCTGTCAGGAAGTAATTTGTGCCGAGTATAAGCATGATAGAGATAACAACTGAGTCTGTCGTGCTTTTACCAACGCCTTCGGCACCACCGGTTGTTTCAAAGCCTTTGTAACAACCAATGATTGCTATGATTCCACCAAATATTATTGATTTGAACAGACCACCCATAAGGTCATACACGCGAAGCATTCTTAGAACTGAATCTGTGAACGATACCAACGTCATATCCATCTGAGCTACTGCAACTGCAGAACCACCAATCATACCAACTACATTAGAGATAACAGTGAGGAAGAAAAGCATTATAGTGCATGCCCAGAATCTTGGAACAACAAGATATTCAACAGGATTGGCGGCCATTGTTTCCAAAGCGTCAATCTGTTCTGTGATTTTCATTGTGCCAAGCTCTGCTGCAATGGAGCTTCCTACTCTGCCGGCCAATACAATAGCAGTGAGAATCGGGGCAAGTTCTTTTGTCATGGAAAGACCAACAACACCACCAACATAACTTTGCGCACCAAATCTTGCAAACTGGAAGCCTGTCTGAACAACCAGAACCATACCTACAGATAAGCCAGTGATGACTACCATCAGAATAGATTCTACGCCTATTCTTGACATTTGATCTATCAGATTCTTAAATCCGAAACGGTTTTTCTGGATACTTTTAAAGGTCCAGAATAGCGTCTGCAAAAACAAGGTTGTCTGTTTCCCAGCCGCTGTTACAAAACCGGTTAGAGCATTTATTAGTGGCTCTGATATTTTCTCAATGCTTTTATTCACTTTATTCCTCGCTTAAAGTCAGAGTAGTGTCTACTCTGCCTGTAACTACTTGATTTGTTGGCTGAATTTCATGGTCTTTATTATTCATTTTCAGCTTCTTTGTTTCGTCGCCTTCCACTGTCAACTGGAATAGTATGTCTGAGTTCTTTGGTGCACTAGACCAATTACGCATGACAGAAGAAAAGTCTGTGACCGGATTATCGTCAAGCTTAAAGGATGAGGCCTTGGTTTCTTTAGCATCTACAGGAACATCAAGGTCTTCTACTTTCATATTAAGGCCAAATACTGAAAGTGTTAGATTTTCTTTCCCAATATCCTGGGGTATAGGAAGCTTAACTTTTCTGACAAATTTTGGTTCTCTGAATGGTTTCAGGGTAACTTCTACGTCAAGAACACCACCGCTGGATATTGAAGAATTCTTTACTTCAACCTTTTCTATTACAAGTGTTTTGCGCTTATGTTCTATTTCTACCTTTAGAAGGAGTCTTGTTGGCAATACTTCTTCAAATTCGCTTTCACATATTAAATCTACAAGGCTTGTTACTTCATTGGTGAGAACTTGACTTATATCTGTTTTTGAGTAAAACAGATTTTCTCGTCTGAAAGTATAGTTTTCACCACTTTTGCTGGCACAATCTACAGAAATACTCATTAGAGCTGTGCCAGGACCTTCTCGGTCTATTGCGCCTTCTAAGGCCTGAAGCATTGTTGTGTCCAGAACATTGTTGAGAACAGAATGATCACGAACAATCTGGTAGTTGATGTTTCTTTCTACACCTAGGGTTTTGTCGGTTACATCTATTTTAATCGGTATCATGGCTGGCAATTTACCTATTGTCGCACTGATGCCTTTTTCACGGTCCTGTTCGACTGTTCCAAGCATTTCTGTTGGAGCACCTATCTTGAATGGCATTTGAACACTACCGAAGGAATGGTGTATGTAAGCACCAGTCAGTAAGTATTGGACAAATCCTTTCTTCAAGAATGGATGAGCTAGACCGAGTATTTTCTGACCATCCCTATGGGTTAAGGTTCCTATGGTAGTTACATTTATGTCGCCTCTGGCAAGTTGTATGCCTATGGAAGAACCTGGTTCATAATAATCTGGAGAAATTACTGCAAAGTAGCCGGACATACTGTCTGAATCATTGGGATTATCCTGATTGTCGGATACAACGATATTCTTACGGCTTAGTCTTGCTTTTATTGTTTCAGAAATCTTGTTCTTATTTACATCATCAATTCTGATTTCGGCAGCTGCCTGTGAAAAAACAGCTTCGCCTTTTTCTGGAACCACCAGACTGGCTAATTTATAAGGAGCTTCAATAATACAGTCTATTTTTTCTGAGCCTATAATTATGGGACTATTTAAATAAAGCTTTCTTAGACCATTAGACTCTGGTAGCTTTGATGTTTTGGGGGTTGCAGAATAATCCCATATTTCAAGCATTTCTTCAATCGGAGTTACAAGTCCAACTGTGTGGTCTGTCATTAACCAGCCAGAACTTATACCACCAACCAACTTATTGTCTATGTAAACAGGACTTCCACTCATGCCAGCTGCAATCCCGCCGGCCCGTTTGATTACATCGCCACTTACCTTAACTAAGATTGATTTCCCATTTATAAGGGTGCTTTCATTTATTTTATTGTTAGAGACTATTCCAAGTACTTCTACGTCAAACTTTTCTATTTTTCTACCTGCAATGACAGTTTTCCCGAAGCCTTTCATGCCAACAGTTATTTCTTTCAGTGGCATAAATTCAACTTCAGTGGCTAAAACTGGTATAGCACTCCATAATAGGAATGCTATAAATAGTGCTCCGATAAGCTTTTTTAACAATTTATCTCTTTGTAACGAGAATCCCATTTGAAATTCTACGCTCCGTTCCATCCGATGGTCTGTTTACTATTTTACCATTTAGATACATCGCTGTCGAACCCCCACCATCTAAATTTATTGCAGAAATACAACCTAGTCTTCTCAGGTATTCTGCCAGTTCATCAAGCTTCATGCCTGGGCTGTCTTTCTTTCTGCCATCGACAACGATTAATAGTAGATCACCGTCGAAGGTCATAGCAACTGCAGTTCGTGGATGTCTTCCGTTGATAATGGAATTGTCAAATTTTTCTTCGACACCGTTGATGCTTACTTTACCATTGGCCAAAAGTCTTGGACCACCACAAAGAGCATGCTTAATAGTGTTCCACGGCTTGTCGATAGAATAATCCAATTCTATGCTCTGACCAAGAGTTAGTTTGCTCAGTAGTGAGGCTTTTACGCCACCGGCTGAAACAACAACACCGTCTGGTGGAATGAGAGCGTCCTTGGCATGGATGCCAACGATTTTCCCTTTCACAAGAACAAATTCTTTACCGTTTTCCATTGTCATGGTACTTCTTGCGTATTCTGGTGTAAATACTACAAGCGAACTGCCACGGCGGGGCTGGTTGACTGCATCAATTTTTACTGAGATATTACCAGACTTTAGAGTTCCTGAAAAGTCCGGATTCCCAAAAATTAATGTGTCATCTTCTGTTATACCAAAAACTGACCTTTTGTACAAAGGGGAACTTATTAATTTTCTATTAATTATTAAAGTTCCGATTGGGTCGCCTCTCCAGGTGAAATAACTGCCATTTATGCCTGCAACAGCGTTGTAGCGCTTGCACATAGATGAAAGATTTTCTCTCTGGGCTATACCTTCATTGGCCAAAATCGGTAACACTTGTATTTTATCAGAAAGTGGTTCGATTCGCAAAATATGAACATCAGAAAATCCAGATTTTCCTGATTTGCCACGGTCCTTGTAGTATGTAAGCCCTTCTGCTACTTCCTGACCTTTTCTTAGGGCGAAACGACTCTTTTTGCTCTGGTATGGAACACAAAGCTTAAAAATGTCTGTTGTGTCTGAAGCTGTATATGGATTGCCTATTCTGCCTTTTGCACTGAAAATCAGTTCTGTATAATGCTCTGTTTCATAGATGGCAACTTTTTCAAATCTGTCGTTAAGTTCCTGAAGCACTTTTTTCTTATTGTCAACAACAATTGGGGAAGCAGTTCGTATCTTCAGCAGATTGCCACCCTGATTCTTGCGCATAATCTTAACTGGTTTGTTCAGAGAGAATTCTGCGATATCATAGGTTGCTTCTCTGCGTATGGTCATATTTGTAACATGGATATCGCTCTGTAACTTTGAGCTTTTTTCTGTTGCTTGTTTTTTTTCTTTTGAAGAAATGTTTTCTTCTTTTGTAGTTTCTTCAGCTTTTTTATTGTTTTTAAGGCTATATGACTTGATTCCATTTATTGGAGCGTCTTCCTCACAGTGCTCCGGGATAGGCATTTGGTCTTCGGTTAAAAAGTCAAAACCTGTTTCGTCTTCTTTGCCATTAGATGATTTCATGTCAAAGAATACTTCTTCCTGTTCGTAATCAGGAAGATCTTCTGTGGTCAAGGAGTCGGTCTGCATGTATGCACCGATTAAGAAAAGCTGCACCACAACAAGGATGACTATTAAATTTTTCGCAATGCTCTTTACTATTTTGTTTGCCTCTATTTTTTATTATCTTGTCAATTTATCGACATATTATTTTTTTTTCGAAGTTTTTTCGAAGCGGTGCCTTTTAAGTTCCCTTTTTTTTTAACCTATGCTAAAATTTTTGGAATTCATCATAAGGGAAAAATATGTCAGAATCAGAAGCAATAAAGTCATTTAATGTTTGGGAAAAAATAGAAGGTTTCATAAAAAATAGAGAATCACTGATTTTGTTATTGGTTGTTCTTTTAGCTTTGATTTATATACCCTTTAAAATACTAGCCTATGGCTGGGCTCCTTCTGATGATGCATTAAGACATGTGGCTTTTGCTACTACGGAAGCTAAATGGAACGATATTGTTGTTATTGATGAAAAATTTGCTTCAGATCATAACCCGGGTTGGCATGCAATTTTAAGATTTCTGCATAAACATTGTGGCTTTGATAAAACTGATCTGCTGTTTTTTTCTGTGGCTGGTCTTTTTTGTCTGATAAATATTTGTGGGGCCTTAACTTCACCGTCTCCTATATGCTGGTGCCTTGCTTTGTTAATTTTCTCCAACGTTGAAAGTGGCTTGGACGGCAGGATGCTTCTTGGAAGACCTTATATTTTTTCCGGTTCGGCGGTAATCTTGCTAATGCATATTTGGAAAACTGCTTCTGATAAAGAAAATTTTGCTTGGTTCAGAAAAGGTTGGGTAAAATATTTATTAACTCTAATTATTTTTACATTATGCGTTTGGGTTCACGGTAGCTGGTATCTCTTTCTTTTGATTCCTGCTTCTTTCTTTTTAAGTGGAAAAACAAAGGACACATTACAGCAGGTTGGCTTGCTTATTCTTTCCACAATTCTTGGAGCTGTTATTTCAGGCGATTTTTATGAATTTTTGTATTTCCACTTTGCTGCAACCTTTCAGATTTTTAGCGAACCAACTTATAACTGGTTGCTGGTAAGTGAATTAGCTTCTGGAAAGCAGAGTTTATACAGCGCTATTTTTATTGCTTTGATTATTGCCTTTTGTTATATCAAAAAAAAGCTGACGTTCAAAAGCTTAACCGAAGACCCTGTTTTTATCTTAGTCTTGTTAAGCTGGCTTTGTGGTGTTGCAGTATGGCGCTTTTGGTTAGATTGGGGAAGAATTGCCCTTCTGATTTGGGCATCCTGCAGATTGGGTGATTTAATCAACGTATCTACTTTCTTGAAACAACCAAGGGTTAGATACTGCCTTGCAATGTTTGTTGTCGTAGCTATGGTTATGTGCATTACCAATGATGCTGGAGGTAGGTATACAAGAACAGTCAGAGCCCAGGCTATTGATTTTTTTAACGAAGAACTCCAGAAAGAATTGAAGGGTTGGGAACCACAGCCAGGCGGCATTGTATATAGCGATAATATGGTTGTTTTCTATAAGCATTTTTATGAATATCCAACAGCTCCATGGAAATATATACTTGGCTTTGAATCTGCACTTATGCTTCCAGAAGATTTGCAGACATTAAGAAATATTGGCTATAACGATGGTAAGCTCCCAGATGATTTTCTTCCGTGGATAAATAAAATGACATCTAAAGATAGATTAATTCTTACCTACGTTCCTGGTGATTTTCCACAGATTGAATGGAAGAAAGGAAATAGATATTTTTGGATTGGACGTTTAAAGGCTGCATCTGATACTGCTGAAATTAGTAAACCTTAACAATTTATATTGGTTGAAAAGGTTGCTAAAAACTGCAATGATTGCTATTATTTAGTAATAGTGTACGGAATAATCTTATAATCAGGATAACACATACAGGAGCACTGTCATGATAAGACTTAATAAAAGGAAACATGGTATAGCACTGTTTTTTACTATTTGTACAATCGGGCTTGTATGCCTTATTGTTTTTGGTATGATGCATTTTATGCGCGGTGAAGTTCATTTGTCTGAAAACTACGTTGACGCTACTGTAGCCTTGCTCCTGGCTGAATCTGGCGTTGAAGAAAGTCTTTTTACTATCAAAAGCCAAATGAGTTCTAAGGACAACGCCATCTATAAGATGATTACAACACAGGATTCTGGCACTATTGAAATAGACCTTACAAGATTAGCAAAAGGTGAAGGCAAGGTAGCCGCATTGGTTGAAGGCGGCGACATAAAAGCCAACGTTGAATGGCAGGTCGACAACAGGTCATCTGTCACTTCAGGTGGAACCGAAATTCCAAAGGATTTGCTCCGAGAAGGTACTTTGACCATTAATTCAATGGGCGTTTTCAATAATTCCAAGAAACAGGTTGAAGTAAAGAAGAAAATCAAGGCCGTTCTTCTTAAGGGCGGTATTAATAGCAATTCTATCGGTATGATTGCTCCAGGTCATAGCTTTTACATTAACGAAGCTACTGATGATTCCTTTAAGATTGATACCTTCGATTTCTGGGATCCATGGGAATTCATTATCAAGGGTGGCAAGACTTTTATGAAGGACGGCGTTGCTGTAGACCTTCCAAAGTGGCTTATGCTTTCTGGCATGAAGAATGAAATGGAACATCCATGGCTTGATATGGGTATGGGCTGGACTGGCTGGACTGGTGGCGCAAACCTTACTGAAACAGAAATTGAATATGCCAATGACCCTGTAACACGTGAATATTACAAATGGCAGGGTGTTTTGAGCTATCCATGGTGGGAAAAATGCAGTGATGAGCTTTATCACTCTAACACTAAGAAGGTTAATGAATACACTGAAAAGCAGGTTCAAACCTATCCTGCAGAGGTTTATAAAAAGATAGCAAACAGAGTTATAGACCCTGAAGAAAATCCTACAATGGGTAAGTATTTCCAGGACGTAACCTATGTTGAAGCTTTTGAACGCAACCAGGTAACCTACAATAAGGTATTGCCTCTTAATGGTTGGGGTGACTGGAGAAACGTTGCCAATAAGTATAATAAATGGTTTGGCAATCCTAACAAGGCTCACGACACAAGCCATGCTGTTGAAATCAATGGCGTAACCTACGTAAAGGGTGATGTATACCTTGAAGGTTGGGTAAAAGGGCAGGGATTGCTTGTCGTTGAAGGTAATGTTTACATTGGTGGCGACGTTCTTACCCTTGATGACGATAAGGGTTGTCAGTCCTGTCTTGGTATTATAGCTCTCCGCGATGAAACTGATACTTCGGATGACGAACCAAGAACTGGTAAGGTTATTTATGAACCTCACCATGACAGCGATTGGTCACGCTTTGGTCTCACAACTCCGTTCAGAAACCTTAGCCCTCGTATTGAAGCTAGTATTCATGCCCAGGGTGGTATGGAACTGAAAACCGACTCTTCAATGAAGAAACTGTGTAATATGGATATAGTTGGAAATCTCTCTGTAGACAAATTTGACAGACGCAAGATGCCAAACGACGTAAGAATCACTTATTACGATTGGCAGAGCGTTCTCGAAAGATCTGACTATGATTTTACAGTAGACAAAAAAGTTGATTATACCAATGTGTATGATCTTGCAATCCAGAAAGAAATTTTTAGCTGGCGCGAAGTTCCGGCAACACTTTGAGGCATGAAATGACAACTCCTTTAGAATCTGCAAAAAGAGCTTTAAACTATGAAATTGAAGCCCTAAAAGAAGCAACCAAGAATCTAGATGATAATTTTACAAAGGCTGTGGAATTGATTTTAAAGGGACCAGGCCGTCTAATTGTGTGCGGAATGGGTAAATCTGGCTTAATTGGTGGTAAGATAGCTGCTACAATGGCTAGCACTGGTACACCATCTTTCTTTTTGCATCCAGCAGAAGCTCTTCATGGTGATTTGGGCATGGTTACTGAGGATGATGTTGTTCTGCTTCTATCAAACTCAGGTGAAACAGAAGAAATCATTCGCATTGTTCCCTTCCTTAGAAGAATAGGTGCCAAAATCATTGCCATGGTTGGTAACGTCGAATCCTCTCTGGCAAAGAATGCTGATATCGTTTTAAATTCCTACGTTGCAAGAGAAGCCTGCCCGCTGAACCTTGCTCCAACAAGCTCTACTACTGTCAGTCTGGCTTTGGGTGATGCTCTGGCTTGTGCATTAATTGAAGCCAGGGGCTTTAAGGAAAAAGACTTCGCTAGATTCCATCCGTCAGGAAGTTTGGGCCGCAGATTTATTTCTGTTAAGGATTTGATGCATTCTGGTGATTCAATCCCAATGGTTGGTCCAGACGTCATCCTGCGTGAAGCAGTTGTTAAGATGTCTCATGGTGGATTTGGCGCACTAGTTATTGTTGATGACAGCAAGAAGCTTCTCGGTGTTTTCTGTGATGGTGATTTACGCCGCTATTTTGAAAAGAAGAATGATCTTGATGTGGCAATCAGTGAAGTAATGACTGCCAACCCAAAGCGCACATATCCAGAAAGACTGGCAATGGAAGCTTTAAAGACCATGGAAGACAAGGCTATTACTTCACTTCCGGTAGTGGATGCTGAAACTCACGTTGTTGGTTTCCTGCATCTCCATGACATTCTTAAAGCCCGCCTCGTATAATTCTTAATTCCTTGTTTCCAATAGACAACTCCATAGCCCGAATAGGGACAGTATAAAGTAGTGGTTGATATTTTGGGTAAAGATAGCTATAATCACAACTCATCAACTATAAGAAAAATGGAGATTGCTATCAATGGGTATATATGAAGAACTTCAAGCTAGAGGCTTAATAGCACAGGTTACTGACGAAGAACAGGTAAGAACACTGGTTAACTCTGGTAAGGCTAAGTTCTATATTGGTTTTGACTGCACTGCAGATAGCCTTACTGCAGGTCATTTCATGGCTTTGACTCTCATGAAGAGACTTCAGATGGCTGGTAATACACCAGTAGCACTTATTGGCGGCGGCACCACAATGATTGGTGATCCATCCGGTCGCACTGATATGCGCAAAATGCTTACCCGTGAAGATATTAATCATAATGCTGAATGCTTCAAGCGCCAGATGGAAAGATTCATCGAATTCGGCGAAGGCAAAGCTACTATGGTCAATAACGCTGATTGGCTGCTCAATCTTAATTATATTGACCTTCTTCGTGAAGTTGGCGCATGCTTCTCTGTAAACAACATGCTCAGAGCCGAATGCTATAAGCAAAGAATGGCTCAGGGGTTGAGTTTCCTAGAATTCAACTATATGATTATGCAGAGCTATGACTTCTATTATCTGTATCAGAAGCTTGGTTGCAACCTTGAATTTGGTGGCGACGACCAGTGGAGCAATATGCTCGGTGGTACCGAACTCATCAGAAGAAAGCTCGGCAAAGACGCTCATGCTATGACAATCACTCTTCTCACCGACTCACAGGGCAAGAAGATGGGTAAGACTGCTGGTAATGCTGTATGGCTTGATCCAAAGAAGACCTCTCCATACGATTTCTACCAGTATTGGCGCAACGTTGATGATGCAGATGTAATGAAATGCATTCGCATGCTTACCTTCCTGCCAATCGAACAGATTGAAGAAATGGAAAAATGGGACGGAAGCAGAATCAACGAAAAGAAGAAGATTCTTGCTCATGAACTTACTGAACTTGTTCATGGCAAAGAAGAAGCTGATAAGGCTGCAGAAGCTGCTGCTGCACTATTTGCTGGTGGCGGAGATGATGCCAATATGCCTACAACTACCATTGCAGCAGAAGAATTAACAGATGGTTCTATAGGTATTCTTGATGCTTTGGTTAAACTCGGTATTGCTAAGAGCAAAGGCGATGCCAGAACCTTGGTTAAACAGGGTGGTATCACTGTTGACGGCAATAAAGTTGAAGCTCAGGATTTCAAGATTACCGAAGAAATGCTTAAAGCAGGCACAAAGATAAAAAAAGGTAAGAAAATATTCCATAAAATGGTGCTCAAATAATCTAATTAAATAATTTTAGAATGAAAAACTGACTAAAACTATTTATAATAGTCTTAGTCAGTTTTTTTTTATAAAGCTTCAGATGTTTGGAACAATATATGGGTATCGGTAAAAAAATAATCCTCTTTGCTATAATAGGTTTGATGTCTGTCTGGTTTGGCTTTTTTGCTTTTACCAATCAGGAAATCAGCAATTATTACATGGTTCTTATATATTATTTCCTGACTTTTGAATTAATAATCTGGTTTGTTTCTATTATTGATGCATATAGAGCTGGTAGCAAGGCTTCACAGGGCCATAGGTCGTTATGGCAAAATATCACAGGCTTTTTAAAAAGTAATTGGGTAGCTTTTATTATTGCTGTTACTTTAATGTCTATAGGCTTTTATGTTTGTAAGCCTGATTTCAGAATTCTGACTGATGAAGCAGTTATTTTATCTGACACCAAAGCGCTGGCCGAGTCAAAGGTTTCTGTATTGCCTCTATCGTCTATTTATAAGCCGGATGGTAAGCAACTGGTTTTTGCAAATATGATAGACAAGCGCCCATTGTTGTTTCAGTATCTGGTAAGCCTGCTTCATTCCATTGTTGGATATAACCCGGATAATATTTTTATTGCTAATTTTAGCTTTGGTGTCATGAGCTTATTCCTGTTTTATTATCTGATACAACTTAAATTTGGTAGGGTATGGGGAATCTGCGGTATGATTCTTTTGGGCTCATATCCGCTTTTTTTGATATATTCAGCTTGTGCAGGCTTTGAATTATTTAATCTGTTATGCACCTTAATCTTATTTTTGGTTCTTTATAAATTTATCAATAATCCTACGGCTGCTTTGGCAGAAGTTTTGATTATGGGCATTCCTTTGATTGGGCAAAGCCGTTATGAATCAATATTGGCTATATTTATTGCTGTTCCTGTTATTTTCTTTTTGTTGCCAAAAATTGAATATAGCAAACTATCGTATAAGATGCTGCTTTTCCCAATACTGTGTATTCCGGTCCCATGGCTGAGAATTATCAGTGATACTGCTGTTTGGTGGGAAAACAAGAACCCTGCAGATGTATTCGGCCTTCGTTTTGTATATAAAAATTTCTTAAATGCTTTAGAATTCTTTTTTACAGAAAAAACAGAGTATTGCATTATAGCCCCTGTAAGCTATATTGCTGTGATTGGTTTGGTAATCATTCTTTGTAACTTATTGAAAAAAAAGGCTTCAAAGGGGTTAAGAATATTCTGGACAAGTGCTTTTGTTTTTTATGCTTTGCATGCGTTGGTGAGATTCATGTATGTTCTTGTTGATTTTAGGCATGCAACAGCAAATAGACTTGCTTTGGTTTTTTTACCATTAATAGTATTCTTTGCAATATATGCGCTTGTAAAATGCAATGAAAAATACCAGAAACGTTGTTTTTCGGCAGTTTGTCTAGTATTGGTCAGTGTACTTCCATTTATTTACTGGTCTGATCTTTCCCAAAAGCCTTGTGGTTACAATCAATTGGTTAGTTATAAAGAATATAGGGTTTCAAGAAATATTCTGAATAAGTATTATAAAAGCAATGATTATTGCCTTATTTGTTCCAAGCCTTTTATTTATTCCCCATTAGGCTACAGCGCTGTTGAAGATTATGTTTATGTTAATTGCCGTGAATTAATGAAAAAATGCATTGAAGATGGCTATTTTAAATATTTCCTGGCCATGCAGATTTATACCTTGGGTAAGCCTGATTACGAAATTCCAGAGGATTTTGACGCAAAAATAGAAATAAAAGCAAACCTAGACAGCGAATCCCAGTTAGTCTTCTCCTACTGCACTCTTAAGCAGTAAGAATTTTGCTATTTTTATTACAAAGCTTTCTGAAGGGGCATTGGTTGCAGTTTGGGGATTCTTTTGCATACCAGTTGTGCTCCTTGCGGATGGCTGCTACAACCTTGGCTGCTTCTTCCTCAAAGCCTTCCAGGTCTGGTTCTATTTCTCTTAGATCAAGGCCCTTCGGATTCAGATAGGCTATATAAGAGCTTGGGAAGTTCAGACAACCGGTTTCACCTAATATGCCGCGATTGCTGGCTATTCTGTATAGTGCTAGCTGACGTTTATAACCTTCGTGGGCTGCTTCAGAGTATTCTCTGGTCTTGAAGTCTATGATTCTGACGCTACCGCCTTCGTCTTTGTCAACGCGATCTGCAAAGCCTCTGATGAAGAATGGCTTTGTTTCTTTGCTGCTGTCGAATTTGACGTTGACCTCTGCTTCAAACATCCAGGGCTCCTGCTTGCTTAAATCAGATTCAACATAGCGGTTCAGAAGA
>JAZUDR010000228.1:0-4630 GCA_045639725.1 Candidatus Avigastranaerophilus sp. | reverse complement strand
ATTTACAAAGTAAGAAAGGCAGGGCTTTTCTTCCATTGATTCTATAATGCCTTTTTTACCGGCATTAAGAACTCCATATGGAATAACTACTTTTTTTAGAGCAGAAACTATTGTAAGTTTGTTTCCTGAATTCAAATGATGTTTATAGATATCTTCATAGTCAGCATCAATTAAGATGTCGCAGTTCGTTACGATAACTGGTTTATCAAATTTTTTTTCAATTAGTTTGAGACTGCCCGCTGTTCCAAGAGGTTTGTCTTCTTCTATGTATGTGATTGAATAATCTGGGTTTAAGTCATTGAAGTATGATTTAATCATACCTTTTTTGTAATTAACTGGTATGTAAAAGTCATTTATATTGTAATCGCAGAATGAGTTGATTATACGTTCTATAATAGGTATGTCGCCTATTGGTATCAGTGGCTTAGGTAGAATCTTAGTATACGGATACAGGCGAGTGCCTTTTCCGCCAGCCATAATAACAACAGAGATATCTTTAAGATTATGCTCTCGCTTCTTGTTTGGCAATTCATTTTCAGAAGCAAATACAATGCTAATAATTGTTTTGTTTGTGTCTAAGACTGGCAGAGCTGTAATGGTTTTTCGTCGCATTATTTCAAGAGCTTTGTTTTTGTTGTTTTCAAGAACAAAGCTTGGTGATTTAAACATAACTTTCGTTATTGGTGCTGCTAAATCACCTGTTTTTACAAGCCATCGTCTGATATCGCCGTCTGTCAGACTACCAAGAAGATGCAATGCGGAATCTGTAATGAACAAGATACCGTGTCTGTTATTGCTGATTCTTTGCATGGCAATCACTATTGAAATGTCGCCTGTGCAGAGAAAATCTTCCAGTCTTAAGTTAGTCATTTGCAAGAGCCTTTAAGAGAGATTTGATTTCATTAGCAACTGTTTTGATTTCTTCTTTGGTAATCTGTGTGCTACTGGGAATATTCAGAATGCATTCGCTGAACATCTTTGCCTTTTCGATTTGGTAAGCAATAAAGTCTTTGTAAGGTTTCTGTTCATTGATGAGGCCCCAGATAGCTCTAGTCTGAATACCTTTCTTTTCAAGTGCTGTGATTATTTCACGCATCGAAGCTTTTATTCTGTTGCGGTTGATTTTAAGCGAATAAAACCATTTGTTTGAGCTTGTATTAGCTCTGAATGGCATGAGATCAGCAAATTCAAAGCCTTCGAACAGCTTTTTATACTCATTGTAATTGTTTTGTTTACGAGTGATAAATTCAGGTAACTCTTCCATCTGGGCAACCCCTAATGCTGCCTGAAGATTAGTCATGCGGTAGTTAAAACCAATTTCATCATGGATGTAATAATGCGGGTCATTTTTTGCTTGGGTGGATAAATACTGCAAATGTGCAACTTCTTCTGCAGAATCGGCAGTAATTGCCCCGCCACCACCAGTGGTTATAATTTTGTTGCCATTGAAAGAGTAACAACCAAAGTTACCAATAGTGCCGGCATATTTCCCTTTTAGCTTACCATCTGTATAATGAGTGCCAAGAGCTTCTGTTGCGTCTTCTACTACCTTTAGATGATATTGGTTAGCAATAGACATTATTGATTCCATGTCTGCCATATTGCCAAATACGTGAACAACTACTATTGCTTTTACTGTTTTTCCTGATTTGTGAATGAGGGTGTCGTTATTTACAACGCATTCTTCTTCACAGAATTGTCTAAGTTTTATCGGATCCATGCAAAGACTGTCATCACAATCCATGAATACTGGTTCTGCAAACTGGTATCTGACAGGATTCACTGCTGCGATAAAAGTGATGCTCGGCACGATTACCATATCACCTGGCTCAATACCACATTCGACAAGAGACATATGGATAGCCGATGTGCCGCTTTGGCAGGCTGCAACACGTGGTGCATGAAGAAACTCTGCTAATCTGTTTTCCAATTCTGCGATGTAAGCACCACCAGTAGAAACCCAGCCTTGTTCTAATGCTAAGTCTACATATTTCTTTTCATTGCCTTTGAAATTTGGTATTGATAACGGAATCATAATAAGTTCTTTCTAACATGAAATTTTCAGACGTTATAAATGTCTGTCTTGTATGCATTTAAATTATTTCGCATCCAAGTAATTGTTTCTGATATACCTTGGGCAAAAGTAAATTTAGGTTGCCAATCCGTGAGTTCTTTAATCTTTTTATTGCACCCTAATAAGCGATTGACTTCACTCTTGGCTGGTCGTAGGCGTTGTTCGTCGCATATGATTTTTGCGTTAGGATTAATTTGTGAGATAATTTCCTTTGCTAAGTCGCCAATTGAGATTTCTTGCTGGGTTGCTATATTTATTTCTTGTCCGATTGTTTTGTCTGACTCAGCTATGGCAATAAAGCCAGCAGCAGTATCTTTTACATAGTTAAAATCACGTGTTGGTGTTAATGAGCCAAGTTTTATTTCTTCTTTCCCAGCTAATAGTTGGGAAATAATTGTTGGAATAACAGCTCTTGCGGATTGGCGTGGTCCAAAGGTGTTAAAAGGTCTCACAATTGCAACAGGTAGATTAAAACTTCTGTAAAAGCTTTCGGCTAGTCTATCAGCACCAATTTTAGTTGCTGAATACGGTGATTGCCCTTGATAAGGATGTTTTTCATCAATAGGAACATACTGCGCTGTGCCATATACTTCTGAAGTAGAAGTAACCATTATTTTCTTGATATTCAAGTCACGCGCAGCTTGAAGAACATTGAGTGTTCCTTTTATATTTGTATCAACATAAGAATCAGGTGAGTGATAACTAAATGGTATTGCTATGAGTGCTGCAAGATGAAAAACTTCTTCTACGCCTTGCATAGCGGTTCTAACTCCATTGGGGTCTCTAACGTCGCCAGTAAAGACTTCAACGTTTTTCATAATGTCTTTAGGCAAAGTATCTAACCAACCCCATGTATTAAATGAGTTGTAAAGGGCGAATGCCTTAACATCATAGCCTTTTTTTACTAATTCTTCTGTAAGGTGACTTCCGATAAAACCATCAGCACCTGTTACCAATACTTTCATCTTTATCTCCGCATAGACCTAGAATTTTTTATAATAATACCACAAAACGAGAAAATAACAATAATAAAAATCGAAGTATGAGAAGAAAACTATGAAAAACTTATCAGAAAAGATATATGAATGATAAATTCAAATTTAACAAATCTTTACAAAATTGTTTGTCCGATTTTCCGTTTTCAAATGATTACTATAGGAGGAACGGGAAAAGATCCTCATATTTTAATCATGCGAGGTGTTTCTATGGAAAACGTTAAGATACCGAAAAAAGAAGACAAGTTTTATTCTTTGATGAATGATTTCACATTCAAATGGGTGTTTGGACAGGCAAGCAACAGTAAGATTCTAATACGGTTATTGAATACAATTCTTGGTCTGGAAAAGAATGACAGAATAGTAGAACTTACGTATCTGAATCCATTTAACTACAGCAGTTATAAGAATGAGAAGTATTCTATTGTTGATACAAGGGTTCAGGACGGGCACGGGAATCTTTATAACATTGAAGTTCAGAATGTTCATCAGGATGGTTTCGGTCAGAGAAGTCTTTATTATTTATCAAAGCTTTATTCAGGGCAGTTAGTGGAAGGGCAAGACTATGCCAACTTAAAACCGGCTATAGGAATATCCTTAATGAATTTCAATCTGTTTGAAGATTCTTCCAGGATTCATGATATTTTTACTTTTAAAAATGTTTTTAATCATAAAGACTTGAATGATTCTATGATTCTTTATTTTATTGACCTTACTAAATTTGAAACAGAAAAACCTGCTGAAAATAGAACAGCACTTGAAAAGTGGTTGCATGTTTTGCGATTTAGTGAAGAATATGCTAAAATCAAGGAAAAGGTTGGTGAGCATACAGATGACAGAAAAGAAGGTAAAGATATGCTTGATTGCAAAGAAATAACAGACGATGAAGCCATTAAACTGGCTGTGAATGAATTGCATAAGATTAATGCCAACCTGGAAACTAGAGCACATCTTGAAGCCTGTGACCGTTATGTTAGAGATATGGCTTTGACTAGAGGCTATGCTTATCACGAAGGTCAGAAGAGTCGTCAACCGGAAGTTGATGCTGCTAATAAGAGAGCAGATGAAGCAGAAGCACGAGCAGATGAAGCTTTGGCTATGGTTGAAAAATACAAAAATCGTTTCGGAGTATTGGATAACTAAGTTCAAATAAGGCCCTTGGTGAAATGCCAGGGTTTTTTCTTTTTAGGGCCGCTTCGCTGGAGGGCGGCCTGCGGCCTAGGAGGGCGCTGGCGCTAGAAGGGAATTGTTTTTTTTGTTATATATTGTCTGGTTTGCTACTTTAATGTTATTGGCTTCCTGTTTTTTTGTCGCTTGGGGTTGTAATAAAAAGAGCAAAAGAAAATGTGACAATGTTTTGGCTGAGCTTGAAGAATTCCTAATTATGTAATTTGCTTTCTTGTATGATTAACTTTTCTGAGTTGATTTGGCTAAGTTATTGAGTGCGACTTCTAGTTTCTTAGGAGTCATGCCCAATTCTTCAGCAGCTTGTTTTAATGTTAAGAGTCCTTTTTTTATAAGTCTAGAGACTAAACTAAGCTGACCTTCCTTTTTCCCTTCA
>JAZUDR010000227.1:0-4591 GCA_045639725.1 Candidatus Avigastranaerophilus sp. | reverse complement strand
ATCATCAGAAACAGATGGGTTAATTGAAACCATTAAAGGTAGTGGTGCTACCGTTACGCCCTGTTACTACTGGAAAGACGGCTATAAACAAGGCACTACAACTGATTGGACTGATTGGGACACCAGCATTTGGAATATCCCTTCAACTGTTCCTTGTCTGCCCACCCTTCGCATGGAACAGGAACCACCTTCAAAGGAATGGTATAAGAAAAGTGGTGGGCTTGTACCTCCAAAAGAGCCACAAATGAAAGACCAGTAATTCTATAACCAAAATAACTAGAACCCCATCTGACTAGTGGAAATATATTTACTGTGATATTCAATATACACGCTCAACAATCGACGATAATCTTACTGGTGGTAAAAAAGGGTATCCTCGAGGGTATTATCGTTTGATGGTGGGGCTGGGAATTGTTTTTTTTGCTAAGTTATAAGTATTAATATTATTCTTGTTTAATTCCGACAAAGTATCCACTAAGAAGACTAATTGCTATAGAATAATTTTACGCCTTTTCAAGGTGTAGTAGGCACAATTTTGTCAAAAGCTGTAAATGGCATCAGAAGCTGAACTGCTTAGTATAGATTCGTAGCAACCCTTGCTATTGAAGTAAGCATCAGTTAACCGCTGATGCTTATTTTGTTTTAGGCAGAATAATATTTTGTTTTACTATATAGTAAAACGCAAAACTTTCAAAATTTAAAAGTTTTGCGTTTTGAAATTGCTCTATATTTTTTCTAAAATATCGTTGTCAAGCAGAAAATCTAATAGATTTAGTTGCTTAGTTCTGCTCATTAACCATATTAGTCTTCTTGTTCTTAAAGCCAGGGAATACTGCAGATTCTAAGGCTTTATTTCTGATTTGATTATATTCAGAATTTGGCGAGGTGCCGCAATATGACTTAGGTCTTGGGGCTAACTCAAGGTCTGTTGACAGTACACGCTCATACGAATTAAAATATAACAATTAGATTGATTCTAATGGAGCAGAACTATGAAAAAATATATACTTCCTATTATTATTCTTACCGTTATAACTCTTGTAACTCTTGGCTGCGCCAATCATAGTTCTGATGATTATATTACGTTTGCAGGTGATGCCCCAGGGTATGGCGGTGATGTCCCCGGTTCAGGGTCTGGTAAAGTTATATGGGAAGGCTCAGGCACGGTAGAAGACCCATACCTGGTGCCTGATGCTGATCATCTCGACGATATAAGAAATAAGAGTATGTCTGCCTGTTATAAACAGACAGCACATATAAATTTAAAAAAGACTCGTATTTTTGGATATGATTGGCAACCAATAGGAGAGCGTAGTCATTGTGATTTTACTGGTAAATATGATGGTAATGGTTATCGCATAGTAGGCCTTTTTGTAAAGAGCGACGATGTCTTTTCGGGGTTATTTGGTGGCATAGAAGGAGCAGAGATAAATAACCTGATAATAGAGGAGGCAGAAGTTGTTGGAACAGGTGGTTGTGTTGGCATTTTTGTCGGTCGTGCTAATGGAAATTCAATTATTCGTAACTGTTATGCACTTAATTCAACAGTAAATGGTGGAGGTCTTTGTGGTGGTATTGTAGGGATTATTAAGGGGACTACAGTTATCAACTGTCGTGTAGACCAATCTGAAGTGAGTGGTAAATTTGGAATAGGTGGTATTGTAGGTGAATGCAGTGATGAGGGGTATGATTCTTCTGTTGTAGATAATTGCTATGTGAATCATTCAATGGTCAATGGCAGTGAGTCTGTAGGTGCTATAGCGGGGTGGGTGACAGGGCATACTTTGGTCAGCAACAGTTTTGCTTGTGGTGATATGATTGTAAAATGGGCTAAGCTATCATCAGAAACGGATGGTTTAGTCGGAACGATTAACCGTGCCACACTCAAATCCTGTTACTACTGGAAAGACGGCTATAAACAAGGCACTACAACTGATTGGACTGATTGGGACACCAGCATTTGGAATATCCCGTCAACTGTTCCTTGTCTGCCCACCCTTCGCGTAGAACAGGAACCACCTTCAGAGGAATGGTATAAAAAGACAAGTTTACCTGGGGGATCAACGGAGCCAGAACCGCAGCAGTCGCAGCCAGGACCGCAGCCGCAGCCGTAGCCATAGCAACTTACTGAGCCACAACTGCAATACTAGGAATTTCTTTGGGTAATAAAGTTTACGGCATTTGCATTTACATGTGTTATAGATTGTCTGTAAACCCCCACCGTCTTTTAGTCACAAATGCCTGAATTTTAAAAGATTTCTTCGTCAGGGTAAAATCTATCCAACTCCTGAAAAATTTTTCTCTCATACTTGACCACCATGCAACGATTTTTATCTGCTGATACATTTATGTCAAAAACACATCAAAATCGCGCTATGGTCAAGGAAATGGCCTTAGAATGGATTTCGTCAAAAACAGCTGATTTTAATGGCCTATTTCTTCGGTTTTACTGATCTTTTGGGGGTAGCAGACTTCCTAGCCCCTGTAACTTTTACAGGCTTAGTTTTTTCTTCAGCCACCGGTTCCTTTTTACCCTGAGCAGCAGCTTCTTCCATTCTTCTTTCGAGCTCAATAATAAAGTCAGAAGTCTTCCTTCCCAAGGTTTTGCCTAATCGCATGAGCGTCAAAAGACTGACTGCAGTTTGGCCGGTTTCAATTTTACTCATGAAACTGCGATCAACGCCACTTTCATAGGCCAGATCTTCCTGAGATAGGTCAGCTTCCTTTCTGAAAGCGACAATAATGCTGCCTAGCAACTCCTGTGTTGCATCTCTAAGTTCCTGTTTAGCTTCTTTGCGCTCACTTCTTTTCATAATGTTTACTGCTCCTGTATGTTAAATTTTATGCCATCTAGCGTATTCCTTCCACGCAGTAAACAAAGTGGTATTTAATAAGGTGGTAAATAATATGTTGCATATAAACAACAAAAATTATATTATTTTAATTATGGTTAAATGTTGAAAAAGAAATAGGAGTGTATTTATGAAAGTTTTTTCTAGGCCATATAAACTTGTTGGCCTCTTTCTCGCACTGTTCTTGTGTGTTACAACTATCTCATTTGCGTTATCAAGCAGCGACGTCAGTAAAATGCGAGAGACAATGAAGAGTGTTGTTAGCAGTTTTTGCAAAGGTTTTAATAGCGACTGCCCGTTCAGCCCGAATATTGATACCACTATTCTTGGTATGACTCAGTCAGATTCATGGTGGAGCGGTAGCAGTATTACTTTGAGAGTTAGGATGCTATTTTTCGGCGAACCGGATATCAGAGGATTTAAGAACAGCATGCTCCAAGCATTTAAAACTAAAGAAGGTCAGGAATTTTTACTTGCCTGCTGGATTACCAAAACCAAAGTAACTGTTGAAGTGGAAGGCCCGAACAGTAAAAATTTTAGTTTCGAATTAAATTACTCTGACTTGGGTTCAGAAGCCAAAAGACGAATTGAAGATTTAAAAAGAGAAGGCTTCTGATATAGAAAGGTATTAAGATATGAAAAAGAGCATAGTCATTTTGATAATGACTCTAATATTCTGTGGAAATTCCGTATGGGCTGAACCATGCTCGAAATGCGGAAAGATTCTCGATGACGATGCAAAATATTGTTCTGAGTGTGGTAGCAAGATAGAAGCAAAAACTACAGGTAAACTAGGTAATCAGATTGTAATCAATAATATCACTTTGATTAAATGCCCTGCTGGTTCTTTTACTGTTGGTAGTCCTGTAGGTGAAATAGGCAGAGATAATAGTTTTGAAACCCAGCAACACATCACATTTGAAAAAGATTTTTATATAGGGAAATATCCAATAACTCAAGAACAATATAAAGCTATTATGGGCAATAATCCTTCTAAGTTTAGTGGTGCTACAAACCCTGTTGAACAGGTAAGCTGGTTTGATGCTGTGAAGTTTTGTGAAAAATTGAATGAACTTACAGTATCATCTAGGCCAGCCGGTTTTAAATTTACCTTACCTGCAGAGGCCTATTGGGAATATGCTTGTCGTGCTGGCACTACTACCTCTCTCAACAGTGGAAAGAATATCACGACAGATTTGGGTTCTTGTCCAAATATTGATGAAGTAGCATGGTATCGCGGCAACTCAGGTAAAAAAACTCATCCTGTAGGTCTGAAAAAACCAAATAATTGGGGAATTTATGATATGCATGGTAATGTGTATGAATGGTGCTTAGACCAAAACCCATATGATAGCCATAAATCTATTAGAGGTGGCAGCTTTTTTATGGATCCAGATGCGTGCCGTTCTGCAGCTACCTGCTACTTCGCTCCTGAAGTAACCGAAGTGCATGTCGGATTTAGAGTTGCCTTATTTCCCTTCGAATAAGTATAAAACAAAAAGCCCCAGCCTTTAATGACCGGGGCTTATTGTTTACGCAGCTTTCTTTCTGCCCTTAGCTTTTTTCTTAGCTATAAGCGACTTAGTAATCTGAACACCTGATTTGGCTGATTCATCGAAGCCAAGCGGTTTACCAGTAAACTTACCGATGTAAAGATCAGATTTAGCCTTAGTTTTTCTCTTCTTCTTAGCTTCTTCGAGCTTCGACAGCTTATTTTCCATATCCTGCTGACTTTTCAT
>JAZUDR010000226.1:0-2129 GCA_045639725.1 Candidatus Avigastranaerophilus sp. | reverse complement strand
TTCCTGCTTCCAGCTTCCAGCTTTCCTGCTTCCTGCTTCCAGCTTACTTAGATATTGTTGTCGTAATGCTTCCCCAGTTGTCAGCGTAATCCTTGGCTGATAGCTTGACCTTGTGAGGCAGCTTCAGATTTGAAGGAATAATAACATATATTTCCTTTTTATCCGGGTCTGCATAGGTTTCAACTTTAGTGCCATTTATTGTTGCAGAGCCACTTAGCCATGAAATACCCTTACCAAGGTCCTTGCCTTTGAAGGCATAAACATTGCCAAGCTGATAATGCTTGAAATGACGTGCATAAGTAAATGTAGGCGCAACCTTATCTTCAAGGATTACATATTTTCCACCAGCGCGGGTTGTAAATTTCAAACAGCCGTTTTCAACTTCTTCACCATTGTGGCTGTAATTGAACTTGTTGTCTACATAATAAACACCAAGCTTATTAATATCACCGTGAAATTCTCTCGGGGTCATGCGAATAACAGCTTCTGCATCAAAAACCATTTCGTCCGGGTCAAATCTCCAGACTGCGCTGAACGGAGTCAAAAAACCTTCTCTATTATTTCCGCCAGCTTCAGGTCTGTCTTTAATATTTCTAAGCATAGCAAGAATCGGGAAATGAACAGTATTTTTCTTAAATTCTACAGAGATTCCGTTTTCGGTAATTCTGCCACCTGCAGGCTCTATGCAGAAAGTCTTAGGAAGCAACTGAACCTTGCCAAGCCAGGCTCCGCCTTCCCAGCACTTTTCATTTTTGAAAGCCAGTTCCAACCACTTTGCATTATAAAGGCATGGAACTCTGTGCATGTTTCCGTTAGCATCGCGGATTTCAGTGCAGCCGGCTTTTTTTGTCATATCGGCAGCAGTAGCTGTTTTTGATTCAAAATTCGGGTTCTTGCAGGTTACTACAGTTTCAAAAGTCTGTGGGGCAATTTCATAAAGCAAATATTTCGCAGCCAGATCTTCTGATGGAACTGCCTTTGTGAAATCGAAGCTTGTCTTGGCCAGGTCTCCATTAATTGTTACTTTGTTGTGACCATAATCGGAAGCAATGATTTCGTATGATGCAGAGTTACCCTGATAAGAACTGTTATCCATTACACCGCTCCAAGCAGGATAAGCAGCTGCTATAGGCAATGTTTCAAAAGGATATTTGAACAGATTTATTACATAACCGGTCCCGTTGGCATTGGATTTAAAATAATCATAAACCCATGGGCACTGACGGTTTGTATCATAGGAATACTGGTAAAAATCGCGCTGAATAAGCTTCTGACCGTTGAGAGAAAAATTAATGGTTTCAATACCGTATTTATTACCAAAACCGTTTGTATCAGAAATGCCAAGCTGGCAGGCAACCTTACCGCAGGTTACAGGTGTTACATTTACACCATAAAGCTCTTTTGTTCTCTTAATAAGCGGATACTTCTGGCCTTTGAAGCTGCCGTCTACAACAGCGCAATATTCCATCGGCTCTACGTAAAAATGATAAAGGGTCGGATATATATTATCTTTTGGTCTATAACCGAATTTACATGGTGCAATCGGGTCATCGTTGAAATTTCGCATTTCAAAATGAAGATGTGACGGACCTGCACCACTTTCACCACTATAAGCTACAATCTGACCTTTTTTTACTGGAAACCGGTCGGCCTTGAAGAATTCTTGAAAGCCATGTCTGGAACCTTTTGCCTTGAGCTTTCCTGCAACATATTCCTGAATCGGGCCATTGAACTTCTGAAGATGACCATAAACGACTCTGGCATTGAGCTTCGGGTGGTCAATGTAAAGGCCGTAGCCATAGCCAGTAAACTGCACAGAAGCTCTTGAAATAAAGCCGTCTTCTATTGCATAAACAGGGAAACCGTTACTCTGCTTCGTTCTCAAATCAAGGCCTGCATGGAACCTCATCCCTCTGAATTCAGCAAAACTGGAACTCTGAGAAATTTCTATATCCAGAGGCCATCTGAGGTCAGCACCTTCAACAGCATTGAAGCCAGCCAGACCAAGTGCTAAGATTAATGCAGATATAGCATTTTTCTTCTTCAAAACAATACCCCGCAATTAAATAAATTCGTTAAATGCTAACACAAAAATAAAAATAGTACAAGAGTGCATTAAACAAAAAAAG
>JAZUDR010000225.1:0-20008 GCA_045639725.1 Candidatus Avigastranaerophilus sp. | reverse complement strand
CATAAAGCTTAATCCTATTGTAGAATGAATGCTGAGGTGGATAGAATTGTCAAACTCTTTGGAAAGCACAAAATATTCAAGCAATGAGGCAGTAAAAAAGCTTCATAATAAACTGTTTCTGCAAACAGCATTTTTGGCTTTCCTAAGGTTCTTTACCGCATTCAGCTTTGTTGCTGGAATAATAATCATAATCCTGAGGCAGCTACATTATTTTTCTAATAGCGCTATTGTTCTTTGGATTGCTTCTGGCTTTGTTCTTTCTTTAATATACGGAATCTATTATGCTTCAAAACATGATGTTTCTGAAGCAACCTGCATTGCCGCAATAGATGCGGAAAACTCTGCCGGCGGACTTTTGATGGCTGAAAACGAATTATCAGACCATAGCTGGAAATTTGCAAAGAAAAGTCTGTATTCAATTCCAGAAATCAATACCAGATGTTCGCGCGAATTGTTGCTCTGTCTGGTAGCAATAATCTTTGCTGTAAGTTGCTGTCTGGTGCCTTTGATAAACCTCAGAAAAACAGACAGAAAAATCAATCTGACCAACAAGATAGCTGAAATTCATGAAAAGGTTGAACTTCTTGAAGAGAAGGAAATTATTACTCCGGAAGAAAAGAAACTCATTGAGGAAGAATTAGATAAAATAGTCGAAAACTCTGATAAAAGTGCGCCTGGAATTACTTTTGAAGCTTTGGACCAGTTGAATGAAAAGCTTTGCCATGAAGCGGCTTCAGAAGTAAAAAAGAGAATATCTGACAATGAATTGCTCAAAAAATTAGAAAAATTTGCCAGAGAAGCCAAGAGCAGTGAGGCAGCAAGACAGGGTAAGGCTAATGAATTGCTTGACCAGCTCAAGAATATTCTTAGACAGTCTGGTATGAATGAGAATCAGATAAATGACTTCCTTAATAAGCATTTTGGTGGCAGTAGCGCTGATAGCGGTATTTCTCAGAAGCAGATTGAAAAATACGCAGACCAGCTTGGTGAACAGTCTAGGGAAAAGCTGCAGGAAGCTGCTAAAATTGCTACTCAAATGGCAGAACAGAAGCTGATTCCACCGGAATTGGCCGAGCAGTTGTCTCAAGAGGCTGCAAATAGCCAAAATTCTGAGAACCAGCAAAATGGCAACCAGAGCGGTAACTCGCAGAATGAGACAAAGGGGCAGGGTGAAGGGAACCTTGTTGCTGTTCCTCAAAATCCGGACGGTAAAGGCGAAGGAAATAACGAAGGTAATGGGCAGGGGCAGAATGGTGACCAAGGAGGTAGTTCCTCAGGAAGCGGTCAACCTATGCCTGTTGCAGGAAATGGTGGAATTGGCAAGGATGTTCCAATGAGAACTCCTCTTTCCTTTGGTGATAAAACCTCTGATTATAATGCGAAGTATCATGACGAGGTCTTACCCGAAACCAATACAGAATCTGTTACTGATGCTGTATCTGTTGGCATCGGTATCTCTGCTCCTCAGACCAGCTCTGAAGTGTCAAAGTCTAAGGCAACAGAAATCAATATGAATGCAACTGGCAATAAGTCAGGTAACAAGACTGTATTGCCTAAATATAGAAATACTGTTAAAAATTACTTTAGCAAATAAAGCACGGGAGAAGATTATGGCTGAAAATAAATTGCTAGGACAGGAAATCGTAAAAAAGGCAGCTTCAAATGTGGCAAGGATTCTTGCTGAATTAGACCGCATTCTTGTTGGGAGACCGGAATTGCACAAGCTTGTTGTGATTGGTATTCTGAGCCGTGGTCATATTCTGCTGGAAGGCTTACCAGGCGTTGGAAAGACAGCTTTAATCAAGACATTAAGTGAATTGTTCGGTCTCAGTTTCAGCCGTGTTCAGTTTACTCCCGACCTGATGCCCGGCGATATTCTCGGCAGCCATATTCTGCAACAGTCCGAAGATGGGAACAGACAGATGATTTTCCAGCAGGGACCAGTTTTTACGAATATTCTTCTTGCTGACGAAATCAATAGAGCTTCACCCAAAACACAATCCGCTTTATTGGAAGCAATGCAGGAAAAATCAGTAACTCTTATGGGCACAACAAGAAAGCTTCCTGATCCTTTTTTTGTTTTGGCTTCCCAGAACCCTATTGAATTAGAAGGAACCTATGCATTGCCAGAAGCACAGCTGGACCGCTTTCTTTTTAAGCTCGAAGTTAAATCTGCAGATGTGAATACTTTGAAGACAATTATTACTTCAAGACGTCGTGGTGAACCACCGCACGCTTCCTTTAAAATTTCTGAGGAAGAATTGAAGCAGTTATTCGAAGTGATGGACGGTATTTATCTGCCAGACGCAGTTGCTGACTATATTGCAAGACTTGTTAGTGCAACTTCCCCTTCAGAAAATGGCGCTATCAAGGAAGTAAAAGAATTTGTCCAGTATGGGGCTTCCCCAAGAGCTGCTATTGCTGTTGCTGAAGCTGCAAGAGCTGCAGCCTTAATAGACGGCAGACCAAGCGTCGGTTTTGAAGATGTTCAGAAGGTTCTCATTCCTGCTTTGAATCATAGAATTCTATTGAATTATAAAGCTAAGTTTGAGGCTTTAACTCCTGAACTGGTTTTGAAGAAAATCTTAACCAGCGTAAAAGAAACATCTCTAGATATGTGAATTGGAAGCTAATTTGCTATGAAAATAAACTATAAGAATTATCTTTATCTAGTGTTGGGGTTTCTGCTAGAAACCATAACGCCGGCTTTTTCTAGTAACGTCATAACCGTAACTCCGTTAGCGGAATTAGAATCTGGATACTCTATCGGATATTTTTATCGTGGCTATTTTATAGAAAATGTTACTAGTGAAAAAATAACAGTTGAGTTAATAGCCGGTTTAAGCAGTTCAGATAATAATAAACTTAATTCTGTTAAGAAGATTGAATTGGCGCCTCACGAAACAAAGGAAGAATACATATATTGCAGCAATGTTTATGGAAACTACAGAAATACAATCAAAATTGAGTTTTTTGTAGATAATGTTCTTGAATTTAAGGATTATTCTTCAGTCAGACATAGCTGGAATACTAAGAGTATTCTGCTGGATAATAAAATTTCGAATCTGGATAGCGATAAGTTGTTTTCTGCTAGTAAACAATCCAGATATGGCTCGCCTAGTTTTGAAACCTTCACCTATAAAAACAATCTGGATTTAATGCCAACTAACTGGATTGCATATTCTCAATATAATGCGCTGATGTATAAGGATTCTACCTTTAAATCAATGACGGCTGCAGTTCAAAATGCAATTTTTGAGTATGTCAGAGCCGGTGGTAAGCTTATTATTGTTGGGGATATTGATCTTCCTGATGATGCTAGAAAGCTTTCGAAAACATCTGGAGAAGTTATTGAAAAGCAATGCTCGGTAGGTTTTGGCGGTTTGATGTGCATGAAGGAAACCATTTTTGATGAAATGATTCCTGCCGAAGCAAAGGAAGAGAGGAATACATATGCAGTGGGAGGAAGCAGGCGGTTCCATAAAAAAGAAACTGCAGAAGAATCACCAAAAGAAAATACTGGAGTTAGTTTTATTAGCAATCAAAGAAAAATCTTTCGTGCAGAAGATGTTCTTGAAGAGGTCAAGCGTTTTGTTGATACCAATAAAACGAGATTCACTAATGATGATTTCAGGGATTTCAGTGTCATAAG
Source organism: Candidatus Avigastranaerophilus sp. (assembly GCA_045639725.1). Classification (GTDB taxonomy): domain Bacteria; phylum Muiribacteriota; class Ozemobacteria; order Ozemobacterales; family Ozemobacteraceae; genus RUG334. Next base: position 16,356 of record JAZUDR010000225.1, on the reverse strand, counting down.
CGAATATAGTAGCAAATATGAACCGATGTCTTCCAGCATCAATCTGGGTATTCTGGTTATCTTTTTTGCAATAGTGCTGGGACCAGTGAATTATTATGTTTTGCGAAAAAAGGATAAAAAAATATTAGTTTTTCTTACAACTCCAATAATAGCATTTGTCTGCTGCCTTTTGGTTTTTGGCTATGACTTAATTTTCGAATCATGGCGATTTGATATTTTCAGACAATCTGTAACTCTTTTATACCAGAACGAAAATACTGCAATAACTTGTGGTAATGAACTTTTTATTTCTGGTAAGAATCGCAATAACAGCCTTGAATACCCGTTAAGCAGCATAATCATTCCCTATACTGGTAGCAGGGAATTTGAAATCGGCAGTTCCCTGGATAGAGTAATAAAGCTTGAAAATGTTCAAAAATTCTCAGATAACTGGATAAAGTCTAAACGTCCATTAGCTTTGGCTAATACCAGCATAAAACAAAGCCGTGCTAGACTTGAAATAAAAAAAGATGGTGACAGCATTGAAGTTCTGAATGGCCTTGGTGCAGATATTAAGAAAGCTGAAATTGTTTCAGAGGACGGCTCGAGAATGTATTTATTTGAGAATATAAAATCAGGAGCAGTTGCTCATCCTGTTAGGAGCTTGAAATACTATCCTGACAGGAGTAATGGTCCTGAACTTAGAGCTAGTTATGACTTTTTGAATATTTCTGCCAATAAACTTTTGAAGTCAGGCGAATATGTTGCTTATCTTGATAGCGACCCGTTCCTTGCACAGGGAATAGATTCTAAGGCTACTATCCATGAATTGGGCTGTATAGTTGTAGGTAGATATATGGGAGGCAGCAAATGATACTAACAGTCAGACATTTAAAAAAGAAATTCGAAAACTGTGTTGCTGTTAAAGACCTTTCATTTACTCTCCAGACAGGGGAAATAACAGGCTTTGTAGGCCCCAACGGAGCAGGTAAGACTACTACCATGAGAATTTTAGCAACCATTGATCAGTGCACCAGTGGCTGGATTGACATTGACGGTGTTAACCTTTTGGAATATCCGGAATTCGCCCGTCAGAAAATAGGCTATGTTCCCGATTCTCTGCCATTGAACAATGACATGACTATTCATGAATACCTTGATTTCTTTGCCAGAGCCTATGGTTTAAAAACTCCTAAGCGCCAGCAGACTGTTCAGGAACTTGAAGAATTCACTAACCTTACCGGTATCAAAGAAAAGATGATTGATTCCCTTTCTAAGGGTATGAAGCAAAGAGTATCAATCGCAAGAGCGCTTATCAGTAATCCTGATTTTATTCTCATGGACGAACCAGCCGCGGGCTTGGATCCTAGAGCAAGAATCGAATTGAGGGAATTGCTGAAGGTTCTTTGCGAACAGGGCAAGGGTATTCTCATTAGCTCACACATCCTTAGTGAATTGTCTGAAATCTGCACCTCTACTGTAATTATCGAAAAAGGTCAGCTTTTGAAATCAGGTAAAATAGAAGAAGTTGTAGAAGAAGTTTCTGCTGACCATAACCGAATTTTGCAGATAAAAACTCTTGCACCTGATGAAAATCTAGCAAAGAAACTGATTGTAGACCAGTTTGTTTCAAATATGAAGGTAGTTGGCAGTTCTATTAGCTTTGAATTCTCTGGAACAGATGAACAGGCCTGCGATTTGCTGGCTTCATTGGTAAAAGACGGAGCACGGATAACAGCCTTTGGCTTCAAACAGCAGAATCTAGAATCTGTCTTTATGAATGTGACAAAAGGTGATGTACAATGAACCAATATGCTACAAAATTTGATGACAGCTTAAACGCAATTCTGGTAAAAGAACTACGCCAAACTGTGCGTGGCAAATTCCTTTGGACTACATTTAACCTGTTCCTGTTAATCATGGTTATTGCTCTGACTCTGGCATTATCAGAAGGCAGACGGGCTAGCGGCAACGATACCATTACTTTCCTTTTTATAATATTGTATTTTGCATGCTTCTTCCTTGTCCCATTGTATGTTGGAAAGAAGGTTAATACAGAAAAGAAAGACGGTATGAACGAGCTGCTTTCCATTACGACAATGTCACCAAAGTCTATTGTAATGGGAAAATTCCTTTGTGGTTTGATTATTATAACCATGCTTTATTGTGCTTTCACGCCTTTTATGTCTTTGACTGTTTTTATGGGCGGCATTGATATGCACGAATTGATTATTACCACAATTCTGAGTTATACCTTCTGCATGCTGGCAGTTCTTTTTCAGATTGGATTAGGGTTGGAAGCCTTAGGAATAGCGGGTTTGGGAGTTCTTGTTAAGATTATAGGTATTGTTATACAGATTACTATGTTTAGCAGTTCTTTGTCTGTGTGCATGGAATGCCTGCGAGGAAAAGGCGTTGATAACTATGCATATTTGTGCGCGTGGCTGATTGGTGAACTTATCGTTGGCGGGATTATGTTTGCAACATCTGTGTCTTTCTTACAGCCAGATACTGCCAATAAGAGCTATTCGCTGAGAAAATACCTTTCTATCCTATGGGCTATTGGTATCTGCCTTGTATTTGGAATTCCAGCCGAATTAGAAGGAATAAATGTTGGACTTATATTCCTTTTGGTTTTTGTTTCCGGCAGCTATATAAGAGAACCCGAATACTATTCTGAAAGAATAATAAAAGATATTCCTAGCAACTTGTTTCAAAGATTTATCAAATTCCCATTGTATACCGGATTGGCTAATGGCTTCGCATGGGTTGCTATAACAACAATAGTCAGCTCTTTGGTTGTTGGATTTGTTAATAGCTATTGTAACCCTGGCTTCAGTAGCCGTGATAGGTATGGAACAGTATTATTTGTGATTATAGCTACACTTAATGCTTTCGTTCTTATGGGCAATTATATCAGAAAGACTTTCTTCAGTAACTATTCAAGAGGTGCCAGCGCCTTGATTGGTATCATTCTTTATTTGGTTGTAGGCTGCCTGCCATTTTTGATTTTAGGTATCATGCGTATTCATTTTGATGGTGCCAGAGCCATTGCTATATGGATTAATCCTATTGTAGGGCTTTTTGAAAATGAACAGGTAATGGCTGTGGTGTCTTCTTTTCTGCTGCTGATGTTGGGTTTAACCCTCAATGGAAGCACATTGTTGCGTCAGACAAAGCATTATTTTGAACTGACCGCCTATGATGAGGAAAACTAAACCTTGAATAAGGATCTTAAAAAAATATTGGAGGCTTCAGAATTGTCTGGACAAAGATTCTACCTGAATCTTTCTTCCAGATTTCTTGGCACTCAGGGCGGCGGAAGATTTGGAAACAGGACTGGTCAGTCTCTTGAATTTGTTGAACACAGGGAATACCAACCCGGTGATGATATCCGCCATTTGGATTGGAGTGCTGCTGCACGCTCTGATAAGCTCGCTATCAAGCTCTTCAGGGAAGAAATAACTCCGCACATTGACATATTCATTGACCTTTCTTCTTCAATGGGTGTTTTTGAAGCGAAGAACAATGCTTTAACTGCACTAGTAGCTATTCTAAATAAAGCTTCAGCTAACTCTGGCTTTTCCTGCGACAACTGGCTTGTTAAAGATATGTGCCGAAGAGTAGAGCCGGCTTCGCTTCCTATCGAAAAATGGCCGGATTTCAATGCTGATTACAAAGGAAATACTGGAAGAACCATCGGTGATTTTCCGCCTAAGCTTCGAAATGGGGCTGTCAGGTTTATTATCAGCGATTTATTCTGGAATCAGGAGCCATTAAGTGTTTTAAGCAAGATTTCAGACGGTGCTGCGGCGACTGTTGTTATTCAACTTGTTGCTAATAACGATGTTTCACCGGATATTTATGGAAATATGCGTGTAATTGATTCTGAAAGCGGCGAAGCATTGGAGCTTATATGCGACGAAGCTTTGCTGGCTGAATATAATGCTAACTTTGAAAGACATCGCCAGTATTGGAAGGAATGCTGCACAAAGACTGGCGCCTTGTTCTGTTTCATGACAGCAGAGAATCTGCTAAAAGATTTTATGCCGGATGAACTGGTTAGAAATGAAATTCTGATTTCCCGGGGTTGATATGCCAATATTTACAAATCCTGCTGCAATATGGGGAACTCTTATATTTCTTGGACTTATAGCTGTATATTTATACAGACGACGTTCAAGAAATTATGTTGTATCTTCTTTGATGTTTTTTGCAAAATCAAAAAGCACTGCAGAAGGTGGACAGAAGATTCATAAATTGCAGCTTCCGCTTATATTCTTTGTAGAATTCCTGATTTTATTGTTTTTTATTCTAGCCATTGCTAACCCCATGAGTTTGCAGAAAGGGCAGTTAGTGCCACTTACGGTTGTCCTTGATGATTCTGTATCTATGACGGCAGGCGGGGAAGGCTTTTCACCACGAAGCCAGGCTGTCAGATTCTTAGAAGAACATCTGTTTTCAGAAAAAATCTATAGAATAACAATAGTGAAGGCAGGAAGAGTTCCGACTCTTGTGGGAAAACGCGACATGACTGGAACAGAGGCTGCTAATGCTTTGCAGAACTGGGACTGCCGTTCTGTTGCTACAGCCATTAATGAAGCAGTAGCCCACGGTATAAGTGTAAGCAGCGAAGATGCTGTAATATTCGTTGTCACTGACCATCCAAAAGCCGATTCCGAAAATGAGAATATTAAATGGCTATCTTTTGGGAAGCCTTTGGAAAACATGGCAATTACAGCGGCGCATAGAAGTGCCAGTGGCCGTGTTGATAGATGCTTCTTTGAATTTTCTAATTTCTCTGATAAGACCAAGGAGCTCGATGCTGAAATAATTGATTTGAGCTCTGGTAGCGTAATAGAAAGGATAGCTGGAAGCGTTTCCGCGAAATCCTCCCGTAGGGCTATTCTGAAAATTAGTGATCAGAACGCTGCGATTAAGGCAGTAATAAAAAATGATGCGGTTGCATATGATAACGAAGCTGTTTTGCTGCCTGTGATTAAAAATAAGGTTAAGGTTGCAATCAGGCTTAGTGACGCCAATCTGGCTGACGCTGTAAAAAGGGCTGTGAAAGCTACAGAGCTTTCGATTATTACCAATACTGAACCGGATTTATTGATATGCGATGATAACGGCACTGCAGATAAACAGCAGCTTTTGGGAAAGGTTGTTATTTATAATGCTTCTCAACCTGCTTTTATAAAAGAGATTGCTGTTAATGGCAGTGAACATCAGATTACTTCTGATTTGCCTGGCGTTGATGCTTTGTGGGCTGCCGATGCAAATATGAAGCCCAGAGGGGAAATACTTATTGCTGGCGGCCTTGTTCCATTGCTCTGGATTGAAAATGATAACAATAACTATCCTACTATTGGCATGAATTATTGTCATGGTAGCTCAAACCTTCATCAGACAAACTTCTGGCCAGTCCTTTTCTATAACATTATAGATTGGACGTCACAAAGATTGTCTGGTCCGAATAATTCCAATTTTCGTTCTGGTAGCAGAGTAGAATTTTATTCAGATAGAAATCTGGATAAAATTTCAATAACCAATAAAGATAAGCCATCTGAAACCGAACAATACAACGTCCAGAACGGCAAATCATTCTTTTATGCTAGCAACAGCGGTTTATATGAAATCACTGCAGGCGATAAAAACTATAATATTTCGATAAATCTTTGTTCCTACGAAGAGTCTGATTTGACTAAGGCAGATTACAAGGTAGAATTGCCAGAAATCATTTCAGACGAAAACATGAGCCATTTTGAAAATGTAAAATGGTGGTTTATTATCTTAGCCTTTATCTTGATGCTGGTTCATCAATGGCTAATTTCCAGGGGGAGAGCCGGCTATGCTTTCTGAACCTCATTGGCTATTATTACTGATACCTTTATTCTGGCTTGCATACACCTTCAGACCAGAATCGAAGAAATTATTAGCTCTTAGAATAGGGTTAGTTGCTGTTCTTTGTCTTGCATTGGCTGGTCCGTCCATAAAAATCAGCGGCAAGGAAGGCGTTGTTGTAGTTGTTGCCGACAGAAGCGCTTCCATGCCTAAAAATCAGGATAAGCGCATAGAAGAAACCGTAAGCTTCCTTAGAGAAAAGATGCCTGAAAACAGTCGTCTGGGCCTTGTTTCTTTCAGTGATAAAGCCAAAATAGAATTCAGCCCGACTAAGAATGAGGCTTCTGCTCTTTCCGTCGAACAACACCCCGATTCTTCGAATCTGGCTGACGGCATAGACTTAGCGCTTTCATTGATACCGGAAAAAATGTCAGGAAGAATAGTTGTTATATCTGATGGCCTATGGAATGGCAATGCTCCTCAGGAAGCGGCTATGCTGGCTTTAAACAGGGGAATCCCCATTGATTACAGATATAACGGTCGTGAAATAATAAGCGACCTTGCTGTTGCTTATCTACGCGTTCCACCTGTATTAGAACCTAAAGAACCTTTTATAATGAAAGCTGGCATTGTCACACCAAACGCTCAGGAAGTAGATTTGCAGCTTTCTGACGGTAAAAAGGTGATTTTTAGTGCCAAAAAATATCTCAAGCAGGGGATGAATGAATTTTTCTTCAACCTTTATGCTCCTTCCAACGGTATTTCCAAATACATTATGAAGGTTACTGGTGCCGTTGAAGATTCTGTTCCTGAAAATAATTCTGCTCAGGCTGTTTCTATGGTAAAAGGCATGAAGCCGGTTTTAGTGGTAACAGAATCAGTAAAGTCCACAATGAGCGGTTTCCTCGCTAAGAACAAGGTAAAATCTGTTGAGATGCTTGCGAAAGATTTCTCATGGGCTATAGAAGACTTAGCTGGGTATTCTGCAGTTGTGCTGGAAAATGTTTCTGCTAATAACCTTGGCTTTAATGGCCTGCACAACCTGGCCGCATGGGTAAGGCATATGGGCGGTGGTTTGCTTGTTACCGGTGGTAAGAATTCTTACGGCACAGGCGGTTATTATCAGTCTCCTCTCGAAGAAGCCTTGCCGGTTTCTTTGGAAATGCGCAGTGAATGCCGTAAGATGAGCATAGCTATTGCCATTGTATTAGACCGCTCCGGAAGTATGTCAATGCAGGTCAAAGGTCGAACCAAGATGGAACTGGCAGACCTCGCAGCCGCTTCTTCCCTTGATTTGCTGGCTCCAATGGATGAATTTGCTTTATTTGCAGTTGATACAGAACCTCATGTTGTCGTTTCGTTGCAATCTGTTAGTGATAAGGATAAATGGCGCGATGACATTCTGAGAGTTAAGTCTAGTGGTGGTGGTATATATGTCTACGAAGGCGTTAATGCTGCTGTTGAAATGTTGAAGCATGCTAAGGCCAAGACAAGACATATTATTCTTTTTGCAGACGCTTGTGACTCAGAAAAGCCTGGAACCTACTGGGAACTGCTTGACGATGCTCAAAAGCATAATATGACTCTGAGTGTCATTGGCTTAGGGAAAGAAACAGATCCTGACGGCCATTTGCTCACAAAAATTGCTGCAGCAGGCAAGGGACGCTGCTTCTTTACCGAAGAAGCCGAAGACCTTCCAAGATTGTTCTCACAGGATACTTTTATGGCTGCCAAGAGCACATTTGTAGATGAAAAGCAGAACATTAAGCCTTCATTGGGGCTGCAGACCTACACAGGTTATGACAAAAGCTTCAGTTCATCTGTAGGCGGTTATAATATCTGTTATCTTAAACCAGAAGCCTCACAGATAATTACTGCTGATGACGATGATAAATCACCTATTCTGGCTGCCTGGCAGTATGGCTTAGGTCATGTTGCCTGCTATACTGGCGTTCTGGATGAGGAATTTGGCGGGGCTTTCCTCAAAACTGAAGCTGCAGGTCAGATTCTCAGTGGCATCACAAGCTGGATTGCTTTCGATGACAGGGATTCACTTGACCAACTTATGGTTACTCAGAAAATAGAGAACGGTAAATGGTCGGCATATCTTAATCTAGACCCGGAACGTGTAAGAGACCCATTTACCAATACGCCTACCTTTGAAATCATCGGCTCTGACAATATTGGTGAGCCTGTTCACTATTCACTTAAAGCAAATTGGGAAAGTGCTGACAAACTTTCAGCCAGCTATCAGCTTCACGGCAAAGAAGTCATTACAGCCTTGCTGAACACCGATGACAATCAGCAACTGCGACTGGCACCGGCTTGTCAGATTTATTCCCCGGAATTTATGCCACAGACAAATAGAAACGGTGGAAATGAACTTAAAAAGCTTGCTAATACCACTGGTGGCAAGGAACTCATTGATTTGAACTCTGTATGGGAAACAATGCCTTCTGTTTATCAGGAAAGGGATATCTCAAATTATCTTTTTGTGTTAGCATTGCTATTATTCCTTCTCGAGGTTGCCGAAAGAAGAACTGCAATTTTAACCATAATTGTTGCCAGATTAAGGAAAATTGTCAGCGGCAGCAAGGTAGAAAAATCTGTTGCAGAGCTTTCGCCGGTAGAAGTAAAGGATATTGGTAGCAAAACCTTGAAAGAGGCTGCTCCATTGATTAGTAACAAGCCTGAAGCTGTTATCTCAACGCCTCAGGAAACAAAAGAAAAAGCAAATGTTCTCAGTGCGCTTAAGGCCGCAAAGAAAAATGCGGACCGCCGCACAGGTAAGGATTAATAATAGGATAATACTATGACATTACAAGAAATACTGGCATCAGCCATGACTAAAAATACCTCTGACGTTATTTTGACTACTGGAAGACCTCCAATGCTGAGAATTAACGGCAGTCTTACTCCCGATGGTTCTACTCAGCTTACAGAAAAAGACCTTCAGCAGTTAATTTATTCTGTAATCAACGAAGAACAGAAGGCTGAATTTGAACAGCATAACGAACTTGACTTAGCCATTGAATTTCCTGATTCGGGAAGATTTCGTGTAAACGTTTTCAGACAGATGGGAAATATCGGTGCTGCTTTGAGACCAATCATGAGCCGCATTCCAACCTTGGAATCACTTTATTTGCCACAGGCTGCCAAGGATTTCTGTAATCTTCCCAGTGGGCTTGTTCTTGTAACTGGTCCGACAGGCAGTGGTAAATCTACTTCTCTGGCTGCTATGATTAACCATATTAATCTTAACCGCCGCTGCCACATCATTACAGTAGAAGACCCAATTGAATTTGTTCATCAGCACAAGCTTTCCGTTATTGAACAACGCGAAGTAGGCAGAGATACTGAAACCTATACTGCAGCTCTTAAATACGTTCTGCGTCAGTGCCCGGATGTTATTCTCATAGGTGAAATGCGCGACCTTGAAACTATCGCAGCAGCAATTACAATAGCTGAAACCGGCCATCTCGTATTTGCAACGCTACACACACAATCTGCTGCAAAGACCATCGACCGTATTATTGACGTATTCCCACCATATCAGCAACAGCAGATCAGAGCCCAGTTGGCAACCACACTTAAGGGCGTTATTTCCCAGATTCTTCTGCCAAAGCAGGACGGCTCAGGTCGTGTCGCAGCCAGAGAAATCATGGTCGTCAACTCTGCTATTTCAAATCTTATCCGTGAAGGTAAGGTTTATCAGATTCCTACAGCTATTCAGACCGGCACTGCAATCGGCATGATGTCTATGGACCAGTCTCTTGCTCAGTTGAAGAATGACGGTATTATTTCTAATGAAGTATATCAGACCAGAGCCCGCAGCGGTGCTGGCACCAATGCAGGCGGAGCAGGTGCAACCTCAGCCCAGAATGGCAGCGCATATGGTCAGAGCACAGGCAGTGCTTATGGCGGTGGCTCAACCTATGGCAGCGGAGCAACCTACGGCTCCTACGGTGCCCAGAAATAATAGCGAGGTCTGTTATGGAAATTACTGTTGATTTAATTAAGCATCTTCCGCTGTTCTCGAAGCTTAATGAGGAAGAAATCGCCGCAAGTCTCCAGATATTCAAGCTGATAGAACCAGACGAACCAAACTATCGTATATTTGAAGAAGGCCAGGTTGGTGATTCTCTGTTTCTCATTCTGAAGGGGCAAGTTGAAATTCAGAAGGTTATTGATAAAGAAGCTGGAACAAGCAAGGTTCTGGCTATTCTTCCCAGTGGTTCTATTTTCGGGGAAATGGCTCTTCTTACTGGTGAAACCCGTTCTGCTGCTGCAGTAATGCGTGGTGTTAACGGCAAACTTATTAAGGTTGAACGTGAAGATTTCATGAAATTCATGTCTACCAACTCACATGTTGCTTCATTACTGTTAGGAAGCCTTGTTGGCAGCTTATCTGACCGTCTAAGGGCAACAAGTAATGAAGTTGTTACTCTTTATGAAACAGGTAGAATTATTGGGCAGTCCACTAACTATAATGAAATTGTAACCAAGATCCTCGATAGAATGATAAAGGCAACAGGTGCATCAGCCGGTTTTGTCATGATGTGGAATAACATCGTTGAATGTTTCGAATGCCAGTGCGGTTTGCCTGAAAGACCTCCTGTAGGTGCTTTGCAGCCTGGTAGCCCTCTTTCTCAGTATTGGCGCAACCTTGATTTGCCTTCGACTCCAGAGATGAACGAAGATTTTATAGGAACCCAGGAACTTGGCTTTGGTATGCCAGGCGTTATCTATGTTCCTCTCAAGGTTTTTGAAGAAGACGCAAGCCGTGGTTATGAACGTGTAAAGTGCGTTGTAGGCGTAGTTGTTCTTGTCAGCAATGACCCAAAGAACTTCACACTGCAGAAGATTACACTTCTTCGCGGTATTGCTGACCAGGTCAGTCAGGCAATAGCCAACACGAAGCTTATGCAGGAAAACGATTCCCGCCGCGACTTCAACCAGGTCTACGTTTCCGCCGTCTTTTAACCCTTATAAAAGTGCAACTTCTAAGACCCCCTTTTCTAAAGGTGCAACTTCTAAGAACCCCCTTTTGTAAAGGTGCAACTTCTAAGAACCCCCTTTTGTAAAGGGGGGTAGGGGGGATTTTCTCCTAGCAATCGCTTAGCACAAACCTACGCTAGTAAAGCATCCAGCTATCTAATATCGTCCCCCAATCCCTTGCCTTTTTACCCATAATGTAGTAATATACTCCGACTTATTTTCTCGAAAGGGCATATTGATATGAATCTTCAAAAGGGATTTATCTGTAAAATAGTATTATTGTTCGCTTTTGTCGCTGTTTCATTGACAGGCTATTGTGGTTCTGACGAAACTATGGCAGGTAAAAACGCTGCTCCCACTAAGCTTTTTTACGCAGAAGTAAATCCATTGGATTCATATTCCGGCTATATTGCAAAGACCTTCAAAAAAAGAGTCGAAGATTTGTCTCATGGCAATCTCATCGTTGAAATAGAAGCTAATGGCGCACTTGGTAACGACAACGAAGTTCTTGCTTCAATGGTTATGGATGAAGGCCCTGATTTTGCAAGAGTCAGCGTATCCTATCTTCAGGACTACGGCGCTAACAAGGCTGCAATGCTTTCTTCCCCATATATTTTCAGCAATCATGAACATTTCTTCAAATTTATTGGAACTAATCTCAGCAAAGAATGTCTAAATGAATTGGCTGACGTAAAAAGTCCATTTGTCGGATTGGCTTTTTACGAAGAAGGCTATAGAAATTTCTTTTCTCCAAAGGAAATTACAGACCTTAAGGATATCGAAGGCATGAAAGTACGTGCTCCATATGGTGCTTATGCTGAAGATATGATGAAGAATTTCAATGCTACTTGCGTAAGGATTCCTTTCACAGACTTAGGTCAGGCTTTCTATAATAATTTAATTGACTGTGCAGAACAGCCAATACTGAATTATTACAGCAACAATTTCTATACTTGGGCTCCTTATCTGATTCTCGATGAACATGTTCTTGCATTGAGTGAAATCGTTATCAGCTCAAAAACCTGGAACACACTCACTCCCGAACAGCAGAACATAATTAAAAGAGCTGCTGACTATGTTCAGAGAGTTAATAAGATTACTATTAAAGCCGCTGAAGCTGAAGCAATCAGTGAATTGAAGAAAAAAGGCGTGTTCATCACACCTATCGATGATATTGATAGCTGGAAGCACAAATGTTCTGAACTCATTGGAAAGACTACAAAAGCTTATTACAATCTGTATCAGGATATTCTTGAATTAGATAAGTAATAATATACTTATAAAGGAGATAAATATGAGAAAACTGTGTTTATTGGTTCTAGCTGGTGCATTGTGTTGTGGTGCCTGCTTCGCTGCAGGTAATTCTCGTATTACTCTTAACGACGGAACTACTATTTACGGTAAAGTCGTAGGGATGAACGATGGTGTTTACATTATTCGCACTGAAACAATGGGCGAAATTAAAGTAAATTCTGATAACGTTGTTGAAATATCTAACGACGGTTCAAAAAGTAATTCCAATTCAAGACAGATGAATATTCTTGACGGTTCTTCCAGACGTTCCGGTCAGAATAATAGCACTTCTGGTAATAGTTATGCTCAACAGCAACAGGATGCTAATACAAAAGTTCAGTCTATGATGATGAACGAACATTTTCTGGAAAATATTATGCAACTAGGAAGCTCTCCTGAAATGCAGAATATTCTCAATGATGAAGAAATCATGAATGCTATTTCCAGTGGCGATTATGATTTTCTCATGAACAGTTCAAAGATGAATGACCTCATGAATAGTTCTGGTATACAGGATATTCTCGGCGACATGTAATTTGCATAAACTATAAATAGAATAAATTTGGGGTGCTTATGCTTAGAAAATTATTATTTGTTGTATTTGTGATTCTAGTTTTCTCTGCTGCAAATCTGAATGCGGGGGAAATTTACCGCAGCATTAACGATAGAATAAACTTAAAACAACGATACATGGACTTGAAAAGCTTTGCTTATCTAGTAACAGAAAAGCAGAGATGGAATCTGATTATAAGTTGTGACGTCAGTGTTCCTCAAAAAGAACTTGTAGGTAGCACAATTAAGGAAATTCTTGATAACTACTGCAAAAATTCTGAATTCGGCTGGCGTTTCGTTGGTGGCTGTCTTTATATTGCCAATGAACGTGAACTTAAAACCTTTTTCCAGCAACTTCCTATTCTGGAAACACATCTTCCTGACTATAACCACACCAATGCTGTTTACAGCGGTTACTTCAAGAGCATAGACCTTTCAATGCTCTGCATGTTTCTGAGTTCGCTTTCAGGCACTCAGATTCGTGTAGCTAACGGCTTTGAACCAAGCATAATGATGCGTGTCAGTGAAATGTCCTGGAAAAAAGTTTTGCTGGCTATTGTGCACTTGAATAGATTTAAACTGACTATATCTGATTATAGCGTTTTGATTTCACCTGAAAATTCTTCATATTAAAGTTAAATAATTGTAGAGTGCTGCCGATACGGTGAGCATGAAAAAGTCAGTATATTTATTAACTAGCTTAGTGGCTGCAGGTTTTCTGCTTGTAGGCTATTGCTGCCCAAGATGCGATGGCCCAAGGCCTTATTCTGACCTCGCCACCTATAAGCGCATGCCAATGGGGACTAGGACTGAAAGCCTGCTGAAGGCTGGTGAAGACCTGTTCCTACGCCGTCGTTATGAAGATGCTAAGTCTGTATTCAGAATGGTTCTGGATATGGATAGCAACAACATGGACGCTAAAATTTGGATGTCTAAGGTTAATAATGCGCTCGACCAGGAACAGAACGAACGCAACAAGAAGGCTCTTTTTGATAAATGGGGCCATCTGACTCCGATTGATAAGATATACCAGAACTGGCACTGGGGCCCTGAAGTAGGACATTTTGAAGTCCGTTATTCAGAACCCAAGCCATATGTTCCCGCTGTAAGAAAATTCAGACCAAAGGCCACCGATAAGGAAATTCAGGAAGCTTTACAGGCTTATAAAAAGTCTGCAACGGCTGAAAATGCCTTTGAACTTGCCATGCGCTACTGGTCTCAGCGAAAGAAAACAGAAGCTATCAAATACTATCTTGAGGCTGTTGATCTTGATCCTCAGATTCTTGGTAACGATGACGAATACATGCTTTCAATGATAAGCGAAGAATTGGAAGCCAAGCATGAAAAGGGCAACCTGACTGCTGATGAATACCTGACCTATGGTAGACTCGCTCTGCTTCAGGGCAATCAGATGGACGGCATCAACAGCGTCATTAAGTCCAGTGCCCTTGATAAGAAGCTGAAGAAAACCGCTACAAAGGTATTGGATGATTATGTATCCAAGGCTTCTGTAGAAGAACTTGCAGGGCTTCCTGCAGAAATTTATAGCTTCAGACAGGCTTATGTTTTCGATAAGGATAAAGACTCTGTTTATATGAGAATTATCCTTAGCCCGAGAAACAAGAATCAGCTTGTTCCTATTGATACCACTATTCCGGCTATGTATACCGGCGATATCACCATCGTTTCCAACAAAGACGTGCTTTTTGCCTTCGGTAAACCTGTAATTGGTGATTCAACCCGCTTGTATCTTGTTCTGCCAGAAAAGACAGGCGATTTCCCGGAATACGAAGTTAAGCTGATTATAAACCTGAAGCGCGGTCAGGAAGAAGAATCTGGAATTGAACTTTCCAACTTCTCTTTGCCACCAGAACAGGACGACAACTGGAGCTTCATCATCTCATCGGAATTTAACAATACTGAAGGGCAGTTGCCAGGAAACTACGAAAAGATTGAAAAGGGAGTTAGGGTTTCCGGTTATCATCTAGGCTCGTCAGAAGGAAAGGGACCATATATTACATTCAGTAAATATAAAGAATCCCTGCCTAAGACGGCAAATATCTGGAAGATAATTGAAAATAAAGAAGATGAAATGAGCCTCTTCTGACAAAAAGCCTCTGACAATACGAGTCAGAGGTTTTTTATTTTTTCTGGAACCTTTTGATTTTGTGTTAGTCTAACCATTATGTAAGTGTACACTTGCACTATTGAAAATTCAGGTTATATTATTACAAAAATCAAAACGGGGGTGGCCGATGAAAAGACTTAATATTTTGTTATCAGCCTTAATACTGACCTCTTCTTTGCCTGTTTTTGCAGACTTCTGCTCGAGTTGTGGAAAGAGTATGCCAGATGGTGCAAATTTCTGCCCAGGCTGCGGCACAGCTTCGAAGGGAGCTTTCCAGACTGCAGAACCTGAAGGCACTCAAACTGTGGAAAACAGCCAGGTAACTACTACTGCTCAGGCAACTGCTGCAGCCATAGATCCGAATCTTGCAGCAGACAATGCTTCTTTAGCCGATTATAACTTCATTAATAAAATTGAAGAATATATGGCAAAGGCAACCGGTAATATAGCCTATAGTCAGTGTCAGGAATTGAGACGCCAGAACGATGCGAAGCTTCAGAATATGAATAATAATTATCTGAATTTTAGCATCTACAGACGCAAAATCCACGATTTGCACATTGCTAAGCTTGACGCTCTTGATAGATATCTTGAAGCCAGAAAGAACTCAGAACGTGGCAATGATGTAGCTCGTCACAAGGCCCAGATGAACAAGGAACTCTTCGTCATTGATAAAATGAATGAAGCTATTGATATGCTTCTTACTGGCGGCAATACTCTTGTTAACCTCAACAAGGTAGAAGATATCGAAAAGCGTGTAAAGAAGACCACTG
This sequence comes from Candidatus Avigastranaerophilus sp., assembly GCA_045639725.1. GTDB lineage: Bacteria > Muiribacteriota > Ozemobacteria > Ozemobacterales > Ozemobacteraceae > RUG334. Next base: position 786 of record JAZUDR010000225.1, on the reverse strand, counting down.
CCAACTACATTGTTACTTCTCAGTATCTGACTCTTGGTAATGTCAGAGTAAAGAAAAATGAACCAATTTGGATAGAAGACGTTTCTGGCGCTTCTGCAAGAGTTCATCATATGGGCTCAAGCGCAAGTGATGAACCTGCAAGCGGTTACGTTTCAGTCTACGATCTGGAAAAGCGAAGCAACTGGGTTGCTGATTCCGCTTTCTTCTATTCTGCTCCTGCTGGCACAACAGTTGTTTATGCACAGCCTGTAAAACCACAGCATGTAAGTGTCTTCGTATGGGACGGTGTTTATCCATATAGCCGTTGGCATCACAGACCAATCTTTGGTCCTCCTCCACACGGTCCGCACCACGGCCCGCATCACGGGCCCCATCATGGTCCTGGCCCACGCCCGGCACCACCAAGACCAAGACTCCGCTCCGGAATATATCACTAAGAAAAGCCCTGCGGGCATGAAGAACTGCCGCTTAACAGCGGCAGTAATGAAGACTGGCCTTCGGCCAGAATGAAGACTTGCTTCGGAAGAATGAAGACCTGACGCTATGCGTCAGGAATGAAAAGCACCTTTCGGCGCATTTATTTTGTAAGCGGTTAATTAAACACATCTTGTAATTTAAAATCTTTGACAGTTAAAAGAGAGAAAAAGCTCATCAGATTTGAATTTGATGAGCTTTTTTGTATAAGAAAACCACGCGATAGTCGCGTGGTTCATTTTAGCTTTAGCGATGAATAAATAATAAAACCTCCTAACGTGTATAATAAAAGAATTGACCTGCCAGTCATAT
>JAZUDR010000224.1:0-13259 GCA_045639725.1 Candidatus Avigastranaerophilus sp. | reverse complement strand
TGGTGTTTTTGATTTCTTCTGCCATAAATAGGGCTACCTCCAAACAAATTCGCTAAAAATCTATCACGATTTACAAAATAGTACAAGTAGGTATTTATGTTGGCCGATTCTCGACCAACGGGGTTGGGGATTGGGGATTAGGGATTGGGGAAAGGAGCATCTGATTAAATATAAAAGTATAATCTAAGGTACTTTTTTCTTTTTTTTTGAGTTGATTTAGAGTATTTTAATAACTGAATTTTTATGAAAAAAAACGAAATAAAATATGGGTATATTCTTGGTTCAGTAGACTTGTGTAATTCTACTGTAATTAAATCGCGTTTTGAAGATCAGGAACCAGAATATAAAAATGAGCTTTATGAAGCTTATCTCCACGACCTGTATGCCAACGAAATAACCTTTTACAATAACCTTGTAAAGAGCTACAAGTTCTTTTCAAATTCCAACGAAAATCTGCTATCCAGCCTTTATGTATTGAAAAATATAGGTGATGAATTCTGGTTCAGAATAAAAGTAGACCTAAATGACACTAATAAAATAGCCAATATTATGATGGCTTTATATAGCGCCTTTGAAGCTATACGCTCTGGATGGATAACCATTAGGAAATCTGATCCAAAGAAAAGTTGGCAAAGCTTTGAAGCCCCTGATTTTATCAGCTTCAACTACAAAACCTATTTTGACCTAGTGGATTATGCAATTGATTGCTCAGAAATCAGATATGACTTTTTCAAAAAAAATATAAATCAGATTATCGGTCGTCCTACGGGAAATACTAATCCGGAAGAGTTAAATGATTTATTTAAAAGACTTAATGTGGGTAATTCTTTTGAAACGCCCAATAACGAAAACCATCTGCACATAGACATGATAGGATATCAGATAGATAATTTTTTCAGACATGCAAAATTCGCTGTAAATCATATGTTTGCTGTTGGGGAACGTTTATACGGGTATTTAGGTAATCTGAGCGAAAAAAATATGCTGACAGTAACGGCAGGCAATCCTGGCTTATCCTGCTTCAATTATTTTTACTGGATATCTAAGATATTCATGCCAAAAGGTATTTCTAATAAATACAATGTTTATTACCTGATTGAAGAACAGGCTTTTGAGGTTTTAAAACTTCAAATCATATCATTCATACAGGATAACAAAGACAACATACAAGACTTAAAAGGCGTTATTGATATACTTAACGAAATAATTCATAAATATCGTCTGAAATCAACTGCTCCCAATATCTTAGACGATTTTTCAATACTATAAATATTTTCGTTCCGTCCCTCTACCCCCCAATCCCTAACCCCGCGGTCTGAGTATTCAGACAGCATACATAGTGCACAAAAGCATTAACTTATGCTATAATTAATTTGGGGATAATTATTTATAAATGATGACGACAACAAAAAACAGACGCGGTTTTACCTTGATGGAAGTAATGGCTTGCATGATTATTATTTCCATTGTAAGCAGTATTACCCTGCCAGCCATAGATAATTTTCACTCAAGCGACCTTGTAAAAGCTGATGCTCAGCTCCTCGTTTCAGCAATAAGACATGCAAAATACACAGCATTGCAAGACAACGTTCTTATAAGAATAATATTCAATGAAGATGGTTCATGCTTCAAGGAACAATTGTTTACCAATGAAGGCGATGAAGAAAATGAAGGAGCATTATCTTCCACTGTAGAAGAAATCATTCTCAATGATTATGCCAACATATTAGTTGAAAATGACAACAGTAATTATGAATATGGTTACGATTGGTCTACTCTGGGCGACACAGAAGAAACAGAATTTAATCCGGGCACAGAGGTAGACATCAGCGATTTTTCAGGGCTCGGCGGTACAGTTGGAGATGTTGGCGGCACATTATATTTTAAACCTGATGGATATATTTACGCGAGTTCCCAACACAAAATTTCAGAAGTAAGAGTCATATTCAAACGTGGCAATGCAGCCTTAGCCGTAGACATAAATGCTCTTGGTGTAATAGCTTCCGAAGCCTTTTCCAGAAACGACGATGATACCTATGAGGATGAGGATATAGAATGGTAATAAGAATCCAAAAGCGTGGCTTTTCATTAACAGAAGTTCTTGTTGCTACCATTGTCATGACTATGATTATGGGTGGTGTCTTAGGCTTCGTTCAATATGGCGGTGAAATATGGCAAAAAGGCCAGAATAAAATAAACGCTCAGAATTATAGCGATATGGCTTTTCAACTTCTGAAAGACGACCTGCTACAAACTGAAAGTATCTCAAAACCAACTAATATAGGTTCATCCTCAACCATGTTAGAATATAAACTAGGTGGAAATGACTACGAAATAAAAATAGATTCAAGTAATTCGCTAATAAAAACAGAGAAAACAACCGCAACCGTAAGGGCTACTGGTTCTGCCGCAAAACCCATAAGAATAGCAAGAAATGTTAAAAATTTTTACGTATACAGAGTTTCTACCTGGACCTTCGAAATCGGCTTGCAAATACAATCCTCTGAAAATGAAGATGAAGAAGGCAATATAATAGAACCAGAAATTATCAGCAGTGAATCTGTCGTCCTACTTGCACCAGGAGTAGAATAATATGAAACAGAATAACCCAAACAACAAAGGTTCCATAGGAATTACTGTCGTAATGCTTGTTTTCTGTTTTATGATGTCTGTTACAATGGCTTATCACAAGCAGCTTCAAACAGAAACAGTCATTCATAAACAGATTGATTTATCTGATAGAGCAATGGACGCTGCTTTTTCAGGTGTAAATTACGCAATAGCCACAATACAAGCTGAAAAAAAGGTTTTCGCCGGTACTAAAAAAGTATTTTTTGAAAGCTCAACAGGCAGAGTTGCTATAGGTGGTACTTCTGAAAATACAACAATACAAAGCAAGTGGGTCTGCCTTGATAGAAATATGCAATTCTCTAATTACTATGACGACAAAACCAAAACCTCTTCCTCTGGTGAAATAGAAAGTGACAGAAATCCTCCATACCGCTTCAAAGTAGCTTGCACAGATAAATTTTATTTTCTAGCCACAGATACATTGTATATAAAGTCCATAGGTGAATATATTCAGTATTCAGGTACAGACAAAATGGCTTCATATACTGCTCAAATAATTGCAGAATGCCAATTAAATAAAATAACTAAGACTATACGCATTAAAAAATATAGAAGAATGTCTACCAAAGAAAAAGATCTGTTCACATTCAAAGGTTATTCAGAAGAATAAAGAATCTACCGCGATTCTCAAGGGAGAAATGATGGAAAACGAAAAAGAACATGTCGTTGTCACTGTAATGGGTTTAAACAAGCCTGGTATCCTTGCCGGTATCACTAAAGCTATTGCTGATTCAAACGTAAGCATAGAAGACGTCACTCAGAAAATCATGCAGGGCTATTTTGTTCTTATGATGATTACCGACCTTTCGACGTCAAACTGTGGCTTCGAAGAATTTCAGAACCGCATGCAATCAGCTGCTGAAAAGCTTCAGGTAAAAACCTTCATTCAGCATGAAGATGTTTTCAAATTCCAGCACCGCCTCTGAGGTTAACCACTATGTATTTCTCTATTGATGAAGTTATTGATACCATCAGTGCTGTAGGTGTAGAAACCTTTGATATCCGCACTATTACATGCGGCATCAACCTGATGAGCTGTGCCGACCCAGACGTAAACAAATGCGCAGACAAAGTCTATGAAAAGGTCGTAACCGTAGCCAAAGACCTTGTTCCAACCGCTAGAACCCTTGAAAAACGTTATGGCATCCCTATTGTAAATAAAAGAATCTCTGTCACTCCTGTTTCTTTTTTAGCAGGCGCCTTTACAGAACCAACCGCAGTTCCTATAGCAAAAGCACTTGACAGAGCCTCCAAAGAACTTGGTATCGACTATGTAGCAGGCTTTTCTGCTCTCGTTCATAAAGGCTTCACAAAAGGTGACCAGATTCTAATAAATTCTATTTCAGAAGCCCTTTGCACTACAGAACGCGTTTGTTCCAGCGTTAACGTCGGCAGTTCGAAATCAGGCATTAACATGGACGGCGTCCTTAGAATGGCTGAAATAGTCAAGGAAACCTCTGAAAAAACTGCTGATAAAAACGGTCTCGGTTGTGCAAAGCTTGTTGTTTTCTGTAATGCCGTCGAAGACAACCCATTTGTCGCAGGCTCATTCTTGGGCCCAGGGGAACCTGAATGCGTATTGAATGTCGGTATTTCCGGACCTGGCGTTGTGAGAGCGGCCCTTGCTGCTTCTAAGAACCTTGATATGGGTGGTCTTTCTGAATTAATAAAGAAAATCAGCTTTAAAATCACAAGAACGGGTGAATTAATAGGTCGTGAAGCTTCTAAGCTCATGGGCATTCCTTTTGGAATCATAGACCTTTCACTAGCCCCAACTCCGGCAGCTGGCGATTCCATATCTGACATTCTTGAACTTATGGGGTTGGAAAGCACAGGTTGTCATGGAACCACCGCTGCTCTTGCCATGTTAAACGATGCAGTCAAAAAAGGCGGAATGATGGCCGCCACCTATGCTGGCGGTCTATCAGGCGCTTTTATTCCATTAACAGAAGACGCAGGTATGTGCAAAGCTGTTGAGAACAACTCGCTAAGCATACAAAAGCTTGAAGCCATGACCTGTGTATGCTCTGTTGGTCTTGATATGATTGCGATTCCAGGTAACACCTCTGTAGATATTATTGCAGGTATCATCGCCGACGAATCAGCAATAGGTATGATAAATAACAAGACAACAGCCTGCCGTCTGATACCTGTTCCTGGCAAAAAAGCAGGTGAATATGTAGATTTTGGCGGACTTCTTGGTAAGGGTCCCATCATTGATGTAGAACACCATTCACCGAGTATATTTGTTCGTCGTGGAGGGCGTATTCCAGCTCCAGTCCACAGTATGAAAAACTAAGCAGCTTTCATGATTTGCGCCAAAAGCGCAAATCATTTTTCTAAATATTACTAACAATTCTGCCGATAGCCTCTATTGGATAATTCCAACTTTAAGGAAATGATAAGAAACAAATGAGGCAAACAGAAATCAAGAATTGTTTTAGTCTGTTTAGAAGAGTTCTGGTGGCTCTTCTATGTCTAGTGCTATTGCCAACTATAGTATTGGCTCAGGGCACAACCTTCCAGGATCTTCCCAAAGATCACTGGGCTTACGCTGACGTTGATTTTCTTATCAGCCAAGGCTATATGGAAGGATATCCTGATGGCACCTTCAAAGGACGCAAAGTAACCACCAGATACGATGTGGCCCTTATTGTTGCACGCATTTTAAAGCGCATGGAAGAAAAGAAAGCTACCATTGACGCAGCCAGTGAAGAAGAACGTGCAGCACTTACCCGTTTAACAAAAGAATTCAGAGATGAATTAGGTCTCTTAGACGTTCGCGTAGACTCACTCGAACGCCGCATGGTAGACAACGAAAACAAAATGAAATCCTTGGAAAAGCTTCTTCCAAAGGTTAAGGTTTCCGGTTTCTACAGAGGCAGAGGCCAATACATTTTAAAACCCAAAACCGTTCAGCGCGACGAATGCGGTGACGAATGGACTTTTACTGATTCTGGTCTCGTAACCTTCTATCAGCAGTTGTATTTAAGATTCCAGGGCAAACCCCTTGGTGATAAGGTTGAAACCTTCTATGAACTTTATGGTTATATGCAGGGTAAAACCTACAACAAGCTTATATACAATAATGCTGGTAACTCAGGTCAGAACCCATTCGACAACGTCGACGACTATGTAAAATCTATTAGAAGCGATACATTTGTAAAATCTAATAAGATGCACTTAATCAGCCGTGCCAAATCAATGAAATTCAGAGTATGGGCCGGTGAATATGCAACTGGTCTTGATGACCCGATGAACCTCTTAACAGAAGATACAGATATCGTTAAACCTTATGAAGGTATTGAAGTTTCCGGCTCTACTGACGGTGGCTTCTCTTATCAGGGTTCTGTATTAAAGAGTGACACCAATAACGGTTCATCTGATGAAACCGATATGATTACCGGCCGTATGGTTTGGGAACTTCCAGAAAGCTTCAGCAAGGAAGATAAATTCACAATAGGCACAACCTATGCTGAAAAGATTCCTGATTACACCAACAAAGGTAACTCAAATGCTGTTCGTGCAGTAGATATCGGCTTTAGTAGCGAAAGAGTCGGCAAAATCCAAGGTACTGCTGAATTCCTGAATTCTAAGGCTTATCTTGAAGACAAATCAGACAATGATACTCAGAAATCAATGGACGATTCAGGTCGCAGAGTAGACTTGAGCTTCCAGGAAGGCGGTTTCACAGGCACCTTCAAGCATTATAGCTATGGTAAGTATTTCAGAGCTATGATGGCTCCTGTTTGGGGTTATGATGTTGGTGATACCAGCAATTATCCACATAACCTCGATATTGATGATAGCAACATCAGCGGAGCTGACCAGCAGAGAAAAGGCAACTATGGCCGTGGCGACTTCGAAGGTGAACGTTTGAACAGATTCTCTCTCAACTATGATTTTGGTAACAAGCTTCTCTCAATGACCAAAAACCTTTCTGTTGAAGCAACTTACCTGACCAAAACCTGGGAAGAAGATGAAAACGACCCAAGAGATACCGATGGTTTCAGTGGTAAGAAATTCACATTCCAGCTCATTTCAGACTTTAATGACAACACAACCTTGAAATACGACTTCGTAAAGCATATGGATGCTCTCGAAAACGAAGAAGGTTCAAAATCAAATGCTGTAGAATTGAATCTGAGAGTAGCTGATAACGTTAACACCAAGGGCAAGATTTATATCATGAACGACCCGGATTCAACCTTTGCCGACGGTGCTGACACATATGAATACAACGAAAGAGTCGGTTACTTTGAAGTTAACTCAGATATTAATCCAAGAGTTTTCCTCAAAGGCAGTATAGAACATTCTGTCTGCTGGACAGGAACTCCGAAGGAAAATACCCGTATTGACTATATTGGTGAAGCAACCTACAACCTCACTCCAACAACCAGCTTCACTGGTGGTATTCAGCACGTTGATTACGAAGATAGCTACGACGCAGCAAAGTCCAGTCTGGCTAACGCAATCATTGCTGAATTGAAGAAGAACTTCACTAATAGATTCAGAGGACGCGCTTTCTACTCACGCGCAATCATAGACTACAAAGATGGTAATACAGATTCATTAGACAGAGAAAATCTGTATGGTGAACTGATTTACAACATAAGCAAAGATGCAACCATCAGCTTTAAGTTCGGCTATGATTATCCGGACGAATGGAAATGGGCTATATCAAGCGTAGATAACGGTAGAGATTACGTAGACGTTCACACACAGAAGATGTTTATCTTCGAGGCAAAATCCAATTTCTAAGGTTTAACCATGAAAAAGACTGTATTCGCACTGTTCTTAGCTCTTGCAGCATTATCAACCACAGGCTGCAGCAGTATTCAGGAAAAGCTTGCTCAACCAGTAGCAACTATTTCTGGAAAAGTTGTAGTTCCCTCAGGTCAGGTTCCAACAGGCGTCAAGATTACTGTTGCCGGCCAGCCTGATTATTCTGCCTATGTTAATTCATACGGCTACTACAATCTTGAAATAAAGGAATCAGGCAGATACCTTCTCATGGCTCGCGGAGAAAGCTTTGATCCTTCCTTTGTATGGGTTGATGCAAAGGTTGAAGAAACAGTTAAACCAGAAAATATCTCAATGTCTCAGAAGATAACCGGTGAAGCTCTATTTATGGCTAGTTTAATTGATTTTCCAGACGCAAAAGGATTTTCAGTTAAAGCCATATCTCCAACCTGGACTCAGAACACTGTTGCTATGAACGATGACGGTGTAAATGGTGACATTCTTGCAAATGACGGTATTTACACTCTCAGAATGACAAATATTACCAGCGGTTATCAGCAGTATAGCTTAGTTTGGACAGGCTCAGACGGAAAAAGCAATACTGCCAAAGACCCACATGCAGAAAGCACTTACAACAAGAATTCAACTGTTTACATCCCTGAGGCCGCAGTTAAACAAGCCAAGGGCAAAGTTACAAGTGACCTCACTGGTGTGAATTATTCTGAAGTTACCCTTTCAACCAAGAAAGGCTCCCGAACTACTGCACTTAACAGCGACGGTTCCTACACCTTTGCTATGGAAGGCAGCGGAAAAGAATACATGGTATTCAGAAGTGAAAACTTCCATATCAAGATTATTCCTGTTGATCTTTCTTCTGTTAACGTTCTGGAAGTTCCGACCACAACACTTGCTTCTAAGCAGAGTGGCGAACTTAAGGTTATGTTAGTAGCTTCTGATTTTGCAAAATGTGAAAATCCGACTGTTGTTGGTGATTTCACCAATTGGCAGCCAATGCAGCTTTATGATGACGGCACATATGGTGACGACACTGCAGGTGACGGTGTTTACACAAGAACCTTCACTGGCGTTTCTGCTGGCTATCATAAGTATGCTTTCAATATCACTGAAAGTAATCAGGTTAAGGACCCATACCAGGAATCTGGTGACACTTCATACTCAATCATCAAGGTTAAATAATTATGAAAAAACTGACAAAGCTATTGGCAGCCGCTCTCATCCTTGGTGCATCAAGTATTGTTCCTAATGCCTGTGACGCTGCTCAGCAAAAATTGAATTATTACTACGAAAGCGCTTCTCTTCTTGATATAAAAGATGCTATCGGAGACGATAAAGGCACTGGCTATTATCAGTATCCACAGGATAGGCGCCTCAAGAGAGGCACCTTCGATATCAAGAATTTCAGAGTATTCGAAGAAGGCGATGTAATTGGTTTTGAAATCACTATGCGCAATTACATCATGAGAAATTGGGAAGACTCTGGTAAATCAGATTATCAGGGTTTTGTTGCCAATCTTTGGGATATATATATCGATATTGATGGAATTCCAAACTCTGGCTATGAAGACGCTCTTCCAGGTCGTGACGTGCTTTTTGCCGATAAAATGGGCTGGGAAAAGGTCGTAATGATTTGCCCTAAAGACCCTGCCGAAATAGAAGAAATTCTCAGGGAAAGCACCGATAATCTTGATTTTCAAGGCCGCGTAGACGACATAATCATTCCAGATTACGTTGAAATCCAAGGCAACAAAATTATCGTTAAAATCTCCAAGAAAAAGCTTCCAAGAATTACCGAAAAATCAGGTTTTCAATGCTTCTCTTTGGGCTACAGCAATGTAGTTTCATCAAATCGCCTTTTAAATCGCGACGTAAAAGCATTCACAACTTTTGAAGATTTTGGTGGTGGAAGCAATGAATACGGTGATCCCACAATCATCGACATGATTGTTCCAGAAGGCGCCAATCAGTATGAACTTTTGAGAAACCATACTACAGCCGCTTTCCGTGACAATATCAGATACGCTGAAGTTCCATTTGTTTATGCCAACGGAAATCGCATCAGTCCAGCCGTTCAGGCTCTTAATAGAACTCCGCTGTCTAATCAGTGTCCTCAGACTGTTATTGTTCAGCCGGTAGCAGTTCAGCAGAATGCTCCAGTCATGCAACCAGTTAACCAGCAACCAGTTATGCAACCAGTTATGCAGCCGGTTAATCAGCGACCTGTTATGCAGCCTGTTTATCAGGGTCAGCAGGCCCAGCCGATAAGACAGACTGCTCCACAACAGACAGCACCAGCTAACAATGGTTTTGTTCCATTAAAGAAAACCACTACTCAGACAAACCCATCTTACAATAACGTTCCAAACGGATTCGTTCCTGTAAAGAAAAATCAATAATCGTTAAATAATTAAAGAAACTTGTCGATTAGGGTGTAAACCTAATCTAATAGTGCCGAAGGAGGCCAAGGCTAATGAATCGATCAAAATTAAACAAGGCAGCAGGCGTAGTATTTATACTGGCCTCACTACTCACTTTCTCATCTGATGCAGCAAATGCTCAGTCCGTTCGCTCAAGAGGTATGGGTGGAGCTTTCATCGGTCTTTCAAACGATGAATCAGCAACTATCTATAACCCAGCAGGCTTGAGCCAGATTGAAGGTAGAGAAGCTTCGATTCAAGCTAAGGTCAATGAACGCGACGTCTACGAATGGCAGAGTCTCGCTTTTACCGGCCATATTTACGAAGGCGATGAAGAAAACCGCTTCTCAATCACCGATTACCTCGAACACAACATTCTTGAAGAACCAATTCCAAGAAAGCCAAAATACAGCTATGGCTTCGCCTACACTCAGGACAAGCGTAAATTGGGCTTTGGCGAAATAGTTGGTGGAGATTACACAGGCGTAGAACGCACCGTTAACGATTTCCAGTTTGCCGTTGCAACACGCTTCCCAATCGCAAGAAGAATGCTCGCTAGAGAACAGCTTTTCGGTGGTATCAAATTGCGCTACCTTGAAGTTGATAGAAAGATTAAAAATGGCAAAAGTGCCAATCGTGATACTTTCGCTCTAGGCGCAGGTCTTATGTATCATTACAATGACCAGCTCTCTCTTGGTCTTACTCTTGATAATCTTCTCGAACATGTCAGTGGCGATAACGATGCAAAAGAAGACGGCGTAAGCTTAAATCTTGGTGCCGCTTACGAAATAGCCAGAGGCACTGTTCTTGCAGTCGATGGTATCAATCTTACTGATTCCTGCGATGCAACAGAAAGACAATACCGCGTCGGTGTTGAAAAGAAATTCGTTGAAAATGACCTTACAATGCGTATAGGTACTCTTAACGGAACCCTCACTCTTGGCTTTGGTATGAATGTTCTTCCTAATGTCAGAGTAGATTATTCTTTCTATGACGGCGACGCTTTTGCTGAACACCATGTCGGCGCCCACATGACCTTCGATTAACAGAGCAGACTGGAGATTAAGGGTAATGAAACTTTCCTCGAAGCTGTTGCTGTTATTAGCATGCATTTTCTCTGCAACCACCTTGCTTGCAGAGACCACCACACCCCATAAGGTTTTCCTGAACCAAAAGCTTGAAGTTTTTGGTCTTGGGGGAATCCCATGGGAAGAAGGTTCCTACGAAAGTGAACGTGGAAGAGCCTGGATGGACGCAATGCATCATGCTTACGAACAGATACTTGAGCTTACTGTTATGGACGGTAAACAGGTAAGAAATGTTCTTCATACAAATAAAGCATTAAAGGAACGCCTTGGCATGGTTCTCATGTCAGCTCCGAAAACGTTTTATCAAAAGGATGTTTCTGGTCTGGTCAGATGTAAGCTGGATATCCCAATCAGTGGCAAGCTCAGCCTACGCTCCGCATTTTATCTGGCAGCCTTAAGACCGCAGCCAATGCAGCCAACTGGTTTCCTAGCTTCCTGGAGTGCAGAAATTCCAGTAGATGAAAATCTTGATCCTTCACCATACAAAAGATTAGTTATTGATGCTAGAAAATTCGATTTCATACCTTCACTATTTCCAAGATTCTTTGATGAACACGGTGCCTTGATATTCCAGGAAGCAATGATTCCTCAGGCAGAACGCTTCAGCAGACCAGTAGTAATGTTTGCTACAGATATGATTACAGCCAGAGCCAATCTTGCACCAGAAGAAGTATTCACAGTTTCATCAGCAATGCATGAGCTTCACAAAAGTGACATCATCGTAAAACAAGCTGATATGAGTGAATTCAAGCAGTTCTGTAATGACATAATCAAGACTCCACTCAAGCAACGCGAAATCATGATTGTCTATAATCCAGACAAAAAACTGGAAACAGGCAGCATGGCACAGCAGGAATCAAAAGAAGAAAGTTCGAAAAAGTAAAAAATGGGGAAATTCAATATGAAACATAAATATTTATTTACAGCAATTCTGTTAATAACCTGCATCTGCTCATTAGTAAGGGCAGAAGATCTAGATAAGAACATCAGTAAGCGTCTTAACAGAATGGAACGTTATATTTATGGTTCAGTGCAGGATGCCTCAACAAGTGACCGCCTTAAACAGATTGAAGAAGATCTTTTTGGTCGCAGCACAGGTCAGAATGACTTAGACAAATCAAAGTATCTGCACGATTTTATATTCGTTGGAACTCCGCAGAATCTTTCCTTAGACATGAAATTAAGCTTTCTTGAATGGAAGCTTTTCAACCAGACAATGGAAGGCTCTCTTGAAAACCGTCTTGCTAACATTGATAACCAGATTACCGGTGTTAACTCAAATGAAGCAATGGCTTTCAGATTGGAACAGCAGGTTCATGTAATCATTGAAAACGGTTTGATTTCAATGCATACAGTTACAATACCACAGGGAACCAAATTCAAAGTTAAACTAACCAAAGAAATTTCCAGCAAAACATCCAAAAAAGGTGATACCGTTCCAATGGTTATTGCTGATGATGTTTTCATAGACAATTCAATTCTAGTTATGACTAAGGGCGGCATTGTCAGCCCAACAGTTCAGAAGGTCAGAAGAGGTGGCCGCTTCGGCAGAACAGGCTATATACAGCTAGACCTGACAAACCTTGAAGCTATGGACTCAACTGTTCTCAAAACCTCAATCGATAGCGCTGGTGAAAAATACGACAAGAAAAAGATTGGTATGACAGTTGGCGCTTCAGCTCTCGGCTACGTAGTTCTTGGTCCAATCGGCCTAGCCGGTGGCGCTCTCATTAAAGGCGGAGACCTCACAGTCCCAGCAGGAACAGAATTTGACGTTATAACTACAGCCGATTGTAAGGTTACTGGCGTTTCCGTTCCAAAGAAAAAATAAGCAATAAACACAAATAATTTTATAGATACACATTAAAAGGGAATTAGGGTTTAAATATATAAAATACAATATTTCAGGTTAGTTGCACGCGCATTGAAGGAAGTTAGGGATTTGTTTGAAAAGCCTCTCATTATTGAGGGGCTTTTTTTATGCTCAAATTATTCTGCTTTGCTAACAAAATCGGCTTCTAGCTTTCTTGCTTTCCTACTAACATTAACATAGCAGTAAGCTGGTTAGGGGAAAAGCAGTAATCAAGTAATACCGAGGCAAAAAATCCCGGCTGTTCGGCCTGCTCATCGGCTGTTATGGCTGTTCATCCGCAGAAATCCTGTTATCCGTTGCTTAAAATTTACTAAAATGAAAAGAGCCGAAGCTTTAGACTTCGGCTCTTTATAGACCTGGCGGCGACTGACTCTCCCACGGAGTTGCCCCCGCAGTACCATTAGCGTCTTCGTGCTTAACTGCTGAGTTCGGAATGGGATCAGGTGTTTCCACTAGACTATAACCACCAGGAAAATTGTTTTATAAACA
>JAZUDR010000223.1:0-2553 GCA_045639725.1 Candidatus Avigastranaerophilus sp. | reverse complement strand
CTGACAACATTAATGAACAATTACCTTAATGAAATGACAAATATATTGTTCAAACATGGTGGTACACTTGATAAATACATCGGTGACGCTATCATGGGCTTCTGGAATCACCCTACTCCACAGGAAGACCATACAACCCGTGCAGTAAGCTGCGCCATTGATATGCAGAAAAAGCTGCGTGAATTAAGGGAACAATGGATGGCTCAAGGTTTACCTAAGGTTGAGGTTCGAGCAGGCATCAACACAGGTAACTGCATGGTTGGCTTTATTGGCAGCAATGCACAGATGAACTTTACATGTCTCGGCGACAATGTAAATCTTGCATCACGTCTAGAAGGCGCCAACAAAGCCTACGGTACATTCATAATGATTACAGAAGCAGTTAAGAAACAGCTTAATCCCTATCTTTTCAGCACACGTTTTCTGGATTTTCTCGCTGTTAAAGGAAAAGACCAGCCAGTTCTTGTTTATGAGGTCCGTGGCTGGATAAACGAAGAAAGCAGTGTTTGGAAAGAAAAAGCCGGCAATATTTATCAGCAGGCCATAGACAAATATCTTGCCCGGGAATGGGATAATGCCATAGCGCTTTTCAAGCAGGTTATTGAATTGATGGGAGAAGACGCCCCATCTGAAGTCTATATTGGCAGATGTAATCATTTCAAGGAAGAACCACCAGAAGCCAACTGGGATGGTAGATACATACTAAAAACAAAATAATGAATGATTTGGCTGCGCCAAATGTGAATGATGCTTCGCATATGAATGATTTTGCTGACGCAAAATATGAATGAGGCTACGCCTATATTGGTAATACGCTTCGCTAAACAGGCATTGGAAAAACTATAGCTTTATCCATTGGGAGCCGACGGAACCTAATTTCTCTAGTTCTTCTTCACTAAGCTCTTCAAAATCTTCTGATGATAAAAGTCCATCTCTTTTATTGGTTTTCATATTTTGTAAGTTACTTTTTGCTGTAATTATTGATTTAGCTAGCATTCTTCTCAAATTACAACATTGGTTATATAGTTTTTTATATTCATCAGTAGTTATAAGAGAAGTTTTTTCAAATATCAATAACCAATACTCTGTTTCATAACACTCTTTTAATGCAATATGCAATTTGTTTATGAAATCAGGTTTGCTTGCAGCATAATTAGCTTCATGAATATTAGCCCCTATGCTTGAACCACTTCTAATCAATTGGTCAGCCTGATTATACATTCTTGTTTCATCTTTTACTCTACGACCAATATTAAAAATATCGACAGCAAAATCTACAGATAAATCAACAAGTTTGTTCTCACTCATATTGGCTCCTCTTTTTTCCAAAAACTTTACTTTAATCGAAAGCAAGTTTAGCGAAGCGTATCACACTATAGCCGGCAGGCTCATTCATATTTTGCGAAGCAAAATCATTCATAATCGGCAGAGCCGATTCATTCATCGCAGTTAGGCGCATTCATTATTATAATGCTTTGATTTCCTTTAGGAGTTCGGCCATTACTTCTCCGGCTTTGCCTTCTAGGAAGTGAGTTGTTGTGTATCTGGTTAATGCGCTTGGACTAATATTGATTTCTATTACCTTTGCGCCATTCTGCTTGGCAATCTGAGGAATCATGCATGCTGGCATAACTTCGCCTGTAGTGCCTATTACTATGAATACATCAGCTTCTTCAGCTTCAATCATAGACATTCTATAAGGCTTTTCAGGTATTCCTTCACCATAAAATACGAAATCAGGTTTTATTCTTGCCGCACCGCACTTTGGGCATTTTGGAGGCATTTCCTTGAATTCCCATTTTGCAGCATCAAAACGTTCACCGCAGTGCTGACAAAGCAATGTGCTGGCAGTGCCATGAAATTCATGTACAACCTTACTTCCTGCTTCCTGATGCAGATTATCAATATTCTGGGTAATAATGGCTTTTACAATACCCATTTTTTCTAATTCTGCCAAAGCAAGATGAGCTGGGTTTGGCTTAGCCTGACCAAAGAAATCATAGAAAATCTTCTTTATATCTTTCCAAGAAGCAGCATAATTGTTTTCGAAATAGCTTATTTCAATAAATGTAGGATCAATAGTGTTCCAAAGTCCTTTCGGGCCTCTGAAAGGTGGAATACCACTTTCAACAGAAATACCTGCGCCAGTAAAAGCAGTAACATGTCTGGCGTTTTTAATAATCTTAGCAGCTTCTTTGATTAATGCATTATCCATTTGTTTTCTCTCCTTTACAACACAGATACCAAAATAGCGTAACACCCAAAATCATTATACAACAAAACGCTCGTTTAGCGAAGCGTATAGTAAATATAGCCGTCAGGCTCATTTTTTTCCCAAAAGCATATTTAGCAAAGCGTATAGTAGCAATAGGCGATAGCCTCATTCATAAGCCGAAGGCTTCATTCATATTTGCGTAGCAAATCATTCATAGCCGAAGGCTCATTCATTAAGTAAAAAAGCCAAAAAAAAAGCCGTCCATCTGGACGACTTTTTTTTTTGGTTTTTTTCTTTTTTTTTTTTGCTGGGGGCGGGGGGATTACTTCCTCCTTTTT
>JAZUDR010000222.1:0-5895 GCA_045639725.1 Candidatus Avigastranaerophilus sp. | reverse complement strand
GCTTTTAGCTACTCACTGCCAAGATTCGAAGCTTGCAGAAACCTCCCCTACCCCTCCTTAAAAAGGAGGGTCAAGCCCCAACTGCCGCCAAGAGCCAAAAGCCTATTGAAACATGCGTTATACTTTATTCGTTTCTATGATACAGCTATGTTTCTTCGTTTGTTTGTCGTAGTTGATGCCAACCATCACCAGATTATCGAGGTAATGGGTGAGTCGGCCATTGGCCGACCGACTTCTTTAAGAGCCGCCGAAGGTCGGCTCTGACTTCACTAGTGCAACGACTTCATATCTAATTTTGCGTCAGCAAAATATATCGTTTCCTGAGCACTTTCGCCTAGCACAAACAAACGCAGACAAAGCACCAACCATCTAAGACCGAGGCTAAAAAAAATGGACCTGCTAATCGGCTATTCAGCCTGCTTCATCCGTAATTATCCTGTTATCCGTTGCAATAAATCCCTGACAAACTATCGCAGAGCACCGAGCCAGTTGAAGCAGCAGAAATTAACGAAAGCGGTTGGATAAGTTAATTCGACACAGCCTTGATAGCTTCTATCATTTTTTGGAAATCGCTGTGAACAAGGGCTACGCTGGCGGATTCCTTTTGAGCTTCATGAAGCATATCTTTTACAAAAGCTTCCTTTAGCTGCCTATTATTGAGATTTATATTTTCTTTTTTGTTCCTGAAATCACTGAACTTAGCAAAAATCTCATCGGAAATCCTTGAATTACTATTGTTTGGATTAAGATTATCTTCTATTGAAGTCTTCAGATTTTCAATAGTCATCTTCGAAGTAAAAAGTTCATTGCATTTCTCATTCTTAAATACTTCACTCAACTCAATCAAGGTCTTAGCATTATTCAAGTCCTTAAGAAGAGCTACTTCTTCGCTGTTATTCTGGTTAATATACGCAGCAAAATCAGATTTATCACCAATAAAAATCCTGTCTATTTCCTTAATAATGTCAACATCAGCTGAAGCAAAGGCTGGTTCATCCCAATCAACATCTTCTAACTTATACGGAGAACCTTTATAAGCCTTTTCTAGCAGATACAAATCAAAGTCAAGTCTATCATTTGGATAAATCTTTTTCCAGCAATCTACAAAATTCTGACATCTTTTAGGAGCGGAAAATCTTTCTATGGCTTCACCGATATTCTTCAAACTCTGACGCTTTCTGGTAATAGCAAAAGCTTCGTAATTTCCCCCATTTGTCAAACCAAAAGCAGTTTCTATTGAATTCTTCTGTATGTCAGAAAGTTCCGACATTGCAGTATCCATTGAAACGCCGATATTAGAACCAGCATCTTCACTAGCTGGAGCATCAGCACTAGAACTGGCAGGAGCATTAGTGCTGGCACTGGAATGAGCACTTGCAGTAGTAATCATATTTGAACCTGAACCAGAGCTAGAACTAGCACCGTCACTAGCAGTAACACTAGAACTAGAGGTATTGCTACTACTGCTGGTATCAGAAGAAGCAGTCTTGGTGTCAGCACTTTCTTCAGGATTCAGTTCTTTTTCTTCGATGTTTTCTGCTTCTGCAGCAGTATCATGACTAGCCTTTTTATTATTCTTGGCTTTATTTGACTTAGAATTATTGCTATTAGAGTTGGAAGAATTACTACTTTTATTGTTTTTCTTTTCCGGCTCCTGAGCAATCTGCTTATCTTTTGCAACTACTGTTTCAGCAGGCTTAAGCATCTGGTACCCCAAGAAAAGACCAAAAGCCAATAATAAACTGCCAGCAATGGCAAAAATCTTTGTTTTTTTACCATCCTCTTCAATTTGTGTTGCTTCATCTACAGCAGCAACTTCTTCATCTTCTCCATCGTCTGCAACGTCAGAATCGTCGTAATCATCTGGAACAAGGAATTGAATCTGCTTTTCGTATTCATCTATAGTGCTAGAAGAAATAATTTTGTCATTTAAGGATTCGCCCCAGGCAGCAGCTTCAGCCTTTAATTTTGGGAAGCCTTCTTTGTAGAAACTTCCAAGTTTATCAAAAAGAGCAGCTTGAACGTCACCCGTTAATCTACTTTTCAAAACCCCATAAAGAACAACCAGGTCCATTGTTTCACGCCCGGTATTTTCCTGAATAGTGTTTATTTTAAGAGTAATTAATTCGTCGCTTTTCTGATCAAAACCTTCATCCAGAATGTCTTCTATATCGCTATCTTCCATTCTGTTACCAGTACTTACCAGAATCTTTGTATCGCCTTTGACTAAGTTTGCCGTTTCTAAAAATAATCTTACTGTTTTCATTTTATCTATTATTTTTGTTTGCTTTTTAGTAGTTAGTTATCATATTAATTATTCAAGGAATATATCACGATAATCATAGAAAGTAAATTATCTAATAAAAATTCCGATATAAGACTTAGTTATAATTTCAAGTCATTGCACCGAGGCAAAAATATGCACACAGAAGTTAACGGAATCAACATTAACTACGAAAAAATGGGACGTGGTAGAGACATAGTTCTACTGCACGGAAATGGCGAAGACCATACAATGTTTTTTGAACTTGCCACCCTCCTTTCTACCGATTTTACTGTGTATGCACTAGACAGCAGAGGGCACGGAGAAAGTGACCCAGTTGACCATCTATCCTATGATGAAATGGCTGAAGACGTTGTTGCATTTATCAAGAAAAAGAAGTTAAAACACCCTATCCTTTATGGTTTCAGCGATGGTGGTATACTAGGACTGCTCATTGCCATAAGACATCCTGGTCTGATTTCTAAGCTTATCACAAGCGGTGCTAACCTAAAACCAACCGGTTTAAAGAACTGGTTCCTAAAACAATGCGAAGAAGACTGGGAAAGAGAACATTCACCTCTGATTGAGTTGATGCTCAATCAAAAAGAAATCACCCACGAAGAACTGAATACAATAAATATTCCCACCTTACTTTTAGCTGGTGAAGACGATTTGGTAAAGGATGCCCATACACAGTCTATTCATAGGAATATTGCCAATAGCAAAATGCAAATCATACCGGGCGAAGGGCACGACACCTACGTCATCCACAACCCCAAACTCTACGATATAATCAAGCCTTTCCTATTTGACGAAGACTGAAATTTCTTATTTTATCTGCAGACCTACTTCTTTGCCATAAGAACCGCGAGCTGGGCCAAAGGATGAAATAGCTTCTTCGCTTTCTACTGCGCCGAAAACCTTACATCTATTGATTGAAGCAGCATTCTGACTATTGTCATTGATGCCTGCTATTCCACCACGGGCAGAAACAGAACTAAGAGCAGTAAACAGGTTAAATGAGCGAAGTGAAGTAAAACTGCTCAAGCCCTTTCCCGAAACAGCAAAATATTTACAGTCGTTTAATGCACCTGTGTTACGACCTGCAATACCACCAACACCGAGGAAGCCGTCGCTCATCATCTGTATGCTGGAAAGAGCTGAAGAATTGTAAATTTTACCAGTGTTGTCGCCAACAATGCCACCGATTAATGCGCTTGGAGAATCATCGCATTTAACTATAGAACCTTTTGTTACAGCACTTGTCTGAGTCAGACAACTATTGATATTGCCTACATTAAATCCTGCAATACCGCCAACAGCGATTCTTTCAGAGCTGTAACCACTTATAGAACCAGCAGAATTACACTTCTTGATTTCTGTAAGAACACTCTTTGCGCCGTTATAATCTGGTTTCAAATTTTGGGGAACAACAGCGTGACAATCGCACACATAAGTATATGCTTCATTGAAGCCTGTAATGCCACCAACCCATGCCGGAGCAATAGCAGAAGCACCATAAATGGAAGCAGTTTCAGCAAATGTAGATTTACTGATTTTTGAACCTGTTCTATTTTCACCAACGATTCCGCCTATAGCACAAACAGCATCTATATCACCATTTGAACGACCGTCGATGCGACCATAGAAGGAACAGCTTTTAACGCATGAATCAAATGCAGAATACCCAACGATACCACCGGCATAAAGACACTTTTCTGCGCTTACTTCAAGCTTTGAATCAGAGGAAACACAGCAGCTTCCTATATCTGTATCATTAGTGCAGGCAGCAATACCACCAACGCAGACACGTCCATCAAGCTTCAATGAAGCATAAACATCAACATTCAGGTTCTTTATTTCAGCGCCTGATGTGAAACCCCAGAGACCTGCCAGCTTAATATTTCCTTCTGTTGCACCTAGTTCGTTTACAGTGATTCTGTGACCTTCGCCATCATAATTACCAGTAAAAGGTGTATTAAAATCACCTATTGGCTTAAATACGTCATTGCCAGTATCAATATCTGCAGTCTGAATGAAATGAGCATCAGGGAAAAGTCTTACATTATTTAAATGTTCTGCATTTTCAACCCAATAAGGAGCTTCCGCAGTTCCGTTCCCTGCACCGAAATATTCTTTATCAGCAGCCAGAACACTGCCACCAAATAATAGCGCAAAACCCGCTGCCATACAGAGAAGCTTACTGTTATTCATAGATAGTCCCCCTAGAATTGAGTTGTAAGTATTATATACTCATATTATGCAAGGTTGCAATATATTTGCCGAAGCAGCAGTGGGAAGAACTGCTGCCTCGCTGTAATCATAACTAATTATCCCTTATCGTGCTCAGCTTAGGCAGACAGGGGTTGTTCTTGGTAAAAGTGCCTGTTGGTATTATCCAAGGGCTAGTAGCACAGTTTTCCCACGGGAACCTGCTATCCCACCAACTACCGTCCTCTGATTTGAATGTAGTTGACTGTGTGTCATCAGGCCAACCAGTATTCCACACTAATTCGCCTGTTGGGGCTGCTACGTAGCCTTTATCTAAGCCATAGCAACATATTGGTCCAAGACCGCCACAAATGTGCATAGAAGCAGAAGTTGTTCCACTTGCATTTAATATCTCATAATATCCTGCAGCAAAGCTGTTATATACCCTGCAGTTAAAATCCGGATAACCAACCAAAACGCCAATACGACCATTGTCTGAAGCTTCTTTAGAAAAACCAACCGTTGTATTAGCCGCATAACTATTCATGACTTTTCCAGAATAAGCATCGCCGCATATTCCACCAATAAATCTTATACCGTATACCTCTGAACCAGTAACATAACAATTCTTAATAAGGTCAGTATAATTATGGCTTTCACCTGTCAAACCACCGACCCTGTATTCGCCAGTGATTGTAGAATTAACCATACAGCAGTTTTCAATTCCGCAATAGTATGCATAACCAATTATAGCGCCAACAAAATTACGCCCCTTTACATTAGCACCGTCTATCTTTAAATTCTTAACATAGGAGTTAGGACCCAGACAACCAAATAAACCAGCATATTGATTATCCCATTTTATCTTCAAACCGGTTATTTTATAACCATCTCCATCATAGCCCAAACTTACGCGGTCAGCATAATCTGATTGACCAATAGGTTCCCAGCTACCATTATAGTGTTCGTCGATATAGCCAGACAAATCAATATTCTGGGTCTGCTTAAAGTGTGGCATGTTATACTGGTCTTTAATTGTAGAAACTTCTCTGATCATATCAAGAGACTCCGCATCATAAACCAGATATGGATGCTCCACACTACCATCATTTATAATTTCAATACATTTATTATCAGAAGCCTTTAAGAACGATATCTTATAATCCTTTTTCAGCAATTCTACTTTTTCATCTTTCAAGCACACAGGATACAAGCCTACTTTTAAGCCATAAGGATTATGCAGAGCCAGTGTCTGTGAAGCCAACCAGTCTGTTTTAAGTTCACGGAAACCACCTCTTTCAATGGTTTCTGAAGCAACGCCAATATTTGCAACAATAAAATCCTTAACTTCCTGAGTCATAGTGTAGTCAAAGACAACATCTGCTATGTCACTTTTAATTGTTGGGGAAGTTTTTATCTTT
>JAZUDR010000221.1:0-5641 GCA_045639725.1 Candidatus Avigastranaerophilus sp. | reverse complement strand
CTTACCCTTGCTACAGGTGGCCCAGGCATGGTTAAGGCTGCTTATTCTTCTGGCAAGCCTGCAATCGGTGTTGGCGCAGGTAATACTGCTGCCGTAATTGATGAAACTGCACACATAAAGATGGCTGTTAACTCAATACTTCTTTCCAAGAGTTTTGATAACGGTATGATATGCGCTTCTGAACAGGCTGTGATTGTTCTTGATTCAATTTATGACCAGGTTAAGCAGGAATTTATCGATCGCGGTGCTTATGTGCTTTCTCCAAAAGAAACTGAAGAGCTTCGCAAGATTATTCTTGTAAACGGCAGCGTAAACTCTAAGATTGTTGGCCAGTCCGCTCACACAATTGCTGCTCTTGCAGGTATTGAAGTTCCAGAAAAAGCAAAGATTCTTATTGGTGAAGTTGAAGATATCACTCTTGATGAACCTTTTGCACACGAAAAGCTTTCTCCTGTTCTTGCAATGTATCATGCAGCAAATTTTGAAGAAGCTACAAACAAGGCTGCTGTTCTTGTTGAACATGGTGGAATTGGCCACACATCAGTTCTCTATGCTGATCAGGTTAATGCCCAGGATAAGATTGACAGATTCGGCGTCAGAATGAAGACCTCCCGCGTTATTATAAATATGCCAGCTTCTCAGGGGGCTATCGGTGATATTTACAACTTTAAGCTTGCTCCATCACTTACACTTGGTTGTGGCAGCTGGGGTGGAAACTCTGTATCTGAAAACGTCGGTGTTAAACATCTGCTCAATATCAAGAGCGTAGCTGAAAGGAGAGAAAACATGCTTTGGTTCAGAATTCCAGAAAAGGTATATTTTAAATATGGCTGTCTTGCTACTGCTGTTGAAGAACTGAAGCAGCTCGGCCGTAAGCGCGCCTACATTGTTACCGACAAGTTCCTCTTTGACAAAGGCTTTGTAGATAAGGTTACTGCAGTTCTTGAAGCCAGTAAGATTGATTATAAAGTATTTACTGATGTTAAGGCTGATCCAACCCTTGATATAGCACGTCGTGGAGCAGCAGAAATGGCAACCTTCGGTCCAGATACTGTAATCGCTCTTGGTGGCGGTTCTCCGATGGATGCTGCAAAGATTATGTGGCTCCTTTATGAACATCCTGATGTTAAGTTTGATGACCTTGCTATGCGCTTTATGGATATTAGAAAGCGTGTTTACGAATTCCCACACATGGGCGACAAGGCTATGATGGTCTGCATTCCAACATCAGCAGGAACAGGCTCTGAAGTAACTCCATTCGCTGTTATCACCGATGAAAAGACTGGAATCAAATATCCATTGGCTGACTATGAGCTTACTCCAGATATGGCTATTGTAGATGCAGAACTGATGCTTGACATGCCAAAGAGTCTGACCTCTGCTTCCGGTATTGACGTTCTTGTTCATGCATTGGAAGCCAGAGTTTCTGTTATGGCATCTGAATTTACTAATGGTCTTGCTCTTGAAGCAATCAGACTTGTATTTAAGTATTTGCCAACTGCTTACAGAGAAGGCGCTTCAAATGTAAAGGCACGCGAAAAGATGGCTCATGCTGCTACAATGGCTGGTATGGCATTCGCAAATGCATTTCTTGGCGTATGTCACTCTATGGCTCATAAGCTTGGCGCTGCACACCACATTGCTCACGGCACTGCTAATGGTCTTCTTATTGAAGAAGTTATCCGTTTTAATGCATCTGATAAGCCAAGCAAACAGACTGCATTCCCACAATACAAGTATCCGGACGCAAAATGGAGATATGCACGTGTTGCAGACTACCTGAACCTCGGTGGTGACACAGATGACGAAAAGGTTGAATTGCTGATTAAGGCCGTTCACAAACTGAAAGAAGAAATAGGCATTCCATCAAGCATTAAGGAATACGGTATTGCCGAAGATAAATTCTATGAAAGCCTTGATGAAATGTGCGAAATGGCCTTTGACGACCAGTGCACCGGGGCTAACCCAAGATATCCGCTTATCAGCGAAATCAAGCAGATGTTCATCAACGCATACGAAGGCAAATAATATCGTAGGATTCCCTTACCCCCTTTTCTAAAGGGGGCGCCTCCTCAGACCCCCTTTTTTAGAGGCTGTCTAAAAACTATCAAATTGCCAAAATACAAACTAACGGTGATTGGTAAAAAGCTAGAAATAGCACGGATTACCCAGCCCCCAACCCCCAATCCCGAACCCCGCTGTCTGAGTATTCAGACAGCCTCTTTTAAAGGGGGGTAGGGGGGATTTCCTCAAAGCCACTAATAGCAGAACAAACTTAAATCCGGAGATTAGTAGAAATCCCTAATTACTAATCCCCAACCCCCAATTCCCAACCCCGACTGTTTTTCAGGGCTTTTTTATTGATTTGCATATATATGTGATGTAGAATAATAATATGCTTAATAATGCAAATGACAATAATTCCCTTTATGCTTTAAATATAAGACAGAGAAAAGTATATGAAGAAGCAGTATCAAAACCTGATACTGTAAAATTTAATAATATTTTATTAGTAAAATTTGATTCCTGGATAGATTTAATCCGCTTAAAAGAAGCTGTAATAACTGCTGTAAATAATCATCAATTTATTAATTCAAGAATTATTGTTGATGAAAATGGGCAGCCATATTATAGAAAAACAGACTCTGATAATAATTTTTCCATTAGAGATATTGAAGAAATTAAGTTTGAATCTAAGGATATTGATGAAATAAAAAATACTCTCGCCAGGCCTTTCAATATTATAGAAAACAGGCTTTTTAGAGTAAAAATAATAAATGCCAAAGGACTTTATATTTTTCTGGAAATGCATCAGCTTATAAGTGATGATAGTTCTTTGCAGATATTTCTTGAAGACGTTTCACAGGCATACTTAGCTTATGAAATGAAAAAAGAAGAAATGTGCGGATATGAAGTTTTAATTCAGGAAAAAAATCAGTTGAATTCTGATGAATATACAAGTAGCCAGAAGTATTTTTCTGAGGTCATTGATGGTTATGATGCAGATTTTAAACTGATTGGTGATGTTAATAATTCTGAAGAAAAAATATCAAAAACGATGGAATTGGTTAGCCGTAGAGCCATCGCCGATATGGTAAAAAGCTTTTGCAAAAGCAGCAATCTGACTGTGGAAGGCTTTTTTACTGCAGCTTTTGGTTATTTGCTTTCAGAATATAATGCAGGTAAAAATTCTTTATTTAGTACAATTTATTCTGGCCGAAATGATTCTAAATTAAAAAATACTGTTTCAATGCTATCAAGAAAGCTTCCTGTAGCTTGTGATGTGACAACAGAAAATGCATTAATGTCAGTAGTTGATTATATAAAAGGCATTGATAGCCAACTTTCTGATTCAAAAAATAATAGTATTTATCCCTTTGAAGAACTGGTGGTAGAAAAAGGATTAACATCAAATGTTGTTTTTAATTATCAGGGTGAGGATTTTAATTTTTACAGCTTCTGCGGCAAGATTTCCAAACCAATAGAAATTCATTCAGTTGAAGTGAAAAGTCCGATTTTATTCAGAGTATCAATTCATGGAGCAGAAATAACCTATAATGTTGATTATGATGCTGGTCTTTATTCATCTGAATTTATTGACTGTTTTCTAGACGCCTATGATGTAGTAATCAGCGAATTTATGATGAGGCAAAAGCTTTCCGAAGTAGAAACTACAAGTTATAAAGTTGTAAAGCTTCTTAATAGTTTAAAATCAGGGGAAAACGCTGATTGCGAAGTTCTTGACCGCCATGGCAAACTCATTCCCCCCGGCGCCTTTGGCTATCTGAACTCATCAAAAACAATTACTCGTCTATTATTTTAATCCTTCAGCCTTCAGCAGGAACCTTATTTCTTAGTATTTCCCTTCAAAATACCTAATAATATTATAAATGTATGACATTGCAATATATCTGCAGAAAACATTCATTTAACAGGAAGCGGACTGCAATGATGATTAACTTTGTAAAAGGTTTATTTTAGGGGTATAATAATATTCAGCATTAATTATGCAGGGAGTTAATATGAAAGCAGATATCACTAGAGAAAACGCTGTTGAATTATTGAAGAAGTATAACAAGGATTCCTTCCATTTGCAGCATGCTTATACTGTTGAAGGTGTTATGCGCTGGTATGCAAAGGATCTTGGCTTTGCTGAAGATGAAGATTTCTGGGGAATCTGTGGCTTATTGCATGATATAGATTTTGAACTTTATCCGGAACAGCACTGTAAAAAAGCACCGGAACTTCTGAAGGGAAATGTTTCTGATGAGGTTATTCATGCTGTATGTTCTCATGGATACGGAATATGCTCTGATGTTATGCCTGAACATCTTATGGAAAAAGTTCTGTTTGCGGCTGACGAACTTACTGGTCTTATTTGGGCTGGTGCTTTGATGAGACCTTCAAAAAGTTGTATGGATATGGAAGTTAAGAGTATAAAAAAGAAATTTAAGGATAAAAAGTTTGCCGCTGGCTGTTCTCGCGAAATAATCAGTAAAGGTGCTGAAATGCTAGGCTGGGAATTAGACCAGCTTCTTGCCAAAACTCTTCAGGCTATGCAGTCCTGCGAAGCTTCTGTTGCAGAACAAATAAAATAATTTTGGGATTTTGAAAAAGGATTATGTCAGAATGGCATAATCTTTTTTTTTGACTTGTGGTGCTTTAGTGATGTGGGTTTGACGCTCATTGACAGAGGGTTCGCAAAAATATTTTGTTGACAGCATTGACGAGTGTGTGTTTTAGTAGAGTCATAAGGTTAGTTAAAACGTTTTAATTTTCTGCTGAGAGAAAAAGCTGCCGATCACTTCTGATTCTCTCTGGGTTAGTTTAGATTATTGAAAAGGAAAAAGGTTATGAAAAAGGATTCTATTAAAAAGATTAGTCAGCGTTGCGAATATTTTGAAGACTGGGGAATGGCTTGTGGTCCATGTGGAATAAGCGGAATTTGTGCAGAAACAGTTTTTCAAGAAAATGGCGAAGATTATTTTTATGTATTGGTTTGTATCAGTGAAGGCTGTGAAACTCACGTTAGTAAGGGCAAGAGCTGTTTTGACTATTACACTATGGCTTCTGATGATGAAGATTTCGAAGAAATAGTATACAAAGGCAAAGCTCCAATGGACAAGTATTACGATGAAATGGCAAAGCTTTGCCTTGCAAAGATGAAGGAAGAGGATTACGACGAAGATATTATAGAAGACTTCAAGGATATGCTTTATGAAGAATAATTGCAGTATGGGTCGCGAAGCTAGGTAAATATAAAAATAGTTGTGAAACATAAAACCCCGCTTTTTGCGGGGTTTTATGTTGATATTCGACAGTGATTAATAATAAATGAGCCTGCGGTTTTCGACCAGCAGCCAAGAGTCAAGAGCTTTTTGCAACAGACCTTATATTTTATTCATATAGAAATAATGCCTTGCTTCTGACTTGCCTTTGGCCTGCTTGGCCTGTTTATCCGTTCTTATCCTTGTTATCCGTTGCAATAACGGCTTTACTCCTCGGCCCAAACTGTGATATATGCCTGTTGGCTTCCAGGAAAGCTCCTGTCGGGCAGCAGTAAGTGCACCAAGGCTTGCGGATGAATATAGACAATAACAGTATTACAATTGCCAAAGTTAATGTTATTGTTGATGCAGAT
>JAZUDR010000220.1:0-3725 GCA_045639725.1 Candidatus Avigastranaerophilus sp. | reverse complement strand
AAACTACTGAATACAATTTTAAAGCCTGACTTGGTGTTGTGGTTGAACATGGGGCGGGTGGCAATCTGTTAAACTTCAATATGATGCAAAGCTGGTAATAGTCAGCGATTTGAGATTTCTATTCCCCAAAAATGAAAAAGTTTTGAGTTTGGGGAATAGATTTTATGTTTATGGGGATTTGCACGTAAATTTAATAAAATTAAACATGGATTTGCGTAAAACCGGCTTTAATAGAGCACTTACTTTAAAATAGTATTCTATGGTTTTATTACGAAAAAGGTAACGAAAATATAAGTATTTGTGTGAAAAGTATTGAATTTAAATTTGAATGGCGTTACAATTTGTTACTGAAATGGTAACGAAAATTAAGAAAAGGAATGATTTGAAAATGCAAATATTGTATAAGAATGAAACTGTAAAGAAACAGTTTTGTTCTGATTACAAGAAAAAGTGGCGATATCCTGAGCAAGTAAAAAAGAAACTTGTTTCTACAGAAAACTTTATACTTAATGCAGAGTCATTAATGGATATTGCTAATTTTCCTCCATTTCGTTTTGAACATTTAAAAGGTGATAGAAAAGAAGAATGGAGTATAAGATTAGGTAATACAGGGTA
Organism: Candidatus Avigastranaerophilus sp.; assembly: GCA_045639725.1. Taxonomy (GTDB): domain Bacteria; phylum Muiribacteriota; class Ozemobacteria; order Ozemobacterales; family Ozemobacteraceae; genus RUG334. Next base: position 3,110 of record JAZUDR010000220.1, on the reverse strand, counting down.
TAGAGTAACAATGGTTCCATGTGATAAAGATGGAAATGAAATCACAGAAGGTGATATTTTAGCTCAATGTAAAACGATTAGAATTGTGAAAGTTACGGAGGTGTTGAACCATTATGAGTAATGTAAATGAATACAAAGATATAGTGGCATTTCACCCAGGTTATTATATTGCGGAAATTATTGAAGATATGGAAATTAGTCAGGCTGAGTTTGCTACAAGAATGGGAACAACTGCAAAGACCTTAAGCCAGTTGATTAATGGACAGGCCAATATTTCAAACGACTTAGCAAAGAAGCTTTCTGCAATGCTTGGAACAAGCGTAGAAGTTTGGCAGAACTTACAGAATACTTATGATCAGAAAGTTATTGAGATACAACGGACTAGGGATATTGATGCACAGGCAGAAATTGCAAAAGAGATAGATTACAAATATTTTGTTGATGTCGTTGGTTTGCCAATTGCAAGATGTATAAACGATAAAGTGGCAAATTTATGTAAGTTTTTCAAGGTTGCAGATTTAAGAATTATGCTGCAGCCGGATTTTTTGGTAAATTTCCGGTCAGGTCCATCTTACAATAGCGCGAAGAACATTATTAATTCCAGAGCATGGATACAAACGGCTATAAACATCTCAAAAGGCATTGAGACTGAACCTTATAATGCCGAGAAATTAAAAGGGTATTTACCTGAGCTTAGGGGCATGACTGTTAAGAAACCAGAGGACTTTCTGCCAAGAATGCTAGAAATCTTTGCTGAATGTGGTATCGCATTTGTTTTATTGCCACACTTGAAAAATTCTGGAGTGAATGGTGCTGTTAAATGGTTAACAGAGGATAGAGTAGTGCTTGCGATGAATAATCGAGGACTGGATGCAGATAAATTCTGGTTTTCTTTATTTCATGAAATTAAACATGTGCTTCAGCAGAAAATTAAAACGGTATTTATCAACAGTTCTGTTGAAGAAATGATGGATATTAACAATAATCTTGAAACAGAAGCAGATAAATTTGCAATGAACTATTTGATTCCACCCGCAGATTATAAAAGGTTAGCACCATCAAGATATACTTCTGATGATGAGATTGTTGGATTTGCTAAGACTATCGGAATTCATCCTGGAATTGTGGCTGGAAGATTGCAGCATGAAGGAATCATTGCACAGAACAGATGCTCGAAACTAAAAGAAAAGTATGTGATTGATTTAAAGCATACTGCATAAATTTCTGCTTTTCTAGACTAATACAGTTTACGAGTGCACTGCCTTCAAGGTTAACTTTACAGAATTGTTTTTGTTGGGGCAGGGCTCATATAAATAGGGCTTGATACATTGGGAAAAAAATGCTAGTATTCTTGCAGTTTATTTCATTTTGAAAGGACGAACGATGATTTATACACAGGAAGTTAACAATATGTGCTCTGTTAGAAAAGGCGCATATCATGGTCCAGCTCCAATTCCTGAAGAAGGAAAATGGGTTCAGGTTAAGGAAATCAAAGATGTAAGCGGTTTTACACACGGTATTGGCTGGTGTGCTCCTCAGCAGGGCGCATGCAAGCTTACTCTCAATATTAAGAACGGTATCATCGAAGAAGCTCTTGTAGAAACTCTTGGTTGCAGTGGTATGACCCACTCAGCAGCTATGGCTTCTGAAATCCTCATTGGCAAGACTCTTCTCGAAGCCTTGAATACTGACCTTGTTTGCGACGCAATCAATACTGCAATGCGCGAACTTTTCCTCCAGATCGTTTACGGCCGCAGCCAGAGCGCTTTCTCAGAAAATGGTCTCGCTGTTGGTGCTTCTCTTGAAGACCTTGGTAAGGGTCTCCGCAGCCAGGTTGGTACAATGTTCGCTACCAACAAGAAGGGTCCAAGATACCTTGAAATGGCTGAAGGCTATGTAACCCGCGTTGCTCTCAACAAAGACGACGAAATCACAGGTTACGAATTTGTAAACCTTGGCAAGATGATGGATTTCATCAAGAAGGGCGATTCTGCTGATGAAGCTCTCAAGAAGGCTAAGGGTCACTATGGCCAGTTCGATAATGCTGTTAAGTATATCGACCCACGCAAAGAATAATCAGGAGGACACACACTAATGGCTTTGTTTGAAAGTTACGAAAGAAGAATCGACAAAATCAACGGCGTCCTCGCTAAATATGGTATCAAATCTGTAGAAGAATGCCGCGAAATGTGCAAAGCAAAAGGCTTTGACCCATACGAAACCGTAAAGGGTATTCAGCCAATCTGCTTTGAAAATGCTTGCTGGGCTTACTGTGTAGGCGCTGCAATCGCTCTCAAGAAGAACTGCAAGAATGCTGCTGACGCTGCTGAAGCTATCGGCGAAGGTCTCCAGGCTTTCTGTATCGACGGTTCTGTTGCTGAAGACCGTAAGGTTGGTCTCGGTCATGGCCGCTTAGGTGCTATGCTTCTCAGAGACGAAACCAAGTGCTTCGCTTTCTTAGCTGGCCACGAATCATTCGCTGCTGCTGAAGGCGCTATCGGTATCGTTAAGAACGCTAACAAGTCTAGAAATTCTGAACTTCACGTTATCCTCAACGGTCTCGGCAAGGATGCTGCTCAGATCATCTCTAGAATCAATGGTTTCACCTATGTTCAGACCAAGTTTGATTATTTCAGCGGTAAGCTCGAAGTAGTTAAAGAAATCAAGTATTCTGAAACTGAACGCGCTAACGTTCGCTGCTTCGGCGCTGATGACGTTCGCGAAGGCGTTGCAATCATGCATCACGAAGGCGTTGACGTTTCCATCACTGGTAACTCAACTAACCCAACACGCTTCCAGCACCCAGTTGCAGGCACCTATAAGAAGGAATGCATCGAACAGGGCAAGAAGTATTTCTCAGTCGCTTCAGGCGGCGGCACTGGCAGAACTCTCCACCCAGATAACATGGCTGCCGGTCCAGCTTCTTACGGTATGACTGATACTATGGGTCGTATGCACTCAGACGCTCAGTTCGCTGGTTCTTCTTCAGTTCCTGCACACGTTGAGATGATGGGTCTCATCGGTATGGGCAACAACCCAATGGTAGGTGCAACAGTTGCTGTTGCCGTTTCTGTTGAGGAAGCTGCTCGCGAAGGCAAGTTCTAATCAAA
>JAZUDR010000219.1:0-3550 GCA_045639725.1 Candidatus Avigastranaerophilus sp. | reverse complement strand
ATCACTTCTTCCGTTATAGATTGTAGTGAAAATAGCGTCTTCAAAGCTTCCAAAACGGCTTAAGGCATAACCGAATACTGCATTGAAGAAAGCATTCGGAGTTACCTGATTATTTTCACAATAAGCTTTTATTTTTTCAGGCTTTATATTGGCAAAACGGACAGTGGTTGCTGAGCCGGACTTTTGGTTCTTTGTTGCTTTCGGAGGCAGGCAGAATGCTTCACACCCTCTGAATACGCTATCGTAGTAAATCTTAGCATTGATATACTGTTTTGTCTTTCGCAGATTTTCCTCATCAAGTGCGCTTTCAAACCCTGTATATTTTTCTTTTTCGACAGGCAGGTCAGCATATGCTCTGTCAATGTCTGCGAGTAGAATGCTTTCAGAAGTTCCGTCGGAAATGATGTGGTGGAAATCCATAAAGAGATACTTACCATCATCTGCTTTAAATACAGTAATGCGGTATAGCGGCTCATTCAAAAGAGTAAATGGTCTTACCAGTTCTTTATTGTCTGGAAGTTTTGCGCATTCGACAAGATTTACGCAGGGTGCATTATCGTCATTTCTACGGGCTCGAATATCTCCATTCTTGTCGGCAAACAGCGTAGTCTTTGTATATGGATGGGCGTTCAGAGCAGTTTCAATAGCTTTTGCCAGCTTCTTTGTGTCAACATGTTCACCAAGCTTTAGCATAGCAGGGATATTATACATGACAGAATTTGGATTAGCACTACATTCTATATATATGCCCATTTGTGTCTGAGTGATTGGATAATCAGGGAGAATTTCATATTCTTCGGTGCTTGCATAGCTTTGTATGAAGGCATCCAATTTCTGAATTGTGCTATTTTGCTGAATATCTGTTACTTTGAATGGAATACCGAATTCTTTTTCGAGCGCAACATTCAGGCGTATAACTGCTATTGAGGTCAGGCCTATTTCATATAGATCAGAATCAATGCTGATTTCCTTTTGTCCGAGAACTTCAGAAATAATTCTGTGAAGCTGTTTTTGAGTGTCGTTTTCTGGCCTTATAATAACAACAGACTTCATTTCCGGCTTGGGGAGAGCTCTTTTATTCAGTTTCTGATTCTGATTTAAAGGAATGGCGTCAATCTGAATTGTTACGGCAGGAACCATATAATAGGGCTTTTCCGTAAGAATAAACTCATTCAGCCTTTTTATATCTATTGTTTCATCGGCTACAACATAGGCTGCGATGGCTTTTCCACCTGTCGGAGCGTCAAAAGCAATTACAGCCGCGTCTTTGATTTCAGGATAACGGCGTATTACTTCTTCTATTTCTGTCAGTTCTATGCGGAAACCGCGTACTTTGACCTGACTGTCATGTCTGCCAATAAAATCAATTTCACCATTTGGAAGATATCTTACAATGTCTCCGGTTTTATAGGCTTTGGCGTAATCTGGTTCGGTGGTAAAAGGATTGTCAATGAATGTTTCAGCTGTTTTTTCCGGAAGATTGAGATAACCTTTCCCTATCTGGCATCCGGCAACCAGAAGTTCGCCCTGAGCACCCACTGGCAGGCGATTCAGGTTTGTATCTACAATATATCCTCTGGCATTTGGAACGATTTTTCCTATAGGCATTCTTAGCATGCCACTCTGTATAGGAGTTGCTGTGATGTATACAGTACATTCTGTCGGTCCGTAAACGTTATACATTACAAATGGGAGTTTTTTGCCTTCTATTGGAATAAGTACTTCTCCACCGACAGTCAGATATTTGAGGTATGGTGATTTTGTAAGCAGGGCAAACTGCCTTCCAACCTGAGTTGTCATAACAGCATGGGTAATCTTGTTCTCATTAAAGTATCTTTCTACTTCCATGAGGTTCAGACGCATTTCTTCAGGGATTACATGTACTGTTCCACCTGTTGCCGGGAATGAAACTATATCTTGCATACAGGGGTCAAAACCGAATGATGCATAACAGGCTGCTATAGCGGTTTCGTCTAGCTTATACTGTTTTATATTTAACTGGATCAGCGCTGAAATATTTTTATGTGTCAGCATTGAACCCTTGGGATTTCCTGTGGTACCACTTGTGTAAATAAGTATCAAAAGGTCTTCTAGTTTATTGATTACTGGTGTAGGAGCCACATCTGGTAGTTTTTCTATTTCTTCAACAAACAGAACCTCGCCTGTGTAGCCAGAAATCATGCCTTTCAATTCTTTTGTAGTAATCAGAAGTCTGGCACCTGCATTTTTTACCATATACGACAGTCGGTCTTCCGGATATGATGGGTCAAGTGGTTCATAAGCGCATCCTGCTTTTAATATGCCATATGGTGCGAGCAACATCCACTCGCTTCTTGGTACAAGAACAGAGACAACATCATTGGTTGCAAGTCCAAGCGCCTGAATACTGGCTGCAATTTTGTCTGTGATTCTGCCAGCTTCCCCATACGTATAATGATGGTCTTTGAATACAACGAAGTCATGTTCTGGGGTTTTAGCAACCCATTCATTGAAATACTCTGTTACTGTTTTTTCTTCTAATGGTATTACACGGTCATTAAACTTATCGAGTAATGCTGCCTGATGTTCAGAAACAAGTCTGACATTCTTTAGATATTCTTCCTTTACAAATTCGCTGGTTGCACATGCAAATGCTTCGGCAAATGATTCAATTATACCTCTCTGATAAAGGTCACTTCTATAACGGAAACTGCATCGATAGTTGCCGTCTTTATAGAATATCATGAGGGTTAGCTTGTTTATTGCATCTGGATTGTGTATTCCAATAACAGGAAGCTGTTCTTCGCAAAGGGAAAGTGAATTGAATGCATCATTCTGGTAAACAAACATGAAATCATTCTGGACACCGTATTTGTTGGAAAGTTCGCTAAATGGATATGCGTCGTATTTTGTGCTTTCACGGAACTGTTCCTGCAGTTTTACGATATATCTGGAGATATCGCTTTCTTTGGTCAGGTCAACGGGGAGAGCAATTGTTTTTACGAGCATGCCTGCTGTATTAAAGGTCATGGAAGTATGTCTTCCGCTTTCGGCTACGCAAACCAATGATTTGTTGGTTCCATTGAATTTGGCGAGTACAAAGGCATATGCAGAAAGGAAGAAGGAATTTTCTGTAATGTTATTGTTTCTTATGAACTTTAGCAGGTCTTCGCGTGTAGCGGGAAGAACAAGCTCAACAGTATCGAGTTTTGCCACACCTTTGTCCGCATAATCGCTGGGGAAATCGTTCGAAATTTCTAATCCATCAAATCTATGCTGATAATATGCTTCAGCTTCTGTATATTTACCTGATTTTCTAAGTGCTTCCTCATAGGTTGAAAGATCAAAAGCTGACGTCTTTTCCTCGAAAATGTCGCGCCCATCATAAGCTCTGCTGATTTCTTTCAGGAGAATAGAGAGGGAAGTGCCATCAAAAACAATATGATGAGCATCCATTGCCAGAACTTTCTTGTTATCATTTTCAAAAATGCAGGCTCGGATTAATTCACCACTTTGCAAATCAAATGGTCTTACAAATTCATGAAGTGCGCTTTCAATATCTGCGACTTTG
>JAZUDR010000218.1:0-2875 GCA_045639725.1 Candidatus Avigastranaerophilus sp. | reverse complement strand
TGGCAAGCTCAACCTTTAACCCGACTGGAAATGCTTGCATGGCCAGTCAACCAGTGGTAATAATGCCCTTTAAATAAAAGGAGATATTGATATGAGAAAAGGTTTTACACTTATTGAATTGCTGGTAGTTATTACTATCTTAGCAATTCTTGCTGGGGCCGCACTGCCCTTCGTTCAGAACTATGTTGCTGAATCACGTATAGCAAAAGCAAAGAGCGACTTAGATGAAATTTCAAGAGCTCTTGTAATTTATGAATCACGTGAAGGTGATTATAATAAAAAGACTGTTGAAGATTTGACAGGTCGTTACTTAGACCGTTCTCCTATTGATCCGTGGGGCGTTCCATATATCGTAGCCACTGAATCTGGTATTGTTTTTTCTAAGGGACCGGATAGAAAAGGCGCTGAAGAAGGCGAAGAATTTGTCTATGACAATATCGAAGTTTCCTACGTTCCACCACTGGCACTGGTAAGTGTTAAGTGGGTCGATAAGAACAAATCAGGTGCTGTTGATACCCAGAACGTATACGACGAACTTCATCTTTCTTTCAGCAGAAAATTAGGTACAGATACTGTTAATACTTCTGTTCTTGATATTTCTGGCAAAATAGGGTTTTATAATCCTGATGGTGAGGTAGCTACTTATTTGTCTGATATCACAGAACCTGCTTCCGCCCCAAGAGTTGTAGGCAACGGCAAAATATTAGTATATGCCATTACCGAAGACAATTGTTTCGTAGCTGGTCAGGACAAGTTGGTTGTTTTGGACGGACACGGCATTATTAAAGACTGTGCTTCTCCAACTCCAAACCTTTGTATTGCTTCTCAGGCTGTTGTAATTCTCGCTCAGTAATGAAGTAATAGAACATAGAGCCTTTTATAGGCTCTATGTTTAAGTTTTTTACCCCGGAGGTAATCAAATGAAAAAAGGTTTCACACTTATTGAATTGTTGGTAGTTATTACCATTCTTGCTATTCTTGCCGGTGCAGCTCTTCCATTTGTTCAGAACTATGTTGATGAGTCACGCCAGGCAAAGGCTAAGTCAGACCTTGATGAAATCGCTCGTGCACTTGTTGTTTATGAATCTCGCGAAGGCGAATATAATAAGTCTACTGTTGAAGATTTGACTGGCCGCTACTTAGACCGTTCACCAATCGACCCATGGGGTGTTCCGTATATCGTAGCTACTGAATCTGGTATTGTTTATTCTCTCGGTCCAGACAGAAAAGACTATGATGGAACTCCTGCAACAGAGGAATATGGTTACGATAATATTGAAGTAGCCTATGTTCCACCACTGGCACTTGTAAGTGTTAAATGGATTGACAAGAACAAATCAGGCGCTGTTGATACTCAGAACGTTCAGGACGAACTTCATCTTTCTTTCAGCAGAAAGTTAGGTACTGATACTGTTAATGCCAATATTACAGATATTTCCTCTAAGATTGCTCTTTCATCTGATACAGCAGGTATTCTGCTTTCTGATATTACAAATTCAGCATCAGCTCCAAGAGTTGTTGGTAATGGTAAGATTCTTGTTTATGCAATCACTAAGAATGGCTGTTTCGTAGCTGGTCATGATACTTTGACTGTTGTTGATGGTCACGGTATTATTCAGGACTGCGCTACTCCAACACCAAATCTTTGTATTGCTTCTCAGGCAGTAAAGATTCTTCCACAGTGATGTTCGCTGTTGGTTGATATAACGTAATGATTTATCCCGCGGTTCTTGGAGCTGCGGGATTTTTTATTGGGCGAAAAACAGGTTAAAATACTTTTAAAATGGTACATAATTTGCATATGAATTTAGTGGTTGCAAAAGATAAATAATTGTTTATCTTTAAAGCTGTAACTAATGGGATGTTATCCGTTAATTATGATTTCATGGAGGAAATGAAATGAGAAAAGGTTTTACTCTTATTGAATTGTTGATTGTTATCACAATCATGGCAATTCTCGCCGGCGCTGCTGTTCCATACGTACAGGATTACGTAGAAGACGCTCGTATTGCTAAGGCTCGTGAAGACTTAGGCGAACTCAGAAACGCAATCATGCGCTATGAAGTTGAACGTGGCAAACTCTTTGATCCTGAAAAAGAAGGCAAACCACTTGATGACTGGCAGACTCTCCTTGTTGGTCCATTCCTGACCAATGCTCTCACTGACCCATGGGGCAGACCATATTATTTCTCTCATGCCTGTTCAATGGTATTCTCTGCCGCTGAAGATGGTGACAGAAACACCAATATTATTTCTGTAGACTGCAGACCAGCTATGGCTCCAACAAGAGCATGGTGGTATGATATCGACAGAAACGGTCGTGTAAGCACTAATGACTACATCGATGTAAAATTCACAAGACCAATAGGTACACTTGCCATTACTGGTCTTAAGATTTGTGCAACCAGCAGCTACAGAGAATTGACTGATGCAGATGCTAAAGTTTTAACAACTGGTGCTTGCGCTAATGTTCATCCGAAGGGGCAGAATTGGGTAAGATTGCAGATTGGTACCACTCCAGGTGCTGACCTTATGGCAGGTTCTCTTATCGTTGCAAGTGGTTCAACTCAGATATTCGATGCTTCAGCTAACTCAATAGAAACAGGAACACAGGTTGGTATTTATACTGAAAAGATTGCTTTTGAAAAGCATTTTACTGAAGTTCCAACAACTGCTTCTCAGGCTGTAGAAGTTCCAGTATCAATCAAGGCTGCTCAGTAATTTAAGTCACACATTATTAAGGGTATAATTTGCCGGGGCGTTTTAAGCCTTGGCAATTTAAAGAAGAATATTCGAAAGGGAATGTTATAATGAGAAAAGGTTTCACACTTATCGAACTGTTGATTGTTATCACAATCATGGCAATTCTTGCCGG
>JAZUDR010000217.1:0-5873 GCA_045639725.1 Candidatus Avigastranaerophilus sp. | reverse complement strand
TAAATATTTCGCCGAAGCCAAGCTGCCCGATTATATGCCAATCAAAGCAATACCAAGCTATGGCGTGCAAAAAGAACAGAATATAAAGCGACCATAAAATTAATCTTCTGTGTTTAATCCAAAACATGTTTATCCCTATTTTTTTATTTTTTGAGAATATAACACGATAACGCAAAATAAAAAAGACTAGTAAACATATAAATTTCTATGCGAACCCCAATTAAAGCAAGACAAATAATCCACATCACATGTTTTACAAAAAGTCGTGAACTTTGTTATTATGGCAATATAAAATTCAATTTCACAAGCGGTATATATGATTAAACAACAAAAGCTATATTTAGTTCATGGTCGTGTGCAGGGCGTTGGTTTCAGACGTTTTGCCCAGCGATGTGCTAACGAGTATTCTGTTGGTGGCTGGGTAAAGAATCGCCCTGATGGTGATGTGGAAATCAAAGCCATTGGTTTGTCAGCCCAGTTAGATAGCTTTGTTCAGAAGATTTCAGCAGGCTCCTGGTTCTCCGATGTTGAAGAAGTGGAAGAAATTGCAAGTGGCGAAATCGAAAGTAACGACACAGAATTTAGAATTATACGCTAACAGGTCTTACTTTCTAACGTTTTGTCAAAACATAAATTGAGGATTGAAAATGACAAACAGAATATATTCTGACAAACAGATTAACAAATCACTATCACAATTTACACTGATTGCCTTTCTAGCTTTTCTATTAATAAGTCAGAATATATTTGCAGCCGTAAAACCTCAAACAAAAAAAGCTACCACAAAAGCACCTGCTAAGAAAGCAACCAAGGTCGCCACTTCTACCAAGAAAACAACTAATCAACCATCTATTCGAAAGTTCATTCCATTTCCCAAAGAAGTTCGTGGTGTATGGATTTCCTTTCTAGACTGGGAAAAGATGCCTTACGAGAAGAAAGCCTTTGAAAAAGAAGCCGCGGCAATGCTAGACAGATGTGTTGAATTGCATCTAAATACAGTATTTGTTCATGCCCGTTCCCATTCTGATGCCATGTATAAATCAATGTATTATCCCTGGTCCAGATTCATAACAGGAACACAGGGTAAGAATCCTGGTTACGATCCATTTAAAATATTTATTGATTTGGCTCACAAACGTGGACTTAGCTTTCATGCGTGGATAAATCCATATCGTGTTACTGGTCACATGAACGATTGGAGTCTGGTTGCAAAATCAAATCCCGCAAAAAAATGGTTGAATGATAAAAAGAAATTCAATGACAGATGGGTTTTAAAGCATAAAGGTGAATACTATCTGAATCCTTCGATACCGGAAGTAAGAAAATTAATCATCAACGGCGTAAATGAAGTAATATGCAATTACAATGTGGATGGAATTCACTTTGATGATTATTTCTACCCTTCCCTGGATGATTCAAACCCCAAAACAAGCTTCGACAAGAAGGAATATATCGCATCAAAAAGCAAAATGAGTATAGATAATTGGCGTCGTAACAACGTCAATATATTGTTAAAAGAAATTTATAAAACTGTAAAAAAAGCAAAGCCTTCTACTTATTTTGGAATAAGCCCCATGGGCAACTTATCCAATTTAAGAAGCAATAATAATTATTTTACAGATATTGATACATGGTTCAAAAAGCCAGGTTATATTGACTATATTGCCCCACAACTATATTGGGGATTTGAAGCAAAAACTTCTGCAGGCCAGCCTGCACCACATGCTTTTTTGAATATCTTAAATGAATGGGTTAAACTGAAAAAAAATAGCAAGGTTAAATTATTCTTAGGTCTGGCTTTATACAGAGTTGGCACAAACATTCAAGACAACAATAAAATTTCAGAATGGCTTCGCTACAACGATATAATGAAACGCCAAATTGAAGCTGGCAGAGCTACAGGCTTAGTATCCGGCTATATATTCTTTGCATATAAAAGCTTTCAGGACAAAACCAGTGAACCTGAAATAAAAAACATAGTTTCTGTTTTCAAAAAAAAATAAAAATATTACAAAGAATACAAATTCATGCTTTATCAGTTATAAACTAGTAGTCAACCATATATTGGCTGAACAGAAGCTGTCATGTTCACCTTTTTCCAAAGAAAAGTCCGCTGATAAAGAAAGATTTCTTTTTAATATGTATTCCAAATTAAAGCTGGCAGTAATAAAATCTCTGTCTATTTTAGTTCTATTTTTATAGAAGACATTTGGATTTCCTTCGTAAGCAAAACTAAGTGACGGGTTGGCAGAACTGACAATATTTTTGTAACCGATTCTGGCGGTGTAGCTTCCCTTCCTTGCTTCACGCTGAAACTCCAGACCACCTTCAAAAGTAATCAGAGTATCTTCAAAAGCCTTGACCTGCTGGTTAAAAATACCGGCACCGGTTTCAGAGTATTTATTCTGGCTGTATCTGGCAAAGGAAGCATTAACAAAAGGTGCGAAGTGGTAATCCTTACCATTGCCGTAGTTATGTATATGCTTATATTCTCCGCCGATTTCGAACGAATGATGGCGGTAACTGCTGTCAGCCTTCAGACCCAGATCCCGGATGCTTCTGTCATTGTCATTTCGGCCAAATCCATATTCCACATAAATATGGCCACGGTTAACTTCATTAGAAAAAGCTCTGAATAAACCCAGTCTTGTATTTTTATTTTTATCTGTTGCGGAATCAGAAGAATAACGGTCATTCTCATAACCGGCATAAAACCCGTATCGCCATTTGCCGTCAAGGTTTTTATCAATACCTGCAGTTACCGAGGAACCGTTTAATTTACCTAAGCCTCTGCCAAAATTATTTCTGTTTCTGCCCAGATCCACCCAGCCATATTCATAATTTTCCTTTTGGGAATCATCAAAACTGAATCTTCCAAACTGGCTGTCCAGATGCTTGGAAAGTGAAACCGCAGCACTGTTATGACGCATATTCATAGATACCGCCAGACTATTTTCTCCGCCACCTATATCTCTGAGAGCCCTGCTGGCGCGAGGTCCATCCAGACGGTAAACAGCCTGGGCAACAGACCTGGTATTTTCATTAGAAGAACAACCGAAAGCAGCAAGAGCATTGAAAGCATTGTCTGTATTCTGGTCTCCGCTTTTCCCCAGAGGATTATCCAGAACAAAGGTAACACCACCGGCATCATATTTGGAATAAAGCATTCCCTGACGATACTGTTCCTGCTCCTTCCAATTTATGTCTTTAGTATTTCCGTTTTCGAAAACAAATTCAAGTGAATAGGTTCTTCCTGGTGTATAAATGCCGTCAGGGTCTATGGTCAGTTTGCTGTCCCTGTCTTCGATACTGCCTGTGACATTGATTTTACCGATATAATCATTGTTTGCGGTAAACTGAAGGCTGCCTTCATTAACCAGGACTCCTTCAATATTAAGAGCAGTGTCGGAATCGACAGGAGTCTGAGCCCCAATAGTGCCTTTGTTTATGAATTTTCCAGAGTTTTCATCAGAATCCAGACCCTTTGCAAGCTTATTGTTCATATTATTAAGCTTAAAATTACCACCAAACAGCGAAGCATCTTTTTTAACCTGAACAGAGTTAACGTCTGCGCTGCCATAAAAGTTGAAAATACCGTTATTAATATTCAGTTTTATATTATCCGAGCCATTGATATTATCTTTATAATCAAAATTACCGTTTATATTCAAAACAGTAACATACTCAGGAATATACTTATCATAATCAAAATAGTCTTCTTTGTATTTAATCAGCAAAGGCTCAGATGGTAAAAAGTCAAATAAATCATTCGGAGCAGCTTTATAAGCATCTTTAAAAGGCTCAAAATGCTTCCATTCAGAAGTTATATCACCACTTACAATGGCTCCGCTATTTATGTTGATTTCTTTTACAAAAGCATTCTTACCCACATATATTGCATTGTTTTCCCCGGAAACAGTTCCAGACAGATTTAGCTGGCTGACCATCTCCTTAGTTAGTTCTTCTAGTGCCTCAGGATATAAAAAAGTAAACCAATTGAAAGAAAACATAACCGTACCGTCAGGGCCTACCGCTTTCATAAATTCTATGTGAGAACCAAGATACTCAGCCAGTCCCAGTATATTTGAGCCAAAATCAAGCTGAACAGCATTTCCACCAGCGCCATCAGCAGTAACAGTTCCATCAATATTAATCTTATGGCTGTTCCCAAAAGCGCACAGAAGCCCAATACCATTATTCCCATCAGAACGGACAGAAACGCCTTTTTTTACAGAGAATTCATCTTTTATCCCATCAATACGTACTCCGGCAGCGCCAGTGCCAATCGTTAATATATCTGCAGCCTGAGTTATATTATTGTCTGAACCGTATATGTGAAGGCCTATTCCTAATGGTGTGGAATTATACTTACCCTCAACATAACCGGTACCAGCTTCATTTCTGGCCGAATAACCGAAAGTATTTTCCAAAGTCACTCCGTCATTATATACGGAATAACCGAAATACTGCCTTCTGTCTATTTCATACCCAATATCCTGCATTACAGCAAGTTCTGCTTCCATAAAGCCAGTATAATTTCTATAAGTCTGATGGCTCATCAAGCCGTGTTTAAGTTCCAAATGACTAAAATCAGGTGCATAAATCTCATTCATAACATCAGCAGAAGTTTTTTCCCAACCTTTAACAGGTATTCCATCAATACCGTCAAAGGTTTTGCCGTTTAATACCTGAGACAGGTTTTCACCTCTGAAATACAATTTGCCAATTGTATTGTCGGTAGCACCATATTCCTTAGCCTTAGTCTTCTGTTCGTCATTCATTATTGCAGGAATGTCTACACAGAAAAAGTCTTTTACATCAAAGTCAACATTAGCTTTTCTCAAATCTTCCAGATAGTCCGTAGTGACAATCGGCATTCCTGCCTTCGCCTGATTACCGTTCTGATCATATAGATGAGTAGAATATTCAGAACAGTTCTCATTCATTTTTTTTAAATTAATTTGTGTTTTCACACCATAAGCACCAGTCTTTGTAATAACCTTGCTATCCTCACTCATGTCACAGACTACTCCCAAAACGTGGGCCATCTCATGAACCAAAACACTGGATAAAGCGGATGACTGCTCACACTTAGGAAGAGTCGAGTTAAGAGGTTTCAAATTCCAGCCGTAAATAGAATTATCACTGTCCGCGCCTACATATTGTCCAACGCATATTGCCCCATAACAATAAAGTCCATCATGAAGCTCAGGTTCAAAAATCGAATTCAAATCACACCCATTCTTAAAAAAATCCTGAACGATACTACTAGGTTCGGGATATACTTCCCCAGAATTAAACGTAAAAGCACCAAAATTAGCCATAGCATTGGGATATAAACATTTAGTCCGAACCAGTATTTCAAAAGGAGAACGGTTCTTTGAATAAGGGGCCAGAATATCCGCCCAGTAAGAAACACCGTTTTCTATCACTTTCTTAAGTTCATCTGTAAATGGATATTCACTTGATTCTTCCAGGCCCAAATATTTCAGCCTGAACATGTCCTTACCATTTGAATTTATTGTAGAATCATCAGCCAATAGAACAGGACAGCCTGACAAAATACAAGCTATTACTAGTGATATAAATTTTAACTTATTTTTTTTCATTGCTATTTTTATCAAATCAAGGCAAAAGATGTTTTCTCCATTACCAAATCAGTTAATGCTTTCTTCAAATATTAACCTAAACTATACACTTTTATCCTGTTTTTCTGCAATAAATCAATCTTTTCCTCAAATGAAATTTTAAATGCAATTCAAATTGCATTTACTTCTGCAAAAACAGAAATTGCATTAAGTCCTGCAAAATATATTTAATCTATAAAAATAATTATGTCTAATTCTCTTTGAGCAATAACTTTTCTGTATCAA
>JAZUDR010000216.1:0-14963 GCA_045639725.1 Candidatus Avigastranaerophilus sp. | reverse complement strand
TCATCACGGATAAGGTCGTAACGAAGACCTGAGCCCAAAAAGACTTTTCGAACCCCCTTTATCTTTACAGCGGCCTTCAGAACTTCAGCCAAAGGCTTTAATGAATGACGCAGATTCTTACAGATTGAAGGATGCACGCACATTCGTCTATTACAGCCACCAGCAGCACATTCCCAGCCATACATATTAACAGCAGGACCGCCGACGTCAGGAACGATGCCCTTGAAATCAGGATGTTCCACAAATGAAGCTATTTCAGCAAGAATGCTTTCCTTTGAACGTGAACGGATTATTCTGCCCTGATGGAGAGATAACGCGCAGAAGCTGCATGCACTCAGGCATCCACGATGGGACTGAACAGAGAATTGAACCGGTTCAAGACCAGGAATAGGCTTTTTATAAATAGGATGTGAACGTCTATTGAATTTGAGACGGTCCATCATGTCTATTTCTTCATCAAACATTTCAGCAGTTGGTGGGAAACAAATAATATCGCCCTTTGTATGCTGCTGAATCAAAATATCGGCATTAGGCTTCAAGCAGGTATCAAGAACCTTTGATAATTCCATGAAAACGGCCTTATCTTTTCTGCAGGTTTCGATATCTGGCAATAGCTTGAAGTTGTCTTTAAGAGTGTCACGCCAACTATCATGCTTAACCTTTATTACAGTCTGAGGAATCTGAGGGAATACATCTTTTTTGCCATTTTTAAGCCAATCAACAACTTTGGGGTATACTGCTTCAGCCATTCCATAAATCAACAGATTGGCAGGAGCATCCATAAGCACCGGGTCTTTAACCTTATTTTCCCAATAATCGTAGTGTGAAAAGCGTCTCATAGAGCCTTCAACGCCACCGGCAATTATCATAGAATTCTTAAAAAGCTGATGAATTTTCTGTATATAAACCTGTAAAGCGCGTTTTGGTCTGAGACCTGGCTGACCATCAGGTGATAATCGGTCTTTACTTCTAGGCATGCTAGCTGAAGTGTAGTTTGCTACCATGCTATCCATAGCCCCTGGAGCAATAGCAAAAAACATATTCGGTTCGCCCCAGACCTTAAAATCCTCATCAGAATTCCAATCAGGCTGCGCAATAATAGCAACCGACAGGCCAAGATGCTGTAATAATCTGCATACAACAGCAGAAGGGAAAGAGGGATGGTCGACATAAGCATCGCCAGAAACCATTATAACATCAAAGCTTTTCCTGCTTTTGTCATTCTTTGATATGTATTTTTCGCCACGAAAAGCTATAGTCGGGTATTCAATAAAACTAAACATATATTACCAAATCATCTGAGGACGAAGAACCTGGATACATGAGCAACGGGCTTTGTCAACCATATACAATGGCGCAACAAGATATTTGCCTTTTAATACGATGCAGGATGATGAACCACCATCAAGGAAAATAGCATCCTGAACCTTGCTGAATTTTTCATTTTTAACAAATTCTCTGGCAATCTGATGAAGTGAGAAGCCTGCTTCAAAAACCAGAAACATTATATTTCTATCGGAATCCTGAGCTATGACAGTCTTGCGACTAGTCTGGTCTTCAGCTCTGAATCTAAAGAATTGTCTGTCTACAGCTTCCTGATGAACATCCTTGCGATTTCTAAGAATCCATCCGCCACCGCCAATAAGCTGATCTGGTCTTACTGTAGCATCTGCAGGGCCATTGAACCACATCATTTCCTTTTCATGATGCACTACCAATTCATTTGCATTAAGAGCAGTCTCACCAAGATACCAGTATTGAGAGTCTTTAGCACCTCTGAAAGCAGCAAGAAAACATCTGGACAGACGGCCGGAGAACTGTCTCATATTAGATACATTGCCATCTGTAATAAGCTGTCCTAAGGCACCTCGTTCAGAATAGAAGGTACCGTTTACTGCAGCGACTATATCATCGCCACCTTCCTTGCAAAGCTTGTAATTGTCTAGCAATCCAGTATCGCCATACCAGGTATAGGTTCTGAATTCAAGAACAACTGGCGTAATTTTTATTCCGCGGAAGCCATTACCTTCAATAATTTCGAGCCCATCTGGCAATACGCCGAAATCTTCTCTGGGCAAGTTCTTATTCATAGTTTCAAAGATTTTTCTGACACCCGATTTCAAATCAACCTTCAATGCCTTGTAATCAATCTTGGTAGTTGAAGTGGCTACATCCTGAGTTGCAGAAGCAACTTTTTCTGCTGCCAAGATGGCGCTATTGCTAATCAATAAAAAAAACACCAAGCCCAAGAAACTATAATAATATTTATTCTGCATATTTTACCTGATTAGTTCTTCCAAATCCTGCAAATAGAAATTACAATAGGAACCATGACCATCTTCGCCATTTCTTAAGGCATAACCGGCAACCATAGACAAAGGAATTCGTTTAAACAAGAGGATCTTGCTAGTAAATTCAACTCCTCTGTCGTAAATATAATTAAATTTGCCAGTATTAATGGTATCACCTATTTCCCAGAAAACTCCCAAAGACGAGAATTCATTTCTCACCCAGCTTATCTGTTTTGGCAATTCTATTCTAATCGGTCTGGCTAAAGAAGCAGAGGCATATCTCAATTTGTCTCCGGATTTGTAGGAACCGCCATAGGCTCTCATATACAAATCACCACCCAAAGACAAGTCGTCTGGGCGTCTAATGTCATTTTTCTTATCGTCCTGTGCAATCCATCCACTCAATGTAAGTACATAAGCATCTGAAACAGGTATAAATTCAGTCCACTTCAATGACGTTGACTTATAAATCAAATCACCACCAAAAATAGTGTCAGCGCCTTTTGTAAATTTAAAATCAACAATTCTCCCCTTTCTTGGGAAAATGTTACTATAGGGTTCATTTCTGATTGATTCCTGCTTTATTCCAACATAGTAATTATGATCCTTACCTTCTGTTGGAGTTAATCTGCCGCCTTTATTTTTAGCTACATTTCTCTTAGCTAAATCCAAACCGAAATACAATTCCATGTCTAGACGCATTGGATAAACAAAATTCAACTTTCTAGACTTTACTCTTTCGTAATAGTCATTATCCATATACGACTTTTCTATGGTGTAATCATTAAATGATAATTCAGTTCTTAACTGGTCGAACCTTTTCATAAAAGTAGAAGTATAGCCCCACTTATGGCTTTTTAAACCGTATGTAGGCGCTATAACAATTGATGTGCGCCCTAGCCTGTCTGTTCTTTGATTGTATAACCCAATAACCTTACCTGAAGCGTCTTTGCCTAGAGCTGGCTTCCACAAACTTGTAGAATATTCTGTCCGGTATTTATGACTTTTTACATCTAGCAAATCTTCATAGCTAACATTAGGCTTAGTGGTAACTTCCATGCTTTCGTCTTCAATTTCTTTAAACGGCAAGGTAGCAACAACGAAACCACCATCATAAAGCGTTGTCACTTCTATGCTTTTTTTTGCAGGGTCAGTAATGGAAATATCCCAAACACCGCCAGATAAAGAAGAATACTTTCTGAGAAGGCTATTCTTTTCATCATAACAGAAGAGCTGAGTTGTAGAATGGTCGCTGTCGCAAGCACACCAAAGCTTACCATCAATAATCTTCAGAGAACGTATATCTCCGTCATATTCAGTAATTTCATTTGATGCATCTTTAATGTTTTTTGCATCTAATGAAACCACGAACAGCTTAGTTTCAAATTCAGTAGTCTGCATTGTATAAAAAAGTCTATTATTATCGATATCCAACGCAACATCGAGAGGCCTTACTGAAGCATCAAACATCAATTCTGTTTTTTCTGAATTAAGTTCATTACAATTTACAGATACAACGCTTACTACGCCTAATGAGTTCTGCACAAAATATATACGGTTATCCTTTATGGCTAATGGTTTAAAACTTCCTGACTTAGAGGAAACGCATCTTGCACGTCCATCAAGAGTAACCTTCCAAAGAGCGAGGCGTTTTTCTCTTCTCCCATTAACATGATAACAGCCTATTATGACTTCTTTATTCTGTTCATCATAAATCATTGCAGGGTGAACATTCTTTAATAGAATAACAGGCTTTTGAATACCTTTTCTATAATACAAATCATAATTTTCGGTGGTATAACGCTTCGAAGAAACCCAAATACGCTCGTCATCACTGATTCTTGTATAAGAGCGGAAAATTTTGTCATCAGCACTAATGCAATCTACGTCAAGAATATCTGGTTCTTTATAATCAGCAAAATCTTTACTTTGCTCAGAAACATATTTTACATATGATCCATAGGCATCCCTTAGAGTTACACCATAATGCTGTTTGAATGCAGTCTCAAAGCCTACTGGTTTTCGAAGAATAGAAGCCATCAATTTCAAATCAGCGCCTTTTTTCAAGGTAGATTCCCAGTATGCTAGCATTGAATGAGCCTGGAATAACATTTCTTCCTTAACTAAGGTAGACTGACTTGTAATAGTGTTTAAATCATCAAGAGAATAAAGGCGGTTACAGCGTGCCATATCCAACAGACGGCTATAATGAATAGAGTCTATAGGAAAAGCATAATTAAGGGCACTGCCTTCAACAAACCAATGTGGCATGAGCAGCATAGCTATAGCACGACGCCATTCAAAACTAGCATTGGAAGTAGAATGTTTTAGCAAAGTCTTAGACAAAGAAAGTGCAAATCTTTTTTCAAGCGAATATGAGCGGGCTGAAAGAGTATCCATTTCATCAAAAATACCGAGTTTAATGAAATCGAACTTTGAATCAGCAGTGCTATCAATAATATCGTCGTGCTCATCCAGTATAACTGTAACAACAAAGCTCTTTTCTTTATCGAAATTTTCGACAACCTTTTCTCTAACTTTAGAAAAGCTAGTAATAATACGTGGCATAGAGTCTTTTATCTTTTCAGGGAAGTATACTCTTAAGCCAGGAATTTCGATGTACCTATATGCACCCCATTGTTTGTACACGTCTGCCATTTCAACAGCAAAAAGTGTTGAAACGCACATTAGCAGTGATATAACAGTAAATATTAACCTCAATTTTTTCATGGGAAACAATTTAACACTATTCTAACATTTGCGTCAAGGGTTCTAGGCACAAATGACTATTACTTAGCTGGAGCAAATTTTCTTCTGAAGCCGCCACGTTGTTGAGTCATAGCTTCAAGTGCTGGGAAATCAATCTTCAAAGTATTCTTCCCACAAATTCGTTCCCATTCCTTAACAAGAACAGGTGTTAAAGCTACCTTAAATCTAGAAGCAGGCCTTAAAGTTACTTTTTTATCGTCACCTGTAACAACTGAAATTGTGAAAGAAGTCTGCCCTGGGCTTCTTCTAAGCACATCAAGCAGTTCTTCATATATCTCTTTATTTGATTTTTCCTTTGGAACAGAGAAGGTAAGCTTTGTAAAACCGTCCTGGTCCATATCTGCTAATGTAAATACCTTTTCTGCATTAGCTTTTACTGAACCGTCCATTACCTGAGTTTTTATAATCATGAACAGTGGTTCGTCAATCTGCAGCTTTGCTCCACATTCTTCGTAGGTCTTAGGGAAAATAGTGACTTCAAGAGCAGCATTATTTGCTTCAATGGTAGTAAATGCCATTGTATCGCCCTTCTTAGTAACAATCTTCTTCATACCGGTTAGAATGCCGCAAACTCTGTAGGTTTGTCCATCAAATCCCTGAAGATTTGCGTCACTTTCTGAACCGCCTTCTTCATCATCTTCATCATCACGTTTTTCAGCATGCGCAGCCAATGTTGAAAGGTTAGTATTAGCAAAAACCCTTCCTATAGGAGCTACAGGTGCATAAGGATTACCAGTAAGATAGTAACCGAACACTTCCTTTTCACCGAGAAGCAGCTCTTTGTCTGAAAGCTCAGGTAAATTCGGAACCTTGATTTCAATATTCCCCATACCTTCGGCTTCAGCACCAAGCAAATCGAAGAAAGTAGCCTGACCGCTATTTTTAGATTTGCGCTGGCTCTGATTCTGTTTCAAACCATCTTCGCACATTTGCAAAAGCTGACTCTTCTTTAAACCGAAGCAATCAAATGCACCGGATTTAACAAGAGCATCAAGAACGCGGCTGTTAATCTGGTCAGAGTCCATTCTCTGCAGGAAATCGCTGAGATCCTTAAATGCGCCACCTTTAGCCCTGGCTTTTTCAATAGCTTCAACCGGACCGGCACCAACACCCTTCAGAGCGCTGAGACCATAGCGAATATTCTTTCCTTCAACCTTAAACTGGCCGTAGGAATGATTAATATCTGGCGGTAACACTTCAAAACCGAGAGCGCGACATTCATCAACATATTCTGCAATCTTGTCGGTATCATCTGTTTCAGAAGTCAAACAAGAAGCCATGAATTCAGCCGGATAATGTGCCTTCATGTATGCTGTTCTATAGGTTACAACAGCATAAGCAGCGGAGTGAGATTTATTGAAGCCGTATTCTGCAAAACCGGCCATCTTATCGAAGATATCCTGGGCAAGCTTCGGGTCTACCCCACGTTCGATGGAGCCCTTAACGAACTTTTCGCCCATTTCAATCATCTTCTCTTTGATTTTCTTACCCATCGCTTTACGCAAGGCGTCTGCCTGACCCTTGGTAAAACCAGCAAGAACACGGGAAGTCAACATAACCTGTTCCTGATACAGGTAAACACCGTATGTATCCTTAAGAACCGGTTCAAGCAACGGGTGTGGGTAAGCAAGCTCTGCACGACCGTGCTTTCTTTCAACAAAGTCGTCAACCATACCAGATTTAAGAGGACCTGGTCGGTACATAGCCAAAAGAGCGATGATATCAGTAAATTCAGAAGGCAGCAGGCGTTTCAGCAAGCCACGCATACCAGCAGATTCAAGCTGGAATACACCAAGTGTCAAGCCTTTCTGAAGAAGCTCATAAACACCTTTATCATCATATTTCAACAAAGGCTTAGCCTCTTCAGCAATCTTTATAACCATCTTCGGGTCAGGAGGATTGTTAGGATCAACCTTTTCGCGCAAATCCAGGAATTTCTGAAGAATTTTCAATTCCCATTCATATTCAGGGCTATTATGAGTTTCCTGAACATTTCTGAAAGCGTTAAGAAGAACAGTTAGAGTTTTCAGGCCCAGGAAGTCCATCTTCAGCAAACCAATATCTTCAACAGCATGCTTTTCATACTGTGAAACAACGAGGCTGAGTTCGCCTTCTTTTGCATTCGGGTCCTTAGTAACAGGAGAAACTTCTTCCAAATCCATTGCGGAAATAATGATACCGCAGGCATGAACGCCTGTATGGCTTGCCAGACCGTCAACAGCAGAAGCAAGTCTGAGAAGCTTCTTTTCTTCTTCTGTTCCAGATTCAGCTAACTGCTTTAATTCAGGAACTTCAGACAAACATGATTTTAAGTGAGTGCCAGGCTTTTCTGGAACAAGCTTTGCAATCTTGCCTACATCACCAACCGGCATCCCCATGATTCGGCCAACGCCTCTGATAGCGTTCTTGGCCAACATGTAGTTAAAGGTTATAATCTGAGAAACCCTAGGAACCCCGTAAAGGTCCTGAACGTGCCTAATAACATCCGGTCGACCATCATCACTGAAGTCGACGTCGATATCAGGCATACTGATACGTTCCGGGTTCAAGAATCTTTCGAAAAGTAAGTCATACTTAATCGGGTCGATGTCTGTAATATGCATACAGTAAGCAACGATTGCCCCTGCAGCGGAACCACGGCCCGGGCCTACAGGTATGCCGTTTTCTCTGGCCCAGTTAATAAATTCCCAAACGATGAGGAAGTATGCGAAATACCCCATCTTTTTTATTGTTTCTAGTTCGAATTCAAGGCGGTCAACTGCTTCCTGAGAAGGATTTTCGCCATAATTTTCCTTCAAACCGCGGTAGCATATTTCCCTGACGTAACTTTCGGCTGTATAGCCTTCTGGAACTGGGCAGACCGGCAAAATAGATTCACCGAACTTAATTGAAACATTACATCTATCTGCAATTTTAACAGTATTTTCAAGAGCATCAGGCCATTCACCAAATAGAGCAGCCATTTCCTGAGGAGACTTATAGTAAAATTCCTTAGTCTGAAAACGGAATCTATCAGGGTCATCAAGGGTCTTTCCGGTGGACATGCACAACAAAGCATCCTGTGTTTCCCAGTCTTCTGGATTTACATAATGGCTGTCGTTTGTGCAGACTATTGGAGCATCGCATTCTCTGGCTATTTCAACCAACGGGCGCAGAATCTTAATCTGCTCATCAATACCATGATTCTGAATTTCTACATAGAAGTTTTCTTTTCCGAAAACGCCCTGATAATATCTGAGAATTTCCTTCGCACCTTCGCGGTCGTCCTTTAATAGAGCGCAAGGAATTTCACCTGCCAGACAAGCGCTTAATGCTATGAGGCCTTCTGCGTGTTCTTCAAGAATCTTATGGTCAATACGCGGTTTGTAGTAAAAGCCTTCGGTATGCCCTACTGAAGCTAGCTTTAAGAGATTTGTATATCCCTTCTGATTCATTGCTAGAAGAACAAGATGGTGAGTCGGCCATTTAGCCAGGCTTTCTCTTGTCTTATCAAATCTAGAGCCAGCAGTAATATAAGCTTCGAAACCCATTATAGGCTTCAAGCCCTTTTTCATAGCTTCGTGATATAGTTCAATGGCTGCATACATATTACCGTGGTCTGTGATACAGACGGCAGGCATATTGAATCTTTTTG
Source organism: Candidatus Avigastranaerophilus sp. (assembly GCA_045639725.1). GTDB lineage: Bacteria > Muiribacteriota > Ozemobacteria > Ozemobacterales > Ozemobacteraceae > RUG334. The sequence goes on along the minus strand of JAZUDR010000216.1, from coordinate 6,269 downwards.
CAGCGTCAACAATAGACTTGACTGAGCAAGCGCCGTCAAGCAAGCTATAATGGCTATGAACGTGTAAATGTACGAAGTTTGTGAATGGCATGGGTGTATTATACCAAAATAAACGTAGAATGGAAAATTATTAATTATAATGCGTAATTTTACTCTGTTCTATTTTTAAGCTGTGCTTTATACTTTCTACCCACGTCGGGAGCATTTTCTAGCATTGAACCGCGTTTGAGAGTGTCGAGCCCGAATTTTGAGCGTATGCTGTCGACTGCTTTATCAAGGTTACGTGACTTTTCCTTGTTTTCATCGGGGAAGAGCAACCCCTGCATATAATCCCCTTCCCTGCTGATGCCAGTTAAAGAAATACCAAGCAGGCGCAACGGCGTATGGCTATCCCAAAGCTCGTCGAATAGCTGAATAGCCACTTCATATATTTCCTGAGTAACATCTGTAGCGGCCGCCAGTTTTTTCTGGTGAGAGCGTGATTTAAAATCATTGGAGCGCAGTGAAGCAGAAACGCAATCAGCCTTGGCACCGTCAGCCCTCATTCTTGTGGCTACGGAATCAGCAAGAGCAAGCAATACATGATGAGCAGCCTCATGGGTAGTTACGTCTGCTTCTAAGGTAGTAGAAATACTGTAGCCCTTGGCATCTTCGGCTTCAGCAATGACCTTAGAATCGCATCTTCCATTGGCGTATTCATAAAGCTGCAATCCTACCTTCACGCCAATAAGCCTTTGAATCCTTTCAAGATCAGTATGAGCCAGGTCGCCTATTGTTCTTATGCAATACTTAGCTAGCTTAGTAGCAGATGAGCGACCACATGTAAATAATTCGTTTACAGGCAGCGGCCACATCTTGTATGGTATATCTTCAGGGAACAATGTATGAACCTTGTCTGGCTTTTCAAAATCTGACGCCATCTTTGCCAAAAGCTTGTTTGAGCCAATTCCGACGTTCACTGTAAATCCAAGCTTTTCATGTATTTTGTCTTTTATTTCATGGGCCACGCCTACCGGGTTGGGATATAGTCTTTGTGTGCCAGTCATATCCAGAAAGCACTCGTCTATTGAATACTTTTCTACGGCTGGAGCATATTCTCTGCATATATCCATGAATGCCTTAGAATTTCTTTCATACAGTTCAAAATCAGGCTTTGCCAGCAACAATATAGGACATTTTCGCAAGGCCATGACAACAGGCTCACCTGTTTCAATACCGTATTTCTTTGCAGGAATAGACTTAGCCAATATAATGCCGGTGCGTTTTTCCGGGTCACCACCGATTGCAGACGGAACAAGACGGATATCCTCGCCGCCTTCAGCAACACGCTTTGCTGCTTCCCATGATAAAAAAGCACTATTTACATCTATATGAAAAATAAGCATTACTTAACCGAAAAGCCTTCCTGTAAGGTTTTGCCTCGCAAACGCAAACTTGGATTGAATTCTGTAGCATAATTAGAAAGCAGATAAGTATCAAAAGGCCATTCGTTTTCATATATCAAAGTAACCTTTAAACCAGAGTCTGTGCACTTATATGGTAACTCCTTAGCAACAGAGACCTGCAAACCAGTAAGTTCATAAACGCCACTTCCCAGAACCACAAAATATGCCATAAAATATGTCAAAAAAGGAATCAGTATAACCAGATTCTTACATTTGTTTGAAAGGCTCATGGAAGGCCAAGCAACCTTCAATAGTTTAAAACTGATACAAAGCATTATAAGGCACAAAGCATTGCTAAATCTTGGGTCTGGGGCAGTAAAAAACCAGCACAGCAATGCGAATAAAGCAGTAAACATTAAAGAAAGAAGCCATCTGCAGCTTTTGAATATATAAGAGCCTGATTTTACCATGCATGCAATAAATATTACTAATGTCAGTAATAAGCATACAGCCATGCCATAACCAAATTTTTGCAGTGTATTAGGATGCAGCAAGGCAAGAAGTTTAACAGCAGGTGTTTTTACATTCGGGTCATCCTTTTCCTTCATATTTACCGGGTATGGATTAACATAGCCATCAATCCACTTAGGAAGCCATTTGTAATTTTTTAACAACTGTGAATTAAAATCATAATTAAGCAGTCTGGAAAAAGTATAAACAGATTGCTCGGCTATTTTTGCTGCTTCAGGGCTTACTGTCCACTCCGTATCAATACCACAAATAGTAACAGGGAAGAGTGGATAGCCAGTCTGTATGTAACCTCTGACTAACCATGTTCCAACAAACATTACAGTCAATATCAATGCTTTTCTTAGCTTTATTTTTGACACATCATCAAGGCCCAGCTTAAATGCAAATGTTATTGCAACAATGCCAAGACAGATTGCATAAAATCCATTTGAAAGCTTAACAGTTACAGATGTAACCCCCATTAAGGCTGCCATTATTACATTAGAATAAAATGTATCTTCTTTATTCTCTGCTTTATTCCATGCTTCCCCTGCATTTATCATATATCTGAACATAACAAGCTGCAGAACTATTGAAGCAATATCGGGATTCGGTGACGAGGTCCAATAAAAAGAAAATGGCAACAAATGGAAGAATGCCAATATAACCAGATCAAGACCTTTTCTTGTAAGAATCAATTCAATACATAAAATCAGCAAAATTAAAGAGGTTGCTATGTTTTTCCCATAATCATTAAAAAACGGGAAAAATCTTATGGAAGCGCAGTATACAAAGTAGCTCTGGTTAAAACCTAATCTTGAATGCAGATTTCCCAGGCCAGGAACAACCGAAAACTCATTAAGCCACCTGATAGTGTTGAGATGATACATACAGCTATCGGATCTGCTGCATTCCTGTAAACAGAACAATGATACTATAAAAATAAATGCCAAAACAGCAAAGAGCACTCTTTTATCAATAGATTTCAGGAATAGCTTAATAGAACTGAAATGATTATAGAAAAAAACAATTGAAGCAGGAACATAAAAGAAAAAGCTAGATATCCAGTTAATTGGGACAAAAATATGAATTACACTGAAAAAGAGAATACAGATCATCCAGCCAAGCCATATCTTTGAGAAAAAAGCGCTTACACCTACAAGCCTTAGTCTTAGCTTCCTGAATACAAGGCTGCCCCATTGATGAAAAGCTGTAGCAAAAATAATCCAAGCAAAATAAATAATGAATAAGTCTTTAAAAAGCTGAAACAAATCAATTTTCACTATTTATTCACTCCTAGTTTTGTTTTGTTGTATAATACCACAACTGATTTATCAGGCAAATTGATTATACAGAATAAGCAATGACTAACAACAATATCAAAACAACAGGTATCATTGTATTTCTAGTATTTACTTGCATTTTTCGTGCCAACGCAGGGCAAATTTCTAGAAATTACATTTCATATGGCACCCACGGTGCTGTTAGCTGTGGTCACCCTATGGCCGCCAATGCAGCGATGCGAATATTAAAAGACGGCGGCAATGCTGTAGACGCAGCAGTTGCGGCAGCTTTTACCCTTGGCGTTGTAGACTTTACCAATTCTGGCATAGGTGGAGAAGCCTTTGCGCTAATCTGCAATTCAGAAGGTAAAGCCATAGCAATAGACGGCTCTACAAAAAGACCGTTCAGTCAGATAAAGAATCAATATGACTGCCCTATTTCGCTTCCTGCCATTCCAGAAATGCTTCTTAAAATGAGAAGGTATTATGGGAAAAAATCCCTTGTCACAGACATGGCACCTGCCATTGAAATTTGCGAAAAGGGTTTTAAGGTTTCCCAATATATGGCCAGCATCATATCAAACCGATGCAACAACATTAAAGACCAGGCTGCCCGTGAGCTCATTATGCCAGATGGCAAGCCTCTGAAAGCCGGTTATCTGCTTAAACTGCCTAAGCTTGCACAAACCCTTAAAAACATTGCCCAAGACGATGGCCTGTCTTTCTATTATGGGGCTGATGCCAACCGAACCTTGGCTGACATGACCTCCAAGGGCGCATATTATACCAAATATGACTTTATGAAATATAGAAGTAAGCTAAGTAAGCCTGTTTCACTACCATATAAAGACAAAACTGTTATTGGACATCCATTTCCCTCATGTTCACCAGTTACCATTAAATTGGCTGAGGAATTAGCTTATTCTGACGTTCCACTATTTTCAGAAAAGCCTGCCGATTTATTGAAAATAGCTCAGATTTATCGCAAGCACTTGAATCACAAGTATTACGATTCAGCCAGGTTTATCAATAATTCTCAGTCCTATCTGTCAGAAAGCTTTGGGGAATATGCCAGCGAGGCTTCTGATGCCAACGACAGTAACACAACCCATCTATGTGTGTGGGATGACGATAACCTTGTTGTTTCTATGACCCTGACTCTGGGAAATCATTTCGGAAGCGGTCAGCTAGCACCTGGAGGTTATTTTTATGCCAACAGTCTTAGAACCTATTCAAACAAAATTGTAAATTATCCTAAGTATTACCCTAAGGATGCTGGTTCTGTAACTTCTAAGTCTCCGATAATAGTGTTAAGAGACAATAAACCATGGCTTGCAATCGGTGGAGCCGGTGCAGATAGAATCATTACAAATACAGCCACTGTATTGGCAAATATTCTTCGGGGCAATGACCTATACGAAAGCTTGCAGGCACCGCGCATTTTCATGGATTATTATCTTGACCTGTATATTGAAGGGAATCCAGAGAATACGCGAAAAATCGAAATAGACCCAAAGTCAGCTAAGACTGTTTACAAGCCATATCTCGATGATTATTTCGGTCTGGTAAGCGCTATTCAAAAGGAAAATAACATATTAAAAGCCGTAGGCGACAAGCACCGTGACGGCAGCTGCGAAGCATACTGAATGAGGGCGCTTTGCTAGGAGGGAAATGGAGACTCGCTGACGCGAGAATGAAGACCTGCTTCGCAGGAATTAACTTTGGTCTTTCAATCTGATGATATAGTAAACCCTGGCGCCAAGGTCGCCGTGCTTGCTTCTGCAACCATTGAAATAATATTTGCCGTTTTTATGAACAGTGTTGCCAGTTCCACGGCCGGCGTCCCACCACATATTGTTGCCAGCATAAGCATTTACATGCAAACGATAAAGAACTATATCACCCTTTTTTATCTTACCAGCGCTCAAAAGCTGTCTACCAGTCTTAGAACCGCTTGGGTCATGATATACAATCTTGTAATAGTCCAAACCAAGGTCCGGTTCCATTTTTTTACCTTTTGAGTTCTTTACAGTCTTTTTGTTGGTATAACCAATATACATGGCTTCACCATGAGTATATACGCCTATTTCAGCCAAAGCCCAGCTAATATAGATACCACAGTTGGAAATACGTCTTCCGTCAGCCAACTGACCTTCAAAGGTCTTCTTATTCTTTTGGTCTGACCAATACCATCCTTTACCAGCTTTGTAATCAGCCTGAAGAATATCAGACAGTCTTCGCAAAGCTTCACAGAAATTTGTTACATTCTGTTTACCCTTAAGGTCAGAAAAATCATATTTGCCATTTGAGGCAACAATATTCGGCTGTTCTTCCTGCTTCTTATCAGGGTCATTCAGTCTTGTTACAGCAGTAATCTTTTCACTTGGGTTCTTAAGGGTTGTATAAAGACTTTTGAAATATACTGTGCCATCTTTGGTATAGCAGGCATTTCCACAATCGAGAGAGGCATCAAAGAAATAACTGTTGCCAGCATAAATTGATGAATGATCATGGCAGAAGTGGACAATATCACCGGGTTCTAGTTTATTGGCTTTTATCAGCTTGTCTGCAGCTTCTTTAAAATAAATAATTTCGGAGCATTTTTCCATTGTTGCAGAGGTGTTGTTTTCGCTGAAATAATGAGGCTGTCCCTTTTTGTTGGTATTTAATCTTTCATTATTCTTGAATATACCGCAATCAGCCAAGCCCCAAGTTGGCAAAAGACCACCATTGGTGATTCTGTGACCACATTCAAGCTGTTTGCCAAAGGTTACCTGATTGTGTTTCAGGCTATAAGACCATGGATTACCATCAGCAGCGTCCTTTTCAAAGGTGTCAGAAATCTTTTTCAATGCTTCCAGGAATGCTTTTGTTCTTTCGTTTTTGCCTAAATTAATAAAAGGCATAGAGAAAGAAGCAATGTCATTGCCTTTATCTGCTTCTACTGCTTTTTCTTCGTTCTGAGCTTCATTAGTAGCCGTTTCTATTTCTTTTTCAAGTGAAACACTGCTAGCTGAATTTACCAGGTCTGTCCCCTGGGCCATAGTTGCATTTTCAGCCAAGCCAATAAGAATCAAGCCAAACGCACAAG
>JAZUDR010000215.1:0-2245 GCA_045639725.1 Candidatus Avigastranaerophilus sp. | reverse complement strand
AGGCCACATACTTGCGGCCTGCCCTTTTTTATGTACGAGCCGCCCAACCTTTCTTTATTATTATTCTTGTCCCCAGGTGGCCACATCCCCCTAACATAGAAATTTGCTTGCACGTCTGCGAATCTTGATTTTCTAAATGCTGCACATCGCATCCTCGATTATTCGTGTCTCATTTATACTTTACAGCCAGGGATGCGGACGTTATCTAGGACTATTTCGGAGGGAAAAATAATGGATTTTTATACCGACGCTGAAGTTAAGGACATTCTGAACTATTATTTTAAGTGTGGTTCAGTGACGGACACTGTTCGATACTTTGGAAGACCAACACGTACAACATTATACCGTTGGTTAAAGGAAGACCCTTACTATAGAGAAAGGGTTTCTGAGAACAGACATAAAAAGAGGAAACAATCACCCAAAAAAATATATTCGTTAGAATTTAAGTTGGAAGCTATTGCCCGTTGCAAAGAAGAAGGTGTCACTATAAAATCAGTAGCAGATAGTATTAATGTTGACCCAGGAACAGTTGCTGACTGGTGCCGAAAATATAATCGCGAAGGTGTAAATGGTCTTATGAAAAAGAGTAAAATTTCCAACATAAAAAGTGGCACAGAACCTATTCAAAACTACGAATCTATGGATGAATTAAAAGCCAGAATTCATGAATTAGAATTAGATAATGATGTATTAAGAGAGACAATCAATGTCCTAAAAAAAGATCCGAGCATCAATCAGGTAAGGCTGACTTCAGCAGAAAAGGTAGCGATAATTGATGCTCTTAAAGAAAAGTATTCGCTACCAGAACTTTTTAATAAACTTTCAATATCAAAAAGTACATACTATTATCAAAAAAAACATAGAGGTTATGATAAATATGCTAATGTACGTGAATTGATACGAAATATTTTTGTTGAAAGTAAGATGAGCTATGGCTATCGAAGGATATGGGCCATTCTACGCACAGTAAAACATCAAGTTTTTCTTTCTGAAAAAGTTGTTCGACGAATCATGACGGAAGAAAATCTTGTTGCAAAGCGAAAAAAAATCCGAAAATATAATTCGTACTTAGGAGAATTAACTCCGGCTGAGCCAAATATTGTCGCCAGAAATTTCCATGCTGATAAGCCAAACAAAGTTTGGCTTACCGATATCACTGAATTTGCCATTCCTGCTGGAAAAATATACTTTTCACCTATCGTAGATTGTTTTGATGGCTTAATAGTTTCTTGGTCGATAGGTACAAATCCAAATGCTGAATTAGTAAATACCATGCTTGATAAAGCAATCAAGACTCTTTCAGCAGATGAAAAGCCTATCATTCATACTGATCGTGGAGCGCATTACAGATGGCCAGGCTGGATTTCAAGAATGGAAAATGCAAAATTAACAAGGTCTATGTCAAAAAAAGGATGCTGTCCTGACAATGCTGCGTGTGAGGGGGTATTCGGACGGATAAAAAATGAAATGTTCTATAATACTGATTGGAGAAACATTTCAATATATGAATTTATGACAATATTAGATGACTATATCAAATGGTATAACTCATCAAGAATAAAAAGAAATCTAGGGTATCTGAGCCCAATTCAATATAGACAAAAATTAGGATTAAAAATGTCCTAAATTTTGTCCGCATCCCCGTTTCGGCGGATTTTTCTGCCCTGTGAAAACAGCTCTAAACTTTAATTTAGGTATTCCCAAGTAACTTAATATTAATTGCATTAGCGTTGGAGCGAGCTTAGTGGTTTCCAAATTTATCTTTCGATTGTTTTGCCCAGCTCCAGCTATGGACGGCTGGAGCAGCGAGCAGATTGAACCAGGACGGTGAATCTGGCGCGGTGGGCAAAACACGAAAGCAAATTTGATGAAACCACTTAGCAAGAGTAATCGTGGTGCAATAATATTAAGCTTACATGGGAATACCAGAAAACCTACAGGCTGTTTTCACAATAGACAGACAAATCCTTGCAACAGTAAATAAGTGAAGCTAACAGCGGCTTGATGCTTATACACAGCATTAAGAGAATCTACAATCTTTGCGTGTCTGGCGCAAATTTGTGTATAGGATGATATGGAAAAATCAGTTTGTCAACTCTAATAATTAGCAAAAGTTTATTAATTGTGTGAGCATCTGAAATTGAAGGAAACATAATAGGATGCTAGGATGAGTTCAATTAATAATGGACCATTATTATGGTTTTTTTGCATTTGAGGAGGTGGCATCAATGGATGATAAAGCATT
>JAZUDR010000214.1:0-21378 GCA_045639725.1 Candidatus Avigastranaerophilus sp. | reverse complement strand
CCAAATCTTTTACATAATAATCTCTTACGTCGTCACTGTCTGTGCTGGAATCTGGACCTTCACTATAAATAAAACATCCAATTGGATCCAGTTTGTAATTTTTGTCCCATGGGTCTGTTGGGATATTGGTTAAATACTTACCCTGAAGACCATGAAAGTCTTGTTCGCCAAGAACAGGAACACGTGCTTTTAATGTTGCAGGTGAAGTTGCTAAGACACCGAGGTATGGCAAATCTTCCTGAGAGTCGTGAAGCAGAACAGCTTGCTTCAGAACGTCGATATCCTGAAGAGCCTTTGTCTGTTTACTTTGCTTTACATAGTCATTGTAGTATGGTGCAGCGACACCAACGAGAATAGCGATGATAGCAACTACTACCAACAGCTCGATTAAAGAAAAACCGCGTTTCATAATAAATCTTTCTCCTTAAAAGAAGATGGTACACTATTATAATCGTCAAGAGTGCAGATGTAAATGAGCACTCTCTATAAAAATTATTAATTTTCATTAATCCGTCAAGCTGATTTTTAATGTTGCAATATTTTTCTTTCCGCTCTCGGCCAAAAGCAATTGGCTGGCAGCTATCCTGCTTATAGCTTACAGCTTATAGCTTATAGCTTAAAGCTTAAAGCTTATTGCAACATACCTTATACTCGCTTGGTATAGAAGTATGTTCCAATAGCCCTCATTCGTCTTCTGCTACGCAGAATCCACCTTCAGCAGTTTTATGCTACATCCTGTAGCAACTGCACGCCGCCATCCATGGCGCCAGCCCCTAAAGGAGGAAGGCCTCGCAGGGGCGGCCCCCAACTCCAGCTTTCGGCTTCCTGCTTCTAGCTTTCCAGCTTCAAGCTTCAAGCTAATATTGAAACTTACTTTTTACTTGGCACTAAATATAGGGTATAATTCCTAATGATAGGAGACCATGCCATGAATACTAATAGAATAATGATTTCTCTTTTGGCAGCAGCTTTAAGTCTGAGTGCCATAACATGCGAAGCGGCTGCGAAGAAGGCTGCCGGAAAGACAAAGGCAAAGAAACAGACTGCTGAAAAGGCGGAAAAGAACAATAAAAAGAGAGTTATTGCTACCAGTGAAGCTTTTTACGACAAAATCTGGCAGAAATTTAAGGTCGGTTCAAAGGCTGACAGAGCTGATGTTATAACCACCTTGAAAAAAATAATAAAGCAAACTCCCGATGAATTCATGGCTTACTATTATCTTGGGGTTATGAACGCAGAGGAAGGCGAAGATGCGCAGGCTTTGAAATATTTCGAAATCGCGCTGTCCGGCTTCCCAAAATCTGCTGATATACATATTCGCATGGCAAGACTTCTCGAAGGCAAGGGAAAAGATGATGACGCACTTTCCCATTACCGACAGGCTCTGGCTATGGAACCAGATAATGCAAAGGCACTTTCTAAGTGTGGTATTGCCGAATATGAAAAGAAGAACTTTGAAAAGGCCGCTGAATATTTGACGAAGGCACGCGCCCAGGAACCGGATAATTCCGATACTTTGCGTGCTTTGGGTCAGACCTGGGTTGAACAGGGCAATTATGCTGAAGCGATAGAAATTCTTGAGCAGGTTTTATTGTTCGACGCCAAGGACGCTCAGGCTCATCTTGCTCTTGGAAGAGCTTATGAAAAGAGTGGCAATCACGAAAAAGCAGCAGAGCATATTGAATTTGCTGGCAAATATGGCAAGAAAGATGCCAGTATAACAGAAACTATCGGTTACGATATTGCACGCAACCTTAGCAAAACAGGCAAATATGAAGAAGCAATTTCTGCCTACAAGAAGGAAATTAAGAAAAACGACAACCCAGCTCAGGGGTATTTTGAAATGGGCGAAACCTTCGAACAGCTTGAGCAGACCAATAATGCTATAAAGGCTTATCAGAAGGCCTATGAATTAGATAAGAAGCTTGCCAGCGGCATTTATAGATGTGCAGAGCTTTATCAGCAGAATGGTGACAAAGAAAATATGCAGAAGATGCTGAAGCTTCTTAAAAGTAATTCTGAATATAAAGACCGCGCGGAAGACATGATTGATGAGTTCAAGAAAGAAGAAGAGCTAAACGCTGAACGTGAGCTTCAGGATAAATTAACCAGCCGTGGCACAAAAGATGCTGAACTGGAAGCTGCATATCTTGAAAGCTATGACGCAGACAAGAAAAATGCTGATACTCTAGAAAAGATTTATTTATTCTATAAAGAACGCGGTTATTATGATGATGCTATAAAGTGGTATCGTAAGTATGCCAAGGTTGCCTCTGTTTCTGATTACGATAAGAAGTCTACTGAAAAAGATCTGAAGGCTTATCTGGAACAGGATAACTACTATCTGTTTGGTGACAAGAGCGAAGATAAGCCAAGTAAATCAAAGACTCCCGATGATGAGTTGATGAATCTTGCTTTTAACGGTGAAAATGACCGTCAGCAGGAGGTTGCTTTTCAGGTTCTTCTTTCCAGAAAGGAATACAAGGAAGACCGCAAGGTTATTGAAGGGGCTTTGAAATTCTACGAAGAACGTGGAAGAGTTAAGGAAGCTACAAAATATATTAACCAGTTAAAGAAGCTTGGCTATTTATCAGAGTCTGAAGCTAGCTATAAGAAAGAAAAATTAAAAGAATAAAAAAGCATTAAAAAAGCCTCTCAGTTGAGAGGCTTTTTTTCGTGCTTAGAGTTTGAATTTACTTATATCGAAGTCATCCAAGTTGAAGGTGCCTGTGGAGTCTTTTTCTCCTGGGGCTGGTGTTGAACCCATCATGCTGTCTAGGTCAAGGACGCTCCCTAAGTTGAATGGGTCGCTGTCATTGTTGTTTGATTTTTGTGGTGCAGCTTGGGATGAGTTGCCCTGGTCACCGCTTGGGAAGACTTCCAGAACATCCAGATTCAAATCGAGTCCGTCGCCTCCACCGTTGCCAGCATCATTGAAGAGTGAAGCGAAGATATCGTTATTCTTCTTTGCTGCTTTCTTGGGCTGAGCCGGTGGTGTGGCTGGCTTCATTGGGGGCAATGGAGTGTCATCGTCATCGATATTGTCAAATGGAAGTCCTGATGATGCCTGTGGAGCTTGTGTGTTTCCAAGGTCATCGAGGTTACCGAAGTTGAAACCTGATGCAGGCTGATTGCTTGCAGCCGGGGCATTGGCATCAAGATTGAAACCACCTAAGTCAACATTTGGCTGATTGCTGCTTTCTGGTGCACTTGGCGTGTTCACATCCAATCCCATACCGAGGTCTGGCATTGGTGACTGCTGGGCAGCAGGTGCTACTGGAGGCATATCGAGATTGAAGCCGAGTCCCAAATCAGGCATTGAAGACTGAGCTGGTTCTGGTGACATATTCAATCCGAATTCCTGCAGTGGGTCTGCAGCGGGTGCTGGTGCTGCCTGTGGTGCTGAAGGAATGTTCAAATCAAGACCAAGACCTAAGTCTGGCATCTGGTTTGGATTACCGTTAGGCTGAGCGGTTCCGAGGCCAAGTCCAAAATCATCGGTAGGAGCTTCTGATTCTGAAGGTGGTAATGGAGCTGGTTCAAATGGTGGCATTGGTTCGTTGGAAACGCCAGTCATCTGAGGCTTCATGAATTCTGGAACTGGAACGCCTGGAGTTGCTGCAAAGGTTTCTGGAGTTTCCTGAGGAACTTCCTGTGCGAACTGTTGTTCAAGAGCGGCGTCAAATCCTGCTAAGAAGTCGTCTGCGGTAGAACCGCCTACGGCAGCTGGCTGCTGTTCTGGAACTTCTGTCGGCTGCTGGTTAAGGGCAGCATCAAAGCTTGCCATGAAATCATCTGCAGTTGAACCACCGTCAAAAGCTGCTGGTTGTTCTACTGGAGTTGCTGGTGCTTCTGGAGCTGCGGAATTGTAAGGTTCGGGTGCAGCTACAGGCTCATCAACTACTGGAGTTGGAACTGGAGCAGGTTTCTTAATTGGTTTTAAACCGCCCAATGGCTTCAGTGGCTTAAGAGGCTTCAGTGGCTTTGGAGCTGCAACCGGCTTTTCAGCTGGCTGAGGTTCTGCTGCTACTGGGGCTTCAGGAGCATCTGATTTGACTGGAGTGTCTATAACAGTTTGAGCTATAACAGGTTTTTCTGCTGGCTTAGCTTCAACAAAAGCTTCAACAGGCTTTTCTTCTGGAATTACAGGTGCTATTGGAGCAACTGGTTTTACTTCCTTCTGAGCTGTTTCAATTGTTGAGGTAACCGGTGTAATTGGTTTTACTGAATTGTCTTTTTTGATTGGGGAGAGTGCTGGAATGCCTATTGGTCTTGGCTTTCTAGCTATTGGTTTTATTGGAAGAGGTTTTTTACCTGCTTTTACACCACCTTTGTGCATTCCGGGCTTTGCGCCTGGTACAAGTGGTTTTCCACAGCATGGGCAGAATCTGATTACGAAATCACATTCTGGGCATACTAATCCTTCGCCTGCCAGATGTTTTAGCATGGCGTTTGCAGGACCGGCTGCTGACTCCCAGATGCCTGAGTCATTCTTTTTCCAGTTGGTAAGGTCGAAGTTTATTTTGTCTACGCCTTCTATGTTTTTGATACTGGATTCGATGAACTTCAGTTCTATTGCTGTGTCATCGGCTGTTTTTTCTAAGCCGACAAAACAGATTTCACCTTGTAGAGTTACTTCCCCGGCCTTGACAGGAAACTTGAGTTTTGTCAAATCAACGCGACGACTAGACAGCTCACGTCTAATGTTGGCGCTGATTTTCAGATCATTCGCTTCCCTCAATTTGGGCCTCCAATTCAGTAAAGAAATTACAATTCTTCAATACAATCGGCAACTTTGGTGAATAAATTAACATTAATTTAATATAATAAAAAAAACTTATCAATAGCATATTACAATGAATGAGCCTACGGCTATGAATTCGGCCTGCGGCCGATGAATGATTTGCTTCGCAAATATGAATGAGGCTAACGCCTATTTTTTAGAATGCATAATTCACAATTCACAAGGCACAATTGATTGTTGATAGATTAGCTTTGGTGCTGCTTCGACAGACTCGGTGCCAATTCGAATTAAGAATTTTTTCGGCTGACAGCAGGTAGCCGATAGCCGATAGCTGTTTCTTTTCTCGGCCAAAAGCTAACAGCTAATAGCTACAAGCTGAATTGTGCATTAAAACGGGAGATGAGCCAGGCAGGCTTCTAGAGATGTTGAGCTTAAATCAGTAAATGGGACTCCTGGCTTCTTTCTGAACCAGGTTTCCTGACGCTTTGCATATTGGCGGGTATGGAATAATATCTGCTCCCTGACCTCTGCAAGAGTGATTTTTCCATCAAAATAATCTAGAAATTCACGGTAGCCTATAGAGCTTAAAGCAGCCGCGTCACGACCATATTTCTCAACTATATAGCGTGTTTCTTTTTCCAGGCCTTCCTTTAACATCTGGTCAATTCTTGCCTCTATTCTTTGATGAAGCACTTCACGTGGTCTTGTTACTACAATGGGATAGAAGTTTGCTCCTGACAATAGTGGCTTGGGCTGATTCTGAGAAAATGGTCTGCCTGTGATTTTGACTACTTCTATGGCCCTTAATACTCTCCGTGGATTGTTCAAATCAACGTTTTGTCCGGCTTCTGGGTCTATCTGTCTTAGCATGTCTGCCATATATTCCAGACCCTTTTCCTGGTATTGCTGTTCCAGTTCTGCAGCAAGCTTTTCATCGCTACTGACTTCTGTAAGACCTTCAGAAATTGATGAATAATAAAAGCCTGTTCCACCTGCAAGTATTGGTAACCGGCCTTCCGCCCATATCTTCTTTATTTCTTCCGCAGCGGCGTATGCATAATCACCAGCGTTAATCTGCTTTAATGGAGAAATATAGTTGAATAGCCGGTGGGCGGCCTGCTTCTTTTCTGATTCTGTTGGTGAGGCAGTTCCAATGAACATTTCTTCATAAATCTGTCTGGAATCGCAGTTGACTATAACTCCATTGAAGCGTTTGGCTAGTTCCAGGGTTAATGCTGTTTTGCCAGATGCAGTAGGGCCAAGGACAGCTAATACTTTGTTGCCCATATTATGCTCTTAAGAAGCCTACTTCAATCTGTCTTGTAGTAAGACGGAGAACTATCGGTCTACCATGGGGGCATGTAAATGGGTTGTCTGTCTTTAAAAGCTGTTCCATTAATGCGTTCCATTCTGAAGGAGTCAGTGGGTCGCCTGCTTTTACTGCTGCTTTACAAGCCATTGTCTTTAACAGGTCTGTTTTTATTTCAGACATTGAACGGCCTTCCCAGCCATTCAATACTTCTGCTAACAGATTCTGAATGTTCTGGTTGTCATTTGTTTTCTTATCTGCAACTGGTATGGTTGTTACATAGAATAGCCCGTCTTCTTCCTGCTGGACAGAGAAACCAAGGGCTTTAATCTTATCCATCTGTTCCTTTATGATAAGTCTTTCTGATGGCAGAAGCTTAAGGGGAACCGGGAAGAGAAGGGGTTGTGCTGTTACGGGCTTGTCCTTGTAGGTTTTTACTAGCTGGTCAAACAGGACTCTTTCGTGGGCTACGTGCTGGTCTACGATGAATAAACCTTCGTCATCTTCACCTAATAGATAAGTGTTCTTCAATTGGGCCAGTATCTTGGGATTGGTAAGCTTTACGACTGGCGTGAATGCTGTGCCGCTCGCACTCTGGGCCATTGGTTTGACTGTGTTGAAGGTTTCAAAGCTGTTTTCGTTTAAGTCAAAAACCTTGTTTTCATAGCCGCTGCTTGTAGGGGGCTGTATGGGAGATGACATTGGTGCCGGAGCTTCAACCGGTGTAGCCATTGTTCTGTAAGAGTCAGGCAGCTTGAAGGCAGGGGCAGGGGTAAACATGGTTGGATTGCTATCGTCACTAAGCTCAATTGTCTTGGTTTCAATAGTTGGGTCCATGTCTGGCAGATAGCCTGTTTCCGGGCGTATGTCAGATGAACTTGAAACAGGGGTGCCTACCATTTTCAGACCTGAAAGGCTGCTTTGGATACATTCCCAGATTACTGCGAAAACCCAGCGTTCGTCCTTGAAACGTATTTCAGTTTTTTGCGGATGAACGTTTACATCAATCATTTCAGGTGGAACTCGCAAATCAAGAATGAGAACCGGGTATTTGCCTTTTGGGAAAAAGGCTGCACAGGCTCTATTGATTGCCTGATTCAGAAGTTTGGTTTTTACAACGCGTCTGTTGACCAATGTTGTTGTATATCTTGAAGATGGTCTGGCCTGATTTGGCGGTGAAATAAAGCCACGAAGTGACATGCCGCTGTTTGCCAGAGAAGCTGGTTCTTTTAATGGAATCAGATTCTTGGTGACATCTGTGTCATAAACTGCTAATACAGCGTCCTTTAATTCCCCAGAGCCTGTGGAAGAGGTTATTTTTACATTGCTCTTGGTGAATTTGAAGGCGATTTCAGGATAACCCATTATGTAATGGCAGACTATATCTGAAATCTGAACCATTTCTGCTCCAGGCTGCTTCAGAAATTTTCTTCTGGCAGGAGTGTTGTAGAAGAGGTTCTTTACAATGATTCTAGTGCCCTGTGGGAAAGCATCTGGTTCAGGACCTTTGATTTTGCCGGCATCGATGGTGATTCGGCAACCAGTAGGCTCATCAACATGATGTGTTGAAAGCACTACGTGTGAAACAGAAGCTATAGACGGAAGTGCTTCGCCTCTGAAGCCTAAAGTAGCAATATTTTCTATGTCTGCGTCAGTAGAAATCTTGCTTGTAGCATGGGGCATAAAAGCAAGAAGAGCATCGTTTGGAGTCATGCCTTCACCGTTATCGGTGATTTCGATGGACTTCTGACCGCCATCCTTTATTTCTACTTCAATCTTGGTTGCGCCAGCATCAATAGCATTTTCTATAAGCTCCTTGACGACTGAGGCTGGTCGTTCAACTACTTCACCAGCAGCTATGCGGTTAATTACTTCGCCGTCTAGAATTTTTATTTTTTCAGTCGTCATAGGTTTTCCTTATTAGAAGTTGTATGGTTTGCCCATTTCCCAGTTGGCTGCAGCATTAACCATAAGGCTATTCTTTGGAGCCAGTGAAGAGGTGAGGAAACCGTGAGCAGCTACCATAGCGCCGTTGTCGGTGCAAAGGTGAATAGTTGGAAGCAGTAGCCTGAGATGATGCTTGTCTGCGATTTTCTGCATCTTTTCGCGCAGAATCTTGTTGGCAGCAACACCGCCGGCCATGGCAAGAACCTTGGGCTTGCGTTCCTTGAGTGCTAATTCAACTTTACTGCCGAGGGTTTCGGCAACAGTATACTGAAGGCTTGCACAAAGGTCAGGCATGTTGAGCTTGTCGCCTTCCTTTTCCATAATGCGGATAACGGCAGTTTTCAAACCGCTGAAGCTGAATACAAAGCCTTTTCCCTGCATTGGTATCGGGAGTTTATAGCGTTTTGGATCTCCGCCTTCGGCTGTGCGCTGAATGATTGGACCACCAGGATAACCTAGGCCAAGATGTCTTGAAACCTTGTCGTAAAGTTCTCCAGGAGCATCGTCTAAGGTGTGGGCCAGACATTCGAAATCACGTGGACCTGTTGCGTAAACAAGATTTGAGTGACCACCTGAAACAATCAGGCCAAGGAATGGGTATTCAGGCAGCTGTTCTGCTGTTAAGAAGGCTGCAGTCAAGTGTGCTTCAATGTGATTTACTGGAATCAATGGAACATTCAGATGCCAGGCAAGAGCTTTTGCTGTAGTCAAGCCTACAAGCAATGGACCTAAAAGGCCTGGGCCCGAAGTAGCTGCAATCTGATCTATATCAGAAAGCTTTTTGCCAGCTGTTGTAAGGGCTTCATTCAGAAGTGGAAGAATTGCTTCTAGGTGCTTACGTGAAGCAACTTCTGGAACAACGCCGCCGAAGCGTTTGTGAATTTCAATCTGTGATGAAACAAGGCTTGCTAGAACCTTGGTTCCGTTTTCTACCAGGGCGATAGAGGTATCGTCGCAGGAGGATTCAATACCTAGTGTAATCATTTATCTCCCCCCTTAAAGTTGCGTTCAGCCTGTGATGGAATGATGTAGAGAGGGAGAACCTTCAATATTTCATCCATTCCTGATTTTGCTTTTGGAGCTGCTTCAAGTATAAGCTTGTGAAGAGCTTCCGGGGTTGGCTGTAATTCTTCGGCGGCTTCATTTTTGTTGTAACGGACGCCAAAGGTTTTTATTTCTGATGGAATCGCTGTCTTTTCTATTAAAACAGGTTCGGTAGCTTCTTTTTCTGGAAGCTTTGCCTTTACTTCAAAGGCTTTGTCTATAAGAGTCGGCATTACAAATCTTGCTTCGCCATTAAAGCCAGTATCGGCAACGGTCTGCATAGACCAGGTAAATAAATCAATACCAATCAATGGTTTATCAAGAAGCATTGCCATAGTGCGCAGGAAACCATCGGCTACTCTTAAACCAGTAAGGCTTCCGGGGCCTGTGCAAACTACAAGGTGAGTAAGGTCTGATTGCTTCCAACCAGCTTCTGCAAGCATATTGTCACAGATTTCTGTAATCTTGGCTGCAAAGTCACGATTGGTATCTATGGTTTTTGCTTTAAAATCTTTTTCTGTGCCTGTCTGAATATGAGTCAGATTTTCTGAGGCATCTATAAACAAGTATTTCATTGTTCTCCACCTTCCCAATGCCAGGTTATCAGGCGTTGTTCATCGTTATCACTGACGCTTTGTCTCTTTATTTCTACGTCAAGGTGTGGAAGCTTTGAAAGCTCAAAAACACGTTCTGCCCATTCAATAAGGCATGGCTGCTTTGAATCAAGTATGTCGAACAGACCTATGTCTACTACTTCTTCAAGGCAGTTCAGGCGATAAAGGTCTAAGTGATACATGCTGATAGTGCCATGTCTGTATTCGTTCATTAACGTATAAGACGGGCTTGAAACGTTACAGTCTATGCCAAGGCCTAAGGCAAAGCCTCTGGCGAACACAGTCTTGCCAGCACCAAGCTCACCCTTCAGCAGAATAAGCTCGTGAGGATATTTCTTTGCCAACTGGGCTGCAGCTGACATGGTTTCGTCTTCTGATAAAGCTATTATGCTATTTGTTTCCATTAGTCTCTAAGTTCTGTTGCAAGAACAATATCTCTATTTATGCAAGAGAGACAATCTAACATCTTGTCTTTCATGCCCGGGTCTGTTGGCATTGCATCTCTGAGTTGTCTCAGCAAATCGATGACCTGTCTGAAGGCCCTGATGATGTCGCCTTCTGGAACATCTGTGCGCTGCATTATTTCTTCAAATGGCGCGCCCTTGCTCCATTCCAGCATCATGTTGCAAAGCTTTGTTTCTAGTGGCTTGATGAATACATGCTGGCGTGCAAGGCTGTTTACAAAGCCCTTGGCGCTCTTCAGTTTTTCAGGAAGCTTGCCAACAAAGTTCTGCTGTTCGCCGTTGTTTGGGCCTCTGCGTCTGTGTTCGTAAACAAGAGATAAGCAGAGGGCATTGATTTCGTGAATATCCATTTCGTGGAAATAACCGTGGAAATAGAGCTCTGTTACTGTGATTTCTTCTGTGTGAATCTTGCTTGCAAGCTCACCGCGTGGCAATAGACCTTTATCGTCGATATAACCTAAGCGGCGAAGGATTTCAAGCTTGTGTTCGTAGAGAGGAAGCTGTAATTCACCCTGTTCTTCAAGCAATTCATGCCAGTAATCAAGTTTTTTCTTAATCTTCAGAGCCTGATGATGCTTGCCGATGCACTGATGCTTTCTTTTACATCTGCCGCAGATGAACTGTTCTTCTTCCTGGCGAAGCAGAGCATTGCTTTCCTGGAACTGCTTTTCAATTTCCATCTGAGCATAGCCGCTGCGTCTGCCGCGCATACCGAATCTTATCTGATCAAGCTGGCGGTTCATAACATCAAGTCTCTGCTGCTTTTTCTTATGGAAAACCATAAAAGCTTCAAAGTCTTCTTGCTTTTCTGTGCAACGGTGTTCAGCCAGTTCCATTTCAGCACGGTATTTAGCAACCTTGTCTGTCAGTTCGGGCAGGTTCTTGTTAGCCTGGAACTGTGCAAAATTGCGCTTCAGAATCATTCTTACTTCTTCTGTTTTGTGGCCTGCATAAAGGTTCAGAACAGAGTTGAAGGAAAGGTCGAAACGGCTTTCAAGAGGTTCAATGTCACCGTATACAAGGTTCTGCAGTTGTTCTATGTCAAGATCTCTAGGAATGTGTGGAACTATGACCCAGCCGGTTTCGTCAATACCACGGCGGCCTGCACGACCTGAAATCTGTGTGAACTCCAGTGACTGCATTGGCCTGAATGTTCTGCCGTCGTATTTCTTTAAAGCATCATAAGCAACGCTTCTTGCTGGCATGTTGATACCAACTGCGAAGGTTTCTGTAACGAAGAGAACCTTTACTATACGCTTAGCAAACAGTATTTCTACCAATTCCTTAAGCTGGGGAAGCAGCCCTGCATGATGTCTGCCGACACCGCGCATGAGTTCTTCCTTCAGTTCTGCTGCTGTTTCGAGATTCTGAAGAGCGTATTTTTCTATGTAGCTGTCACACATTTCTTCAATGTATGCTTTCTCTTCAGGTGTGGTAAAGCACATCTTCTTTGCCACATCTTTAGAAAACTTATCTGCTAGTGCTCGTGAAAATACAAAATACAGTAATGGGAGTCTATCTGTTGCTTTGCAGGATTTAATTATGTCGTAATGCCTGAATTCTTCTTCCTTAGTCTGCCTTTTGCCTTTGACAAAGCGAGGTGCGTCAGCTCCTCCACGAACCTTCTTCTTGAGGTCTTTGAAGTCATAAAGCTTTTTGTTCCAATAGAATTGGAAACTCAATGGAACGGCACGGTTGTGATGGCTAATTACCTTGACATGGTGGTCTATTACAGATTCTATCCAGCGTGCCAGTTCATCTGCGTTAGGAATAGTTGCTGACAGACATAGGAAACGGACGGTCTTGGGTGAGAAAATGATTGATTCTTCCCAGACTGTTCCGCGTTCTATATCGCCCAGATAGTGAATTTCATCGAAGATTACGTAAGAAACGTCTGCGATGGCTTCCGGGTCTTCAACACACATATTACGATAAACTTCTGTGGTGACAATAAGCGCTTGAGCATCACGGTTGATTACTACGTCACCGGTTAAGATGCCGACTTTATCACCATAAAGCTTCGAGAAGTCTCTATACTTCTGATTTGACAGAGCTTTGATTGGTGATGTATAGATGATGCGCTTGTCTGTATGCAAAACCTTATCAATAAGGTATTCTGCAACCAGAGTCTTACCGGAGCCTGTCGGGGCTGAAAGCACCAATGAATGTCCGTTTTCAAGTTCTGTGATTGCCTGGACCTGATATGGATCAAGTGTATAATCGCGGTATTTAACGTTTAATTCCATGTCTGATGTTGCTGTCTTTCCTTGTGCAAATGATATATTCAAACTATTACCAACATATAATATACTCTCTAAATCCTTTTGCTTCAAGCCCTTTCCTAAACTTGTCGCGTCAGCGACATATCGAGTGCGTAGCACATATAGAATCAGCGAAACTGGTTAACAACCCCCTTTTTTTTAGGGGGCAGGGGGATTTTCTCAAACTTTGCCAAGTAGCAGAAAGTTAAGCCTGAGGGCCAATCTCTTGACCAGCCGCCAATAGCCAGTCGCTAATAGCCTACTGCAACAAACGTTATACTCGCTTCGTATTAAAATGTCGAGACCCCCTTTTTTAAAGGGGGCAGGGGGATTTTCTCAAACTTTCGCAAAGTAGCAGAAAGTTAAGCCCGAAGGCCAATCTCTCGGCCAGCAACTAATAGCCAAAAGCTTATTGCAACAAGCTTTATACTTGCTTGGTATAAGGTTTTACACGTTAGGCTTAAAGCTTATAGCTTATAGCTTATTGAAACACACCTTCTGCTCTCTAAGATAATATACCTATCACCACTTAAATATAAAACATCCGCACATTTTAACAGAAATCTTCCGGTGTTATTGCTGGAATTGGGCTATTTTTGAAATCTTTAATATTTCTAGTTATTATGAACTGTGTTTTTGCTCTTTTTGCACAAGCAACTTGAATTGCGTCCTCAAAATCTTTTGTATCAAATTCAGTGGCTTTCTTTAAATCATCTGCTTTTAAATCTTGAATTCTAAAAATTAATTCAAGCTTAGAAATTATTGATTTCAATTTCTCGCGTTCAAGTTCTTTTCTTAATATATAAGCTATATTTGCAATTGAAAGTGTAGAAATATATCCTTCAATTATATTGGTTTCACATAATTTGATGATTTTTGAAGATTCCTCTACAAAGTCTTTTCTATTGCAAAGGACGTCTAATAAAATATTTGTGTCAACGAATATTTTCATATCTTTCTAGCTTTTCTAATTTTACTTTTTTGTCATCATAATCATTTTTTAAAATGCCTATCAGGGAGTCTGTCAGATATGAAACAGCTTTTTCATGAGAAATCAGTCTGGCAACTTCTTTACCGTTTTTTAAAATTATTATCTCATTGCCATCAATAGCAGATTGTAGATAATAACCAAAATTGTTTTTTACTTCTGTGGCGGTAGCAGTGGTCATAATAATTCTCCTTTAGCTAAAATTATTATAATAAAAATTAGCTAAAATCACAACTCGTAAATTGTTTGGTTTATATATGTTATTTTGACAATATGCAGTATTTGCTATAGCATAAATTGATATTGATGATTGAATCAGGAGAGGTTATGGATAATAATAGTTCCTTTTCAGAAGCTTTGAATTTATATTTGAAGGCTTCTAACTGGGGTAAGGCAGAAAAACTGTGCGAAGAAAGAATAAAAAAAGAACCTCAGGACCCATATGCTCACATAGGGCTTTTATTGGTTAGCAAGAAGTTTACTGATATTGAAGACTTGAAAAAAATCACCAGACTGGCAGAAAAAGAAAATTTCATGCTGGCTTACAAATATGCTGATGATGCTTTGAGAGAAAAACTATCAGGCTTAGTTGATGAGGTAGACAGAAAAGAAGTTAATATTGATTCCATAAATAAAAAGTTGGAGCAAAAAGCTAAAGAAACTGCAGAACGTAAGCCTTTGGTAATAAAAACTTATCATATTGTAACAGTTTTTATTGTTTTTGCTGTTATTAGTTTTCTTGCCATACTTTATATGACCGATGCAAAGAATTTTACAAAGCTTTTCACCATCAAAAGTAAAGCGACTTTAAAAAAAATTAATCATTATTCGCCTACTATAAAAGAAACTGTTCGGCGTCAGGTTATTCCAGACTCCGATGATGAAAAATCTGAAAATAAGAATGTAAAAATTGTCAAAAATATAAAGGTTGGCAAAGACGTAAAGGTCTTGGATGTAAAGCCCGTAAGAAAAGAAGATATTATCAAGGATGAAAAAATAGAAAAAGAAATAGCCCGTATGTTAGAAAATGATAAAGGTAAGGTTCCATATATCATTACTCCAAATGCTACTGCTGAAAAGATTATTGCTGAATGTATGGTAAAATGCCCGGCCGGCGATTTTATGATGGGAAGTCCGGATACAGAGCCAGGAAGAAGCAAAAAGGAAAACCTGCGTAAGGTAACAATCAGTGAAGACTTTTATATTGGCAAGTATGAGGTAACGCAAGCTCAATTTAAGGCTGTCATGGACAAAAATCCTTCTCGTTTTGTTGGTGATAATAATCCTGTTGAAAATGTCAGTTGGTCTGATATACAGTTATTTTTAGATAAACTGAATGAAATAACGCTTTCAACAAGACCTGAAGGCTATCGATTTGATTTACCAACAGAAGAACAGTGGGAATATGCCTGCCGTGCCGGAACAACTACTGCCTACAATAACGGAAGGAATATTACAGATAAACTCGGTGACTGTCCCAATCTTGATGAAATAGCCTGGTATATTTCTAATTCGGGGGGAAAAACACATTCTGTAGGGCAAAAAAAGCCAAATGCCTGGGGTATTTATGACATGCTTGGCAATGTAAAAGAATTATGTATAGGTAAGGAATATGTATATATCCCAACCAATTCATCAGACAGTGTTCCAATAGCTTTTAAGCCAAATATCCGTCATGAAAACGGTTTTGAGACTCAAGACTATTATTGTCTTATGCAATGCGGTGGCTGCTATTTTGATGTTCCGCTATTCTGCCGTTCTGCAGATCATAAAAAGAATCTTCACTATTCTCCGGACAAAAGAATAGGATTCCGATATGCTTTAGTGAAGACTCCGAAACGTGAAATCAAATTATTATCATCGTATAGTAAAGATAAGGGCAAAAAGTAGATAAAGTATACCTGCAAACAATCATTTGGCACAAACTTACATTGATAAACTACAGACTCTCCAAGGCTGAGGTTCAAAACAGGTCTGTTTGGCTGTTTAATCCGCGAAAATCCTGTTATCCGTTGCTAATTTATCAGGCTGACAACCAGGCTCCGATAGCCATGAATACAAGGGCTATAAAGAAATGCGGGCCAGGCATTTCCCCGAAAATAATAAGGGAGAGTATGGCACCGATGAATGGAGCTATGGCATAGTAGGCGCTGGTTTTGGCTGCTCCTAGCAGGCGCTGGGCGTAAACATAATAATAAATACTTAAGCCATAGGCAACGCAACCGACTGCTAATACGGCGAATATGGGCCATATTAATCCGAATTTTTCACCGAGGCAAAGACCGATAATCAAAGAGCCGAGTCCTGAGAATATGCCTTTAAGAAGAACTATCTGCATAGGATCCTTTGAAGAAATCTTTCTGGTGCAGTTGTTTTCAAAACCCCAGCATACGGCTGCCAGCAACACAAATAATGAACCTACTGAAAATTGTAGGCTTGAGGCATCTTCAAAAGACAGAATTGCACAGGAAGTTGTTACAAAGAAGATTCCAAGCCATAGGCGTTTCTTGATTTTTTCCTTGAAGGCAAAATAGGCTACGAAAGCCGTTGCAACAATTTCAAAATTGTTTAACAGGGAGACATTTGCCGCCGAGGTTCTGTTTAAGCCCATCAACAAAAATATAGGCGCCAGAATATCCAGGACTATCATTCCAATAACAAATGGTAATTCGCCTTTAGTAAGCTTTTCTTCCTTTTTATCACTTTTGGATAATTTTCGGTATAAAGCAATAAAGCCCATGCAAAGGCCAGCACCAAGATATAATAATCCTGCCATCAGTTTTTCAGGCACATACTGCAGTAAAAGCTTTGACAGCGGTGAATTAATCGCATAAAGTCCCGCTGCAAGTATCGCTAAGAATATGCCTTTTCTGTTCATTAGTTGTTAATTTTTAAAAATTTCAATTAGATTGTTCTTATCAATTTCATGAAGAACACCTAGTTTATGTATAAATTTATCTGGCGGCAAAAATAATTTTTTTGAAGTTCTTATTGTTGATGGTTTAAGCAATCCTGCTTCTCTCCATTTGATTATCTGATATTCACCTGAATAATTGTCTCTCGGAGAATGACTTGTAATTTTTAAAGATAAAACAAGAAATGTATTATTGTTTATAACTAACACTGGACGATTCTTTATAATTTCTGGGGCGTCTTCGAATGCTATTTTAGCAAGCCATATATCCCATTTATTTAAAGGTAATGTTGTCATATATATCGTCTTCTGTATTATCCCATTCTTGGGGTAATACATATATTCCGTCAGAATTTATGTGTCCGGCTTCAGGTAATTGTTCCACTTTTGATTCTATACTATCTTTTTTTATTGATGGAACAAATGGAAGTGCTTGTTCCATAACAGCTTGATGTAAAAAAGAATTAATAGCCGCAACAGTTGTTAGCCCAAGCTTTTTAAATAGTTTATCGCATTGTTCTTTGAATTCTGGATCAGTTCGCAATGTTATGCTTGCTTGTTTCATATTATTTATATCTCCTGTTGATAATTGTAAGCAAAACATCAGCAAACGTCAATTCGTGGGTAAATATTGATTGTTTTAACGAGAAGTATTATGTATTATAGCCTAGAGGATTAAAAGAACTAAATGCTTAGATTTGCGACTGCTGCTTTAACACTGATTATAATAACATTTGTTTATTTGTCTCTGGCCGTATGCCGGTTGGAAATAATAAAGAATTATCTGCCTGCTTCCCGTTGGCGTTGTGGCTTGGCTGGGGCTGGAATTGTTCTGGCTGTTTTTGCAGTGCTTTATTTTTCAATGGACTTTTTTAATGCTTATGTCTGTATTACGCATTTGTTCATAATCTGGCTGCTATGTGACGGTGTGGAGAAGCTAATAAAATATGTAGGAAAATTGCCTGACGGGCATTATTATGCTGGAATCTGCGCAATTATTCTTACATTCATTTATTTCGGAACTGGCTGGTATAACGCTCATAACGTTGTTGAAACTAAATATGAATTAACAACAGACAAGAATATCGGTGTTGATAATTTCAGAGTGATTGCTATGGCAGATTCCCATGTTGGTGCTACTTTCAACTGGCAGCAGTTTGAGGAATATGCAAAGGAAATTAGTGCCAGAAATCCTGATATTGTTGCTTTTGTCGGTGATTTCACAGACGATGACACTTCTAAGGAAGATATGGAGCAGTGTTGCAGAATATTAGGACAAATAAAGACTAAATATGGCGTTTATTATGTGCATGGTAATCACGACGCAGGCTATCACGCCGCAAACAAACGTAATTACACTATAGATGATATAAACAGAAGCCTTGAAAGCAATGGAATAAAGATACTCAGCGACCAGACTGTTAATGTGGCTGGTAATATAAACGTTTGTGGCCGCCTTGATAAATGGCGTTATCCTAATAGAAAAAGCGCTGACAGTATTATTAAGGACGCTAATCTTTCTAATGATGCATATGTTATTACGCTGGACCATTCCCCAACTGATTATAATGCTGAAGCAGAAAGCGGTATGGACTTAGTGCTCTCTGGTCATACACATGGCGGCCAATTATGGGGTCTTGGTCCCATAGGCGTCTGGTTTGGCGGTAATGATGGCTATTACGGCTACGAACGACGCAAAAACACAGATTTTATCATAACATCTGGCATCGGCAACTGGAAAATCAAGTTCAAAACCGGTTGCCTCGCCGAATACATCGTCGTAGACATTAAAAAAACATATTGAAGCCGCACTTTGTGCTAATGAAGCCAGCCTGCGGCTTAATGAAGTCACGGCTATCGCCATTAATGAAGTCGGCCGAGAACTAAACTTTCGCAAAGTAGCAGAAAGCTAAGCCCGAAGGCCAATCTCTCGGCCAGCAGCTAATAGCCAGTCGCCAATAGCCTACTGCAACAGATGTTATACTCTCTCATTATTGAAAATCCAACTAATACTTGAAGTGGCAGCGGTTACCAAGTATAATAGGCATATGAATAAGAACGTCATAACATTTACTGCAATTTTGGGAATGGGTGTAGCTAGCTTGTTTGCTGCTAATGAACCGCTTGTTCCCGAAGAATTCATTCCGCCTGCTGAAGCTTTTGCAATCAAGCAGGAAAAGCCTGACGCTGTTGTTCTGGCGGATACAATGACAATGAAGGATGGCCAGGCTGTTCTGGAAGGCCGTGTTAAGGCAACTCGTGCCAATGATATTCTTACTTGCAGTAAAGCTACGCTTTGGAATGAGCCAGAGTCTATGCTTGCAACAATAAAACCAAACCTTTTCCGCAAGGAAAGCATACTCGAAACAAAGGTTATCCGCGAAATGAATATTTCTGCCAAGAATATTTATGTTCGCAAGGAAGATGGTTATTTAAGCGCTTCTGATACTGTTGTTGTAAGTATAGATGAAACCACCTGGGACTTAGCTACTCACACAAGAGTAATAATTACCGCTGATGATTTGATTGGTGTTCAGGATAGTGAACGTCTTATTTTTTCAGGTCACGTAAAAATATATGAACCTGAAGGCGAAAATCCCAGCGATGGAAAAGGAAATCGCTTAGATTATTTAAGAAAGCGTTCTATAGCTGTTCTCAGCGGTAATGCCTATGTAAATACCTGGGAAGTCAATCCTGAGACTAATATGAAGGAAAGGCGCACTCTTACTGGAAAGCGCGTAATGTACAATACGCTTACAAAAGAAGGCGTTTCAGAATAATTCTATTACCAGAAATGAACAAAGCCCATATAGTTTAGGGCGATAATTGGTAATACTAATCCACTTGCAAAAATCATTGCTGAGGCATATTCGGTTAAGACGTCGTAGCAATCTAATTCAACTTTATCGTCTGGTAAAATAGTCAAGCGGATTGCTGCAGGCACAAAAGCTCGCCACAGAAATCTGCCATTCATTTTATAAAACAGGAACTGGGTCAGGGTTAAACCGCCAAACACCAAGGTTACCATAAGTATAAAGCCAGCAAGATACATAATGAATACTTCTCCTACTGTCTTATATCGGAACCCAATCCTTTATACTTTATAGTGTATTTCAGTTTCTTCTCCCTGCCAATTGTCCCCCCAAAAAAATCCCCAATCCCCAGCCACCAACCCTGGCTAAAATATAAAAGCTCAGACTGTTAAGTCTGAGCTTTTTTATTTTAGCTACTTACTTAGCCCAAATGATGTGACCAGTGAGAAGTGGGTGGATCAAATCTTTGTGATTTGGCAATACTCTGATTGCAAGACCCATCTTGCCGCTGGAAGCAAGACCGATTCCGCCTCTGTATTCTGCTACATCGCCGTCCTGTTTTACAAACTGGAGGTCTACGATGTCGCCCTGTGGGAGGTCTTCGGTGCTAATCATCTGACCGTAGAAGGCCTGAGCAATAATGTCGTTAGCCTGAAGTCCGCCAAGCTTAACCTTTACGCTAACTTCAAGGAGATCGCCAACACGCTGTTCACTATCGGTGTTTGCATTAACATCGATAATCTGAACGTTACCCCATTCCTTGCGGACATCATCAAGCCAGCTAGCTAGTTCACGGGCGCGCTGTCTGTTGTTTTCAGAAAGTTCCTGATAATGTTTGTCACATGGAACATAGAATCTGTCGGTATATTCAGCAACCATGCGGTTAGTGTTGAATACAGCGTTGCATTCTCTCATGCTGTTCTTCATCATTGCAATCCACTTGCGTGGAAGATTGTCGCTGGAGAGATCATAGAAGGTCTTTGAAACTTCTTTTTCAAGGAGTTCGTAGAGGCTGTTAGCTTCAACTTCATCCTGATAGTCGCTGTTTTCGTATTCTTCGCGAGTGCCGATTGCCCAGCCAATTTCTGGAGTGTAAGCTTCATCCCACCAACCGTCGAGAATAGAGAGGTTGAGAGTGCCGTTTACAGCAGCCTTCATACCAGAAGTACCAGAGGCTTCCTGAGGTCTGCGTGGGTTGTTCAGCCAAACGTCAACGCCCTGAACCATATAGCGTGCTACAACTACGTCGTAGTCTTCGATGAATACGATATGGCGGCGCAAGCGTTCGTCGTTACTCTGTTTTACGATTTCCTTAATGAAGTTCTTGCCTGGTTCATCCTTTGGGTGAGCCTTACCAGCGATTACCAACTGGATTGGGCGTTCTGGATTGCAGAGGATGCTGATGAGGCGTTCTTTGTCCTTAAAGAGAAGGGTTGCACGTTTGTAGGTTGCGAAACGGCGAGCGAAACCAATTGTAAGATAGCTTGGATTCAAAACTTCTCTTGCGCGAGCGATTTCAGATGGAGGAGCATTGCGTGCTTTGAGCTGAGCTTCCAGTCTGCTGCGTGCGAAGGCTACAAGGCGTTCTCTGCGGCGTTCGTGAGTTCTCCAGAGTTCTTCCATTGGAATCATGTCGATCTTCTTCCATACAGTCTGGTCGCCAGGATTGTTTGTCCAGCGCGGGCCAAGATATCTGTCGAAGAGGGCAGACATTTCTGCAGAAGCATATGAACGAGTGTGAACACCGTTAGTAATAGACTTAATCGGGATTTCCTGGAATGGAACTTCTGGGAACAGGTCGCCCCACATTTTGCGGGAAACTGCACCATGAAGTTTGCTGACGCCGTTTGCTTCGCCACAGAGGTTCAAAGCACAAACTGCCATTGAGAAACCGTCTCCCTTTGGAGTGCCGTTCTGCCAGCCGATGTTGAGGAATTCTTCCCAACTGATACCGAGTTTTGAGTAATAGTTGGTGAAGTATTTTTCCATCAAATCCTTCGGGAAAATATCGATGCTTGCTGGAACTGGAGTGTGGGTTGTGAATACGTTACCGGCTCTGGTAAGTTCCAAGGCTTCGCGATAGGTCATCTGATGTCTTTCCATTGAAACAGCGATTCTTTCGAGTGCCAAGAAAGCTGAGTGACCTTCGTTCATGTGGTATACACATGGGTGAACGTTGATTGAATGGAGAGCTCTGAGACCACCGATACCAAGAACGATTTCCTGCATGATACGGGTTTCAGTGTCGCCACCGTAAAGTTCGCGGGTAATCCAGCGGTC
>JAZUDR010000213.1:0-12892 GCA_045639725.1 Candidatus Avigastranaerophilus sp. | reverse complement strand
CAGGTGTAGTCATTTCTGTTTCAACGACAGCAACCAACTCCGTTTCATCTTCTATTACGGATTCTGCGTATTGATTCTGCTCTTGCTCTGGTTTCAGTTCTGGTTCTAATTCTTGCTCTGGGTCTGGCTCTGATTCTAACTCTAGCTCTAGCTCTGGCTCTGGTTTTGATTCCTGCTCCAACTGTATTTGTAACTCTGGCTCAGACTCAGGCTCAGACTCTGGCTCAGACTCCGGTCCTGAAGCTATTTCTTGCTTCTGGTCCTGTTCAACAGAAATAACAGGTTCTTCTAATATATCTTCATTTTCGTCTTCATCGTCATCAACAAATGGAATATCTAATAAGCCCGAGGGATCACCACAGAAAATACACTTAGTGACCTTCGCAAAACCCTCTGGAGCCTCCCACTCGCCACCGCAGATTGTGCACTTCATACGAGTTCTTCATCTTCCGATTTATTTTCTGCACGAACCATGGCAACTCTAAAGCCTAGAGTTTCATACTTTGCATCAGGTGATACTCTAAATCTGATGGCAGATCTGCAAAAGCGTGGTGGAATGCTCCAGCAGCCACCTCGGCAAACCTTATAATTGCCTATTTCAGGGCCAACAGGATTCACCAGATTCAAATCCTTAATATCTTCATCGAATGGTTCATACCAATCAGAGCACCATTCCCATACATTTCCGTGCATATCGTGAATACCCCAGAAATTGGCACGTTTTTCACCCACAGGATGGGTTTTATCTTTAGAATTATCGTTATACCAGCCGAATCGGTCTAAGTTTGGACAGCAGCCTTTTTCGGAAGTAATATCATAACCGCAGTTAAGGGATGTTTTCATGGTTGCGCGACAGGCATATTCCCACTGTGCCTCGGTAGGAAGCGCAAAAAGGAAACCTCTCGGCCTTAATCCATCAGTTTTTGCATTAAGCTTATTGCAAAATTCAATTGCATCAAACCATGATACACATTCAACAGGGTTATCATTACCATGGAATTTGGAAGGATTTATGCCCATTATGGCATAATACTGAAACTGAGTTATAGGGAACTTACCGATATAAAAATCTGAAGAAAATTCAACATTGTGGCTGGTTTCGTCAGTCTGTCGGCCGAGTTCATTCTTGTTGCTTCCCATCAAAAAAGAGCCTGGTGGGCATTTCAGCATCAAAAGGGAATCATTTTCAACTGAGCCAAATTCTTCTTCGTATGCGCTAGAATCAATAATTTTACCAAATTCTATATGAGATGTTTCAAGGCGTTCAATATCAATAAAAGTCTCATAATTGCCAATATCATCGGGGATGATAGGATTATTATAAACCTTTTCCTGAACAACACAGAGTCCCTGCTTATTCGTTACAGTAGTCATCTGAATACCACAGAAGGGACAGCTTATATCTGTGTTTTTAATGTTAGGTGGAAGCTTCCACTTACCATTACATTTTGGACATCTCATCTTGTTTGCCTCTAAATATAGCAACGCCTCGATTCTGGAATCAAGGCGCAGCTATTAAACTATTTCAGATTATAGATTCTGGAGCTCATGCTGAAGTCTTGCATAGGCTTCTTCAAGACGCTTGAAGCATTCCGGAGTCTTAGCAACTTCATTTGCAACAAACAAGTCATTAAGTTCCTTAGCAATTGTAAATACTTCATCAGCTTTTACGTTTGCTGCAGCACCCTTTAAGCTATGAGCATAAAGCTTTGAGGTTACTCTATCGTTCTGACTCATAGCAATGCGAAGTGAATTCATCAATGATTCAGCGTCTTCGCGGAAAGTGTTCAGGATGTCAAGGGCAATTTCCTTGTCACCACCCATGTTTTCAACTAAACCGTCCATGTCTAATACAGCCATAGTTTTTGATTTACCACCTTTTAATATGGCCCCGTTGTCGCCGTCAGTTTTATCCGACGGTTCACTTACCGGTAGCCATTTTACTAACAATTCAAACAATGATTTTGGCTGAACAGGCTTAGATATATAGTCGTTCATGCCAGCTTCAAGACACTTATTTCTGTCACCAGCCAAGGCATTTGCTGTCATCGCAACGATAGGCAATGACTTATTGTTTTCGCCTGCAGCACCAATTCTGATTCTGCGAGTTGCTTCATAACCATCCATGCCCGGCATCTGGCAGTCCATGAATACAAGGTCGTATGCCTTCTTCTGGAGCATATTGATAGCAATTTCGCCACCAGAAGCAACATCACAACTAAAGCCCATTTTCTTAAGCATTGCAACAGCAACACGCTGGTTGGTAACGTTATCTTCAACAAGAAGAAGACTCTTGCTGCTCATTTCAGGCATTTCTACCTGATATCTTGTGAGATAAGACTGAGACAATGGAACTCTGGACAAGCCGGATACAACACCGAGATAGTTATGCAACTGAGCGAAGCGTAAAGGCTTGGTGAGACAGCCGGAAATTCCAACTTCCTTCATCCAGTTTACATCGCCACGGCCTGTAAGCGGAGTTATAAGTATCAATCTGGTTGCAGCAATACTCGGGTCCTTCTTGATGATAGTGGCAATGCGCTTGCCATCAACTTCAGGAAGGAGCAGGTCCATAATAACAACCTTGTATGGGTCACCAATAGAAACAGCCTGCTTAAGAGCCTGAACTCCCATAGAACTTGTTGTAAACTCAAAACGACAGCCACAGTAAGAAAGAACGTTGGCAAGCATCATCTTAGTTACCGGATAGTCTTCGATTACAAGAACTTTAAGTCCGGTAATGTCGCAAACAGTGCTATCCTTGGCTACATTTTCAAGCTTCTTGAACTTAGCCGTAAACCAGAATTCAGACCCCTTACCAAGTTCGCTATTACATCCGATTTCGCCACCCATAAGCTCTACAAGCTGCTTAGAGATAGAAAGACCGAGGCCGTTTCCGCCATAGCTTCTTGAAGAAGAACCATCAGCCTGAACAAAGGCTTCGAAAAGCGAACTGATGATATGCTTATCAATACCAATACCGGTATCAGTGACAGAGAATCTGATTGTTGCTTCTCCATCAACATCTTTTACAATAGCAACATTAAGAGCAACAGAGCCACTTTCGGTAAATTTAATACCGTTGTTCATCAGGTTTGAAATAACCTGTTTCAAGCGCCCTGCGTCACCATTAAGGTCTAATGGAACTTCTGGAGCAATCATGCATGCTACTTCGAGATTCTTTTCAGAAGCTCTGTAAGCAAACATATCGATGATTTCTTCGAGGTGAGAGCGAAGATTGAAGTCAACGTTTTCAACAACCATCTGACCAGCTTCAATCTTAGAGAGGTCTAATACGTCGTTAATCAAGCTTAGAAGTGTTTCAGAGCTTGTATTAACAGTTTCGGCATATTGTCTCTGTTCAACGCTCAAATCAGATTCAAGCAGAAGACTGCTCATACCCATGATTGCGTTCATCGGTGTTCTGATTTCATGGCTCATATTGGCCAGGAACTGAGACTTAACCTTGTTGGCAACTTTATTCTGTTCTGCAAGTTCTTCTATTCTTGCATTAAGCAGAGTGATTTCTGATTTTGCTTTTTCGAAATTATCTGCCGCTTCATTTGCGCGGATTTCGGTCTTGCGTTCTTTATCGATATCACAGAGATAACCATCTACGAACAATGGATTACCCTGCTTATCATACTGAGCAATACCACAACATTTGGCCCAAAGAATTGTTCCTTCCTTATTGACCAAACGGAACTCTACATCGAAGGCATTGTGATCTTTTACTGAGTTTTCAATATGGAACAGAAGCTTTTCCAAGTCCTGAGGATAAACAAGGTCCTTCAAAGACTTATTACCAGCAACATATTCAGATGGTGAACTGCCACTGAGACGTCTAACTTCTTCGCTGACAAATTTATGAGTCAGATTTTCGTCAGGAACAACACGGAAAGCAACCAAAGGCAAACTAAGAGTTACACCCTTAGTAAGATTAACACTTTCCCCTAATTGCTGTCTGCTAGATTCAAGATCATTTTCTAATGAAGTGTTCTTGCGTTGCAAAAAGATAACATATCCTAATAAAGCAATCGCTATAACGCTCAATAAAGGTACCATATATTACCTCGATGTTTAGTATCAGATTAAATTTAACCTAAAGGGAAGTCTTTGTCAATAAAGTTCCTTTACAAGACGTTCATAAGCAAGTTCTAAGCGACCAAAACATTCAGGAGCTTTACCAAAATCAGAAGTTTTGTAATATCCTTCCAATTCAGCCGCAATCGCATTAAGTTCGGTAGCAGAGATGTTAGCCGCAGCTCCTTTAAGGCTATGGGCCTGTTCCCTTGCCAAATCATAGTTTTCAGCCTCAACAGCAAAACGAAGTGTTTCAATAATTCCAGGAGCAACATTATCAAAGGTTTCGATAATCTTCCTGATAGTCTTTTCATCACCCATCATTCTCTTAGTCAAAGTGACAGTATCAACAACAGACCGCTCAACACCTTTCAGACATTTTGCAATCTGATTATCTTCCTTATTCTTTTTAACAATTGCCTCACCTGCTTCAACATCAGAAGTAGCTTTTTCTGTTTTGTTTGAAGCGGAATTGTCAGATGCCGCGGCCATCTTTTCTTCATAAGCCTTTTTGATTTCCGCAGTGCCAGAATTAGACAACCATTTTTCAAGCTTTTCAAGAAGCTGATTTGGCTGAACAGGTTTACCTATATAATCGTTCATACCGGCATCGATACATTTCTTCTTGTCTCCAGCCAGAACATTTGCAGTCATAGCAATAATAATTACATGGGTATTGATGATACCTGCACGACCACTTCTGATAAAGCTTGTTGTTTCATAACCATCCATGCCAGGCATCTGGCAGTCCATAAGAACAAGGTCATATGGCTTATCAGAAAGCATATCAATAGCTTCCGAGCCATCAGAGGCTAATTCGCAAGAAAAACCAAGCTTTTCAAGGATTGCCGTTGCAACCTGCTGATTTATTTCATTGTCTTCTACAACAAGAATTTTCTTTGAACGCTTACTTTCTGCATCCATGATAGCATCAGTAACTAGCGTTTCGTTGGTTATTCCGGCACCAACAACTTCAATATTATCCTGAACAGTGAATCTTGCTGTGAACCAGAAATCAGAGCCTTCGCCGACGATGCTTTCAACACCAATCTTGCCATTAAACATTTCAACAATCTGCTTAGAAATAGCCAATCCAAGACCTGTTCCACCAAATTTTCTTGAAACAGAAGCGTCAGCCTGAGAAAATGCTTTAAATAGATTTGATATAGCTTCTCTTTCGATACCAATACCAGTATCTGATACAACAAACTTCAACATTACGTCATCTTCGTATTTTTCAATGACAGAAACCTTTATCGTAACCCCACCTTTTTCGGTAAATTTAATAGCATTACCGACAAGATTAAGAATAACCTGACGTAGTCTGGTTGGATCACCGAATAAATAAACCGGCACATCATCAGCAATTTCACAATCAAGTTCAATATTCTTTTCCGTAGCTCTGACAGACATCATTCTGACACAGTCATCAATGCACTTTGTCAGCTTAAAGGCAATCCTTTCAAGTTGCA
The DNA here is from genome assembly GCA_045639725.1 of Candidatus Avigastranaerophilus sp. GTDB lineage: Bacteria > Muiribacteriota > Ozemobacteria > Ozemobacterales > Ozemobacteraceae > RUG334. The sequence goes on along the minus strand of JAZUDR010000213.1, from coordinate 7,337 downwards.
TCTTACCGGCATCCATCTTTGAAAAATCAAGAATATTATTAATGAGTCCCAACAGACTTTCAGAACTGGAGCATACAATATCGGTATATTTCTGCTGTTTTGGTGTAAGCTCAGTTTCCTTCAAAAGATTACTCATACCAATAATAGCATTCATAGGAGTCCTGATTTCGTGACTCATGCTTGCTAAGAACTGGCTTTTCGCTTCATTTGCTATCTTTGCTTCTTCAGCAAACTGGTCTGCCATACTCTTCTGTATCTGTAGTTCAGCATTGGCTTTTTCAAGCTCATACAAGCTTTCATTAAGCTGCGCAGTTGCCTCTCTTCTAGTTGTAACATCAGAGATAGAGCCGTCAATATAGATCGGATTTCCATCCATATCGAAAGCAACATGACCACGGTCATTCACCCATATCAGCTTCTTATCTTTGCCAATAATGCGATATTCAACATCAAAGGGCTTCGAGCTTTCAGTGGCTTCCTTAATGGTTTTTCTAAGAAATGGCAAATCATTTGGATAAACCAGGTCAACAAATCTTTTCTGACCATTCAGGAAATCCGAAGGAGCAGAACCGCTTAAGTTTATTATTTCAGAGCTCAAAAAACTGAAATCCCATTTGTCGTCGGCTGTGCAACGGTATGATACAACAGGAACGTTATCTGAAATTGTTTTAATAAGCATTTCCTTTTGAAATATTTGTTCAGAACGTTCATCCACAAGCTTTTCCAGGTCTCTCTGACGTTTCTGGAGGAAAATTACAAACAATGTAGCCAGCACGCTTAACAACAGACCACAAAGAATATAAGCTAAAACCGAAGATGTTGCCTCATGGGTTTCCCAATATTTTTCACTTGGTCTTATGGCAAGGGCCATTGCCTTATCAAATAAAAATAGAGGTGCTAAAAGGAAGAAGCCTTTTTCTGTATCTCCTTCGGTTATCATCTTATTACCTTTTGTAACAGGATATGAAGTAAGTATTGCCATATCCTTCTCTTCTTCCAGGTCAATAAGGTCGAATTCTATGTATTCATTAGAATAATTCTGCGTATTGATAAATCCACTAACAACATCGTTCATTGGCAGAATCTGCACTAAGATTTTTTCAATATTTCCGTCATTCTTAGAATCAATGGGAATCAAGACAAACAAACATTTCTGCCCATACCTGTTTGAATAATCGGAAGGACATATAGCTGATACAGAATTGGTCTTTAATATTTTATTAATTGCACTTGCGCGTAGTCTTTCCCCATTATAATCGCAACCAGCATATAATTTCAGATTCTCTTTCGGATACGAATAAACGATAGGCGCATAAAAAGCAGCTGGCTTTACCGCTGTTCTTTTATCTATACCCTTGAACTCAACAACCTTATAATCTTCAAAGCCCTTTTCATTACGGATTTCAGCTTCAAAGTCGCCCAATTCTCCGCTTTTTACAACAGAAAGCCAGTTCCAGATTCTGGTTGGAGCTGGGTTAGAAACGTTCCTCGCAAAGAAAGAAAATTCATCATAACTATCAAAAATATTTCTATTGTTCAGAAAAAATCTGCTTGCTTCCACCTCTGTTGCCAAGTGATTAAAAAAGTTTGTAATAACCTGAATCTTAGCAGTAGACAACAATCTAAAGTATTCAGAATTTCTTTCCGTTCTAACTCTATGAACAAAAGCAGAAAAAATACAAGTGAAGAGAATGCAGTATACCAGAGTCAGAGTTGGCCAAGGAACACTGGTAATAATATCGTAATTTCCCTTTTCCTTACGTTTGAGACAGATAATTAAAGCAATAAACGGGTATGCCATTAAAATCATAATGGCAACAATAATCTGTATTCTAGAATGCTCTATTCTGATTCTAACAGTTTCATAAGGTATATCTGCACAAATCAGGCATTTAACTTTTGTTTGTGTTGAATCATAGCATGGAGTATATCCTGTGATAAATTCACCAAATTCGTCTTTATATGGACCTAATACGAATGATTTTCCAGATTTTAACTGCTTTTTATCAATGGGGCATTTCAGATATTCTTTATAATTTCCATTGTAGTTGCTACCTATAATGTTATTCGTTCTAGGACCTATGTAAATCTTGTCATCATCAAGTCCTATTAAATAAATATCACTTACGCTTTCACCTAAGTTCTTTTTATATAATGAAAGCTGCCTTGACACTTCAGCAAAATACGGGCACACCTTTTCCTGATGATTAAAATCAAGTTTTGCAACTTTATTTGGGTCAATAGCCCTGCCAAGCATTGTTGTAATTCTCTGAATATCATTCTTTATCATTCCATAAACTAAGGTGATTCTCCACTCTGTTACAGAGAAACCTGCCAAAAATATCAAAACCCATGCAACCGGAAGATAATAACCTTTCAACAGGAAGTTTTCTTCATGAATCAATCCCTTTGCATAACGCCACACATAAAAAGCAAATACAAAGGCTAAGGCAACAATAGATATCATGAAAACAGCAAAAACATCATTAGAAAAACTAGCACCACGTTCGTATGCCAGAGGGAAGAGATACACTCTTGTTGTGATCATCAACCTGAAAATATAGTGCAGAATATTTACAATAGCCAGGTTTCTTAAATCATTGTTTTTGTTTCTTTTGGCAAGCGTATTAAACAAGACATAGGTCTGTATAACAGCGGGAAAACCTGTCGCAACAATCATAGCGAAGGCAAGATAGCTGAGATTATAAAAACCTGCAACAAGGCCAATACATGTCAGCACTATCATAAATCGCCAACTGAAATGATTCTTTATATCCTGATATTCAGAGCCTTTTTTCGCAAAAATAAATAAAAGTGCTAAGGCAAGAATTAGAGCAATTATGTAGGAATATCTCAGCCATGGCACATCTCTATAAGCAAGTGCCAGTATGTTTACCCATACATGTGTCCCATATATGGCAGAGAACAAACCAAATAAATTCCAGGGTAAATAATTCTTATCAATGGCTCTCTGGTTCTGTTGCAGCATAAAGCTTAAAGAAGCTAATATCCAAAAAGCCGCTCCATACCATAAAGACAAATAGTCTAACCTAAATAAAAACCAGTTGTCTAACATATACCCTCTCTCTTAAACTCTCACTCAAATAATATATTTTTATAGTTTTATATTTCATACAATGTCACTAACAAAGAGTTAGTAACATTGTATGAAAATCCCGTTCAATAACAGAATCAGGCCTTAAGCATAAGCATGGTGATATCGTCGCTCTGCGGGAAATCTTTTCTATAATCAGCAAGTTCATCACGCAGACCTTCAACAACCTGCTGTGGTTCGTCAGGAATTTCATCCAAAAATTCTTTCAGGCGCTTTTCACCATACTGTTCATTATTCCAGTTCATAGCTTCGGTTACGCCGTCGGTATACAGCAGGATACTATCGCCCTTATTGAGCTGCAGACTAACATTTGCATACTTGGCTTTCATGGAAATGCCCAATGCAACAGAGTGCTTGATTTTCTGATATTCCCATTTGCCGTCTGCAGTCTTAAGTAGAGGAGGATTATGACCAGCATTTACGCATACCAGTTCACCTGTTTTAAGATTGTAAACAGCAAGAAAAACAGTAACGAACATGAAGGAAACCTTATTCTTGCCCTTGGCAAGAGTCTGGTTTGCACGTTCAATTGCTTCAGCAGGATCCTTGAAGGTCATTACCAATTCTTTGATAAGTGTCTTTGCTGTCATCATATAAAGAGCAGCGGTAATACCTTTTCCTGAAACGTCTGCTATAAGTATAGCACCATGAGTATCATCAACCTTGAAGAAATCATAGAAGTCACCACCGACTTCCTTAGCGGTATACATACCGGCAAACAGTTTATATGACTGATTTACAGGGAAATCTGTTGGAATGACAGAATACTGGATATCGTGACCAATCTTGAGGTCTGCGTCTATTCTTCTAGCTTCCTTTTCCTTTAATTCCTTCAAAGAATCAACAGTAGTATTGATACCCTGTGACAAATCGTCAAACTCAATAGCAGTGTGAACTTCAACCTTTTCGTCAAGATTACCATCTTTTATCTTTGTCAAAGAATCATTTACAGAATAAATACCGTCAATTACGACAGTCTGAAGCAAGTTAGAAATCAACAGGAATATTATAAAGAAAAGTATCAGATAGGCTATAGTTGTAGAAGCAACAACGTCATCTCTGGAAATATACATTTCCTTATTAGGAAGATTACCTATTAAAACAACATCTTCAACACGTTTTGCAAGATAGAGATTTTCATTGTCACTGTAATAATATTCACCGAGTTCATTGAATTTATCCAACGGCAGGTCTTTAACATCTTCTAATTTTTTAATTCTCAGACGTCCACCCTGACCAATTCTAAAATTATCAGCAATATAACTGAAATCAGCTACTTTTTCTGCTGCAATTAATCTGGTAGGTGTATATGAAATCTGTATGATACCAGGCTTATCCAGACGTGAAACACCTGCATATTGAACAATCTTTTTAAAAGCATTTTCTCTAGGAACCTGGACATACTCAAAATCCTTAGAATAAATAGCAGGAACGAATTCAGCAGACTGTGGATTACTAGACATATCGAAATTCAGATATGTATCAGGTATAGAACCGACAATAATTTTCTCATCGGAAACACAGACTTCATCTACATCAAGAATTCTTTTAACATGCTGCAATGCTTCAGAATTAGTAGCAATATTATGATTTTCCCATACAAGGGCAGCTACAGCTCTAGCCTTAGCCAAAGCACCTTCTTGTGTCATATCTCTGATTACTTTCAGATTTTCATTGCTTCTTGCCAGTTGTCTCGAAGCGTCGGCAAGATTAACCCTTAAAAGTTCTTTGGCTTTATCAATAGCCTGATTGCTTTGCAGATTATAAGACACATAAACAGTTATTATAAAAGCAATTGTAACAAAAAGAATCAACCAGCGTTGGAAAAGCGATTTCATAGTCATACATAGAGCAAAGATGTCAGTCTTTCAAGACCAACATCTTCATTCTTCTTTCTTACATAAGTTTCAAAATGGCATCTAAGCCAATTTTAAGCATTCTCTTCTTACCTTCGGCAACCTTAGTGCCGTGTGGGTCATAGTTACCTTCATCCCATTTAAGAGGATTACCGTCTACAGTTGCGATAGCACCTGCCTTAACTCCTCTCAGAGAAGCAATAACCAGGAGAGTTGCAACTTCCATTTCAGCGCCGAGAACACCCGCCTTCTGATACTGAGCAAGAGAAGAAGGAATGACCTGAGAAGGATAGAATAAATCGCTAGTGAGAACTATGCCTCTCTTGTATGGAGCCTTAAGCTTTTCACAAGCGGCAACAAGAGCATCACAGCATGTATTGTCAGCAATAGCCGGATAGCCCAATGGAACCATAAGTGGGGAAACGCCATCTTCTCTGACGGCGCCGCTGACAACAATATGGTCACCCTGGCCAATGCCATCCTGAATACCTCCGCAGGTACCCATTCTGATAATAACCTTTGCACCAAGGTTAATAAGTTCATTAAAACAGATTGCTGCACCAGCAGAGCCAACACCATGAGAAGTAATTGTAATCTTCTTGCCTTTGTATTTACCAACTAATGTGCGGTATTCTCGGTTGAAAACTATTTCTTCGTAAGAATCACAAAGCTTTGCAATTTCAAGAGCTCTGGCCGGATCACCACAAACCAGAACATATGGTGTTATCTTGTCTGCAGTAGTCTTTACATGTGGAGCTTCATATACAGGAGCCTTTACACTCTTGGCAGTTTTTGCAGCCTTGGTGGTCTTAGCAGCCTTAACAGCCTTTTCACATTTTACAGTCTTTGTAGTCTTCTTAGCACAAGCCATATTACAATACCTTTCAAGATGAAATTATTTACTAGTATCTTAAAATATCATTTACTGCAAAATTTTGCAAATTACTTTGGCGTGATTACTTCATATTCTTTTATTCCAAAAGCCTTAGTAATCTTTTCTACTAGTGCTTCCCTCACTACAAGAAGCATATCAATCCTAGCAGCAAGAACGCGTTTCAAAATATCAGCAAATCCCTGCCCTTTTAATTCAAGATGAGCCACTTCGTCCAAATAGAAAAAATCAATCTTACTGTTAAGTGCTTCATCAGTAATTTTTTGGGCAAAGGCAGCGCCTTCCTTATTGAAACTGTAATGAGCACCAAGTCTGAAGGCTTCGTTCCAATCTTCTGGAATATGGGCTATTTTTCGGATAAACTGGCAGGTTTCACCCGTTTTGAGATGAACAAGCTCATAGCCAATATGCTCGCCATTCACTCTAACTTTACGGCATGCAAAACCATCAGCATGGCTTCGTTTTTTAAAATCATCAATGAGCCAGGAGGTTTTACCCGTGTTGATAGGACCAGTTAGTATATAGATCATAGGTATTAGGTAGTCTGTGGTTTACTTGCGTAGCTTACTGCCAATCCATAATTCATAATTCATAATGCATAATTATTTGTTTTAGTTTCTGCTGCTTTTAGTTAATCTCTGCCAAGATTAGAAACTTAGGTTCAGCAAATCATTCATAATCGGCTCTGCCGATTCATTCATAGCCGCAGGCTCATTCATTCTCTATCAAGCATTATGTATTACACAAAAAAAGCGCCAACCTTCGTTGGCGCTTTTTAGATTAGTCACCGAGTAGAACGTCTGCAGCACCTTCTACTGCAAGAGAGTCAGACAAGACATATGGTGGCAGGTTTATGTCTTCGACAGTTTCGTCATCCGGGTCAAGAGATTCGAGACGGAAATTGGAAGTATCATACTTAGCCAGAACCTTATCTGCAAATTCAGTATTATCAGCAAGAACTACCTTAATATTTGCATCAGAAGAAATTTCTGACCAGTCACTAATGGTGTCTTTCCATTCTGTAAGTTCATCGTTAATCTTTTCGACAAGGTCAATTGGAGTAGCTACAGTTTTCTTAAACCACAAGAAAGCAGTTCTCTTGTCAGAAGCACCCTTTTCAGCGAGCTTATTATACTTTGCAACATCCTTTTCCATGAGCTTCAAAGTCTTTTCAGCGTCTTCGTAAGCTGAATAAAGTTCAGCCAGCCAGTCTAAGAAGGTCTTGCCCTTAACATTGAGGAATGTTCCTTCCTTCAGGTAAAGTTTGAAATCTTCATTCTTGAAGTCTTTATCAAAGTTGTTCAAGGCATCCCATTTTTCATCAATATAAGTGTTCATGAGGGTTGCCATATCAAGATGCTGCTTTACTGTGATTGTCAAAAGAACCATTTCAGCGCCCTTCTGGCTAAGAGCCAGTGGTTCATACATCAAAGCCTTTTCCAGACTATCGCGGCAAGCTTCAAGGATATTTTCA